>JAHELB010000083.1 GCA_024644385.1 Nitrosopumilaceae archaeon | reverse complement strand
TTTCCTATACCAAAAGATTTCTTAAAACATGACACACTATTCAAAAAAGGTTCTTGAATGCTTCAGGATTCTCTTTTATTGTAACACCTAAAATACACCATTACAAATAGAAAAACCATTGGATGAAAGAGACAAGGAAAAAGAAGAGGCCACAGAAAAAGTGATTACCCTACTTGAGGAATGGGGAGCTGATTCAAAATTTATTTGGTTCAGAGAGATTCATAGAATTACTGATATCGATAAGGGATTATTACGAAACGTTCTAAATGAATTAAAAAAATCAAAGGATGTCAAAGAAGTCCATGGAGATACAAGGAGAATTTTTCTCTGCCTAAAAAAATACTATAAAAAATGTCTAGAGGTACAAAAACGGTTCAAAGGAAAACCAATTATGGCCAAGGATGGAAGTAAGGTTAGAATTTTTCAACAAGCAACAAAGTCATCGGAGCGGACAAGAAAAAGACTAGAAAAACAAAAGCAAAAACGTCAGGTAAAAATTTTTGCAAAATCAAAAAGCAGGGCAAAAGTAAAAAACAGAACCAGACCCCACAAGTCCTAATAGTTACAAGGGTTCTTCTTGTCTTTTAATTAGATTAATTTCAGCTTGTTTTAATTTTGAAGAATCATGTACATCTTCTGCCATGTCAATTAACTGGTATAGTTGCATGTCTGTTTCAAGGGAATCTTCCTTGTTATCCTCCAAATCCATTTCTAATTTTGCCAAAAAATCTACATTTTCATCTAATATTTTGAGGCACTCATCGATGGTATCTGAAAGGTAATCAGTCATTACTCTTATTTTTCCTGGTTGTGGTAAATCAGTTTCTGTATGTCATGTGGTAAAACGCCTTATTGTTTTGCCTTTTCTCTAAGGTGTGGCATTACATGGGAGGCAAACTTGTCAATTGAACCGAAATAATTCTTGCCCCAGAATCTAATAACAAAGTGGTTTACACCTGCCTCCATGAATCTCTCAAATACTGGAATTACATCATCGGGAGTTCCAACTGCAGTTGAGGATCGTGCTACTGGGTCTGGAATCTTTGTAGCTGCTTCTCTCATCTTTACAATCCATGATTGGTCTGACATTGAATATTCTGTGAAATATTTTACAAAGTCAAAGCCCTCAATCTCTTTTAATTGGTGCACTCTAAGAACCTCTGGTTTAAACAAACTAACCTTGACTGCCTCTTTCATCTTTGCCCAAGACTCTTCAGCATCTTCTGAAAAATACACATCAATGTCAAGTGCCATTTCAAAGTTGTCCTTTTCTTCTTGTGTACGGTTGTGTTTGTCCATTGCACTCTCAATTTGTATTCTATGGTCTTCAAATAATTCCGGAGTATAACCGATTGGTAACCAACCATCCCCTAATTGTCCTGTCAACTCTAGTGTACGCTTTCCACCTGCTGCCATGTAAGTTGGTGGGTGGGGTTTTCTGATAGGTGGGGCTTGCAGACATGCACCTTCTAGTTGGTAATATTTTCCATTATAATCTACAGTATTATCTGGAGTGGATTTGTACAAAGTTTTGATTACCTCAATTTGCTCTTTCCATTTTGATACTGGTTTTTCAAATGGTATGCAAAACTCTTTGAGGTTCTGTGCTTCTCCTGCACCAATTCCTAAAATTGCTCTTCCTTTGGATACTCTATCTAGTGTAATTGCAGCCAGTGCAATGTTTGATGGATGACGTCGAATCGCATCAGTAACACATGTTCCTAACTCTACGTTGTTTGTAACTGCAGCGATAGCTGACAACATAACCCATGGGTCTAGCACAGTTGCGTTTTTCCACTGGGGAACGTTTGTGTGGTCCATATAGAAAATAGAATCATAACCTGTCTTGTCAGCTAAAATACAGGCAGTTAAAATCTGGTCTTCTGTGTATCCTGCTCTGGCTACATTAAGACCGTTTTGGATACCAAATTTGAGTCTGTTTTGAGTCACGTATCATTAGGTCAGTTTCTCTAGATAAATAAGTTTGATGGCGACTTGGAGATTTTTGAAAAAATGGGAAAAAATTGAGAAATTTTACAGATTACCTGCTTTGATATCCTCAAGACACTTTATGACATCTTGCTTTGATATTGGAATTGGATTTGGATCCAAATGTCCTTTATCAGTCATTACCACATCTGCAGCTTCAGACACATCTGCCTTTAAATCAAGTTTGTCAAAGCCTAGTTTTGCCATTGCCTCTTTGAACCTATCATAAAAAATTGATTTGTTGTGTTTGTGAGCTACTGTGGTGCATGATGATAGAGAGTATCCGTGTGGTACTCCTTCATTTGAGAAAACATAGGATAACGCATGACCTAGTGTGGTGGAACAATTGCCAAATCCCATTCCAGATAGCATTGAACCATATGGATAGTTTTCTGGCTTGTCATTCATTATTGCATCATATAGGATATCAAATGCTTGTTTGCACAAAGTCCTAGTCAAATCATTTCCTAGCTTGCTGTCAAATCCTTCAGTTGCTTGTGCACATGCATCACACACTGAATTTTTTATTACCTGCTCTGGCGTGCCATTCATGAAGTATGAATCTACAACTGCCATGTCAGCTAGGAATCTGTCTTCTCTGAGAAGTTTCTTTTTTCCATCAAATTTTAAAACGCAATAGGTTGTCATTTCAGCTCCTGTCCCAAATGTAGTTGGAATTAGAATCTTTTCTACACCAAAGTCTTGTGCAGAATATTTTACAACATCCATAGAGCTTCCACCACCTAGTCCGATTAGAGCAGAAGGCTTCTTGCTTTTGAATTCAGAGATTAAAGAGTTGACATCATCAATTGATGGTTCGGGCTTTACTTTATCATATAGCATGTAATCCTGGATTCCCATCTTGCCAAGCCATTTGTCTGATAGTTCTGGTGGAACTGTAGTTACCACTAGAGCATTTTTTGGATACTCTGTCTCACCGAGTGCGTTTTCTCCAAATTTGATCACCTTTGGAATACGTACTGTGTACATGATGGTGAAAAATATTTGATTCTTATTATATGTTCTAACCAGAAATGCCCAAAATTGG
>JAHELB010000041.1 GCA_024644385.1 Nitrosopumilaceae archaeon | reverse complement strand
CCATCAGAAATACATCTTTCTGGGTAAAAGACAAATGCTTTACCTCTCTTCCAGCCTTCGACTGGTTTTACTCTAAGGACATCTGGACCAAGAGTTGTACAGATTTCTACACATAGTGCACATCCGATACATCTCTGCTCATCAATGTCTGGAAGTATTGCTATTGGCATTTTATTCAATTTTTTTATGGCTTAGTTGCTATTTAAACCATAGTTGATTTTCATAACCCTGTTATGAAAGAGTTTAATTTATTGTGTGTAAAAAATTGTGCCTAGTCTTCTCTTTGTTAATTTAAAAAACAAAAAGATAACGTGTTATTCACGTTTATTTTCTCATTGCATCGATTTGACCAGAAGTTACCCAATCGAGTAATTCTGCTGAAGATGGATTTAGATCTGCCTTCTTGTTCATAAGATTGTGAACCCAAATCCAGTTAATTTGGTTAAGAAGTACTTTATTTCCTTCATCGCCTGCACGAGTTTTCGCAACAAGAGATTGGTCTTGTTGTTTTATCCACTCATCATAGGATCTTCCCATGTGGATCGGATCTTAGCTTGCACTAATTAAAGCTTTTGTAGATTCCATACAATACGTAATGATCGGATGCCAGTTGGCAAGGTTTTAACATAGTTTGGAATTGAGTTTATTTCTTGGATGTAAAAGTTTTAGGTGCTTCCAACGAAGTGGGCCGATCCGGTTTTTTGGTAAATTGTAATGGGACCAAATTATTATTAGATTATGGGGTAATGTTCGGAAAACGGGGAACCCCTCCACAATATCCTTTACATGTAAAACCTAAAGATTTGGATGCGATAATAATTACCCATGCTCATCTTGATCATTCTGGAAATGTCCCCTCTTTGTTTGTGAGTGGCAATACAGATGTATATGCTACCCCACCAACTTTTGATTTGACGCAGTTGTTAATAGAGGATATGTTAAAAATTACCAAAGACGCACAGCCATTTGGTTTACCTGAATTAAACAATATGCTCAGAAATGCCAAAGAAGTTGATTATAAACAAAAAATTACTAAGGGAAATGCAAGATTTGAGTTAAGAGAAACGGGTCATGTGATTGGTGGAAGTAGTGTTTTAGTTGAATCAGAAAAAAAGAAACTTTTCTATACTGGGGACATAAAAACACATGGGTCTCGAATGTTACGAGAAGCCGATTTAGATGTTGGAGATATTGACCTTCTTATTATTGAGAGCACCTATTCTCAAACTGAACAAAAGCCAAGAAAAGAGTCAGAAAAAGAGTTAGTTGAATTTGCAAATGAAGTTATGGATAGGAAGGGAGTATTGTTCATCCCATCCTTTTCGGTTGAACGCTCTCAAGAAATGGCATGCATTCTAAAAAATTCAAATTTTAAACACAAAATCATAATGGATGGAATGGCATTAAAGGTAAATGATATAATGTTTCGTCACCCAAACTACCTTCGAGATCCTGAAATTTTTGCCGATGCAATTAATGAAGCTATTCCTATAAAAGATCATGATAAGAGAAAGCGGGCAATTGAAGAACCTTGTGTAGTTATTTCACCCGCTGGGATGTTAGTGGGTGGAAATGCTACATATTATCTTCAACAGCTTTCATTTAATAGTAAAAATGGCATTGCTCTTGTTTCCTATCAGGGAGATGGAACTCCTGGCAAAAAGCTTCTTGATACAGGCAAAGTAAACACACGAGGAAAAGATCTTAATGTTGCAGCTGAGGTAAAGCAATTTGAATTTTCTGGACATGCAGATAGAAATGAACTGTTTGAAATTGTAAAAAAAATACAAGGTAATCCAAAGGTTTTGACAGTTCATGGAGATAGTGAATCTTGCGAGAAATTTTCCCAAGAGATCCATGAGAAATTTGGTCTGGAAGCCCATTCTCCTTCGGTTAATGAAATTATATCTATTTGAGATGGTAGATTATTATAAAATTGATTTAGAAAATACCATAAACAGCGGTCAAGTTTTTCTTTGGAGAAAAAATCAAAATTTTTGGTATGGAATTAACGGGAATGATGTTTTAAGAGTAAACGAGTCAGGTAAAATCAAATCATTATCAAAACAGAAGTTAGATTTTTTTAGAGAAAAAGATAATCTTGAGGAAATCTTAAAATCTATTTCCAAAGACGAAATAACAAAACAAGCCGTAAAAAAGTATCTAGGACTTCGTTTGTTAAGACAAGACCCTTTTCAATGTTATATTTCATTTATTGTTTCTTCTAATTCAAATATCCAAAAAATCAAAATGTGTTTGGAAAATATATGTAAAACTTTTGGAAAAATAGTATTTTTTGATAATTATGAATTTTTTTTATTCCCTGAACCAAAAATTCTAGCTTTGGCTTCAATCCAAGAAATAAAAAATTGTGGAGTCGGATATCGTTCAAATTTTATCAAAAAAGCTTCAGAAATGGTTTATTCCAACGAAATTAATTTTGATTACCTGAAAAAATGTAATTATTTCAAAGCCAGAGAAATAATTTCTAAAGTTCCTGGCGTAGGAAATAAGGTTGCAGATTGTGTATTGCTTTTTTCCCTTGAAAAATTAGAAGCTTTTCCTCTAGACAGATGGATGATTCGGATATTAGAGAAATATTATCCTCAAGTTTTTGAATTTTCTACGAAAAGTATTACCAATAATCAATATGAAATTTTGCATAAAAAAATTTTAAATTATTTTGGACCTTTTGCTGGATATGCTCAACAATTTTTGTTTAAAATGGAAAGGGAGAATTTTAAGAAAAAGTGGTTGTAAACCCTTAAAATAGCATTTACAATGGTGGTTTTTGGGCCTATAGCTCAGCATGGATAGAGTGTTGGACTTCTAATCCAATGGTCAAGGGATCGAAGCCCTTTGGGCCCGCTTTAACAAATTTATTCAGAATACAATCATATTTTTTTGTGAAAGATATTGAATTTTCTCTAAATTCTAAAGAGATTCATATGAATTCTGAAATTATAGGTACAGTTTTGGTATCATATCCAGGAAGATATGATGGAATAGTAATAAACACAACAATTTTGGATTCTAATGAACACATTTTCTACAAATCCTATAATGGAAAAAAAATATCCCAAAATGTATCAAGACTTTTTATCAACAAGGAGGTAATGCCTGAAAATAAAGCTGAATTTACAGCAACTATTTCTTTTGAACCAAAAAAAGACCATGAAGTTAAATTTAGAGCCTCAATTATTGAACAACATAAAGAAATTGAAAGTCAGATAATATTTGCAAAGTATTCTGCTTAGAATCTTCCTTTTTCAATCTTTATTGTTCCAGTCATCCAAGGATGGGGCTCACAATGATATGGAATTTCTTGAGGCTCCGTGAAGAGAAACTCATATTCTTCACCAGGCATTATTACACCTGTAGATCCGAAATCACCGCTGTAAGAATCTGCGGTTCTATGATCTGGAGATACAGTGTGAGGCGTTTCATCATTATTAATCCATTTTACAAGATTATCTTTTTCAAGCGTAATGATAGGTTTGTTTGGAACATAGTTATCTGCCCCTTCATTCACTGCTCCAAGTACTATCTCAATCACAAAAGTTTCTTCTGGATTTAAAATGTGTTCAGGGACGGAAGGTTTTGCCAATGATTCTGGGAGATAAAACCCCGTATAGAAAATTAGACCAACTGACATTCCTACAATTACTGTAATAACTCCAATACCATATGCATGACTTGTTGATGTGCTGCTCAATAACCTTTTTTTCCTTAGAGTTCTTATAAAGCTTTTTTAGAAATTAAGAAATTATGGTTTGGTTGAATCCACAGATCCAACGTTTGTATTTTTATTAACATCAAAGCCAACACCTGCTTGAACTTTGGGAGTTTTAATTTCCGGAGTTAATTGTTTTTTATCCTCTAATTTTCCTGAACTCTCCTGAAGTTTGCCTGCCTCTGGAATTTTTTGTGGTTCTGGTAATTTTGGTTTTTCCTCAAGTTCTGGAACTGGTGGTGGAGGAGGAGGATTTTTGGCTTGAGCTAATCCATATCGATAGATATGGAAGAATCCTGCAAATACCAATAATATTATTCCCACAAAGAACAGCGAAATGTTCTTCATTCCAATCAAAGCTGCATTGTAAGCTGCAATGTTAAGCAAAACTTGGAATGCTAAAAGAGCAACTAAAAGCCAATTGATCCATTTTTCAGAGAGATTAATAGTTGCGACTTTTTGAGGTGCGTTTTCTTTGTTTAGTTTGGCTTTTCTTTCAGATTCATTTGCTAGTTTTATCATCATGTATGTGAACCCAAATCCTACTGGAACTAGAAGTATCATTGTAGAGTAAAAGAATACTGGGTCAATTACGAGACGTTCTACTAGAGGTACTGATACATCTGGAGAAATATAAAATCCCCAATATGTTGTGACCATAATCTGAGCAAGTCCAGTAATTCCAAAGGCGGTAATTAAAGGACGATCTCGCCAAGAGAATTTTTTGTACCTGTCTATAAATGGAATTAAAACTAGTGCAATGATAAACAACAACGGCCATAACAGTCCTGTAACAAATTTATCATATTGCGTCCTCATGAAGGCGTAAATTCCAGTGAGATACCATTCAGGAACAGTTACACCTGGCGGTACCGTCGGTTCAAATTTGAAACCTAGATCAATTGGGAATACACCCCCAGTAATTAGAATTGCGCCACTTATCGCCATAACCATAGGTACATCAAAAACTAAAAATCGTGGAAAGTGTACTGCCATTAACCCAAGCATTACAATTGGTAAAAGGAAGACATGTTGTGCATAAAACCTTAAAACAAAATCAGAGAATCCACTTCCCAATGCCGCATCACGTATAACCGGGCCAGCCACTGGAATCGAAGTCGTAAGAGATGCGGCAATGCTAATTGCAAGTTCTGCTCTTTCGCTAAATATAACGTCATAACCTGTAAAAGCTTCAAGAATGGTAACGACACCAAGTATTACACCGGTAACCCACAAGATTTCATTTCTAATTTTGTATCTACCGCTAAAGTATTGATAATACATATGAAGTACAGCTAAGAGGACCATTGCATTAGAGCCATGGTAGTGAATATTTCGGATATGAAATCCAAATGGGACTTCATCGTTGATGAATTGTACACTGTCCCATGCTCTGTCTAAGATTGGTTGGTAGTAAAACATGAGCAATGCGCCAGAGATTCCAAGAATAATAAATACTACAAAAGTAAGCATGCCCAAAAATCCAAATGGACTTACAAATCTTGCTGGAAATGAAAATTTAATTGCCGTGAAAATTGATCTGTCTAACCCATCCCAGAGCCAATAGAAGAATGCAACTACTCCTGTTCTTCTATGCAGGGAAACGGCCATATCCTATCACTCCATTATCATTCACACCCCATTTTGGTGGCACAATCCATAAAAAGTCATCTGAATCTTTTTCAAAAGTTAGTTTCGGTAATGTGTTTGAGGGTGGAGCCTGTACTGATGCAGGTCCAACAAATGCAGTACCAGTAAGTGGATCATACATGCTACCATGACATGGACATTCCCCTCTTTTTCTTCCCTCATCTGGCCAATATTTCCATAAACACCAAAGATGAAGGCAAATCATACTATACCCCCTAAAAGCAGAAATGTCTTTTTTAGAACCACCAAGCTCATCAGGTAGTCTAATGAATTGCCACTTTCGAAATGCCTCTGCATCTAGTGCTGCATCTCCAGTTGAAGGATATGTTATAACTTCTGAGAAATTTACGGGATAGGTGTTAATATTAGCTTGAGTGCCATCAGGTAAAATTACTGGAACCTTTTCAAGTGTTGAGGAGGCTGGGTTTGGCATAAAGTTTCCAAACGGAATAAACGGAGCAAAAGCTAATCCGGTTCCTGCGGCCCCCATCAATTTGAGAAAGTCCCGTCTGGATAATCCGCCAGATTTTTTTGTCTCCTGATCTGACATTCAAGCTCACGTACTCGCCAAATTGCTTATAAACCTTGTTCAATTATTTGTTGGGATTTCGTCTCTGGATAAATATAAAAAATATTCCGATCGCAAATCCTACTCCAATTCCTATAACCAATTCAAAAGGAAAGGAGATTTCTTCAGGGGTTTTATCTTGCTTTGAAATAATTATTTCATCAGTTGATTTTTGCTCTTCTATTATCTTTGGTATAGATTCGGTTTTATTGGGCTGTATTAATGTGGGTTGAATTTTTGTTTGGTTTAGTTCATTTAATTCAGATTGGACATCTGCAGAAATAGTAGAAAATTTAGCTGCAATAGAAATTGGTTCAGTAGTTGAATTTCCACCAAATAAAGTAGCGTGTGCTAAAATTGAATAAGTTCCTGTTTGATTAATTGGAACATAGATTACAGTAGATGTATTATCTTTGTTCTTAACTGGGAAAAATCCTCCACCCTGACTAAATACCGAGTTTCCTAACCAATCAAGGGAGGCCCATCCTAGAAAATGTCCAAATATTCCTGATGGCATATTTGTTTGGATTATTTCCCCTTTGGGATCCATTACAAAAACCGAAAGGTTGGTATCATCTGTAAGCCATGATAATTCTATTGCAGCTGAATTAATCGAATCATCTTGAATATCAAAATAATATTGCCTCCAGTCTCCTGCCATATACCGATTAGCCATATCAAATGCACCTTTTACATATCCATTCCCATAAAGAACATCTTCACTTTTTTGACCCGGAATCAAAACAGGGATATCTTTTTGATCAATTGGTTGTTTTACTACAAAGGACACAGGTGCATTTACCGTGTGTTGGTCTCCTTCAAATGTTAAAAACCCTTGATAAACTCCAGTTTGAATTTTAGTCGGTAAAACTAAATTCATTTTAACATTAGATTTGTCCTTTGGAGGAATAGTAACAGAGTATTTTTCCGGCCAAATAAAAGACCAATCTTGTTTTTGATAGTAGCTTGCAGATAAAGTATAATCCATCGAAGTTGAATTTTTTCCTGTGTCACCTAACCAATATGAAAATGTCGTAGGAACCGGATAAATTCCAACTAGAGGAGTTCCCTCAAACTTTTCATTAGGTTCGCTAATTCGTAATTCTTGAACAGTTCCCCAAGAACCTGCTCTACTAATTAATGATAGTTCATTACTGGTGACTTTGGTATTGTTATTTTTATCAATCCAATCATAAAGGTAAAGGGATGAAATTTTAATGTCGTTGGCATAAATTTCCTCAGTCTTGTTCATAAAATTGTTAAAGGGAAAATTAACATTCAAAATAAGCAATGAAGCATCCTCAGGTATTGGATTTGTTTTATCATAAAATTCTCCAAGATTTTTAGGTGACTTGATATCAGAAAGTTGGATATAATTTGGAACAAATGCAGCTTTTTCTTTTAATTTTGGATCCTTTAGATAATTTGTATCTTGTTGACGCATTTTGGTTTCTCCTTCAAACATAGTTTTTTTGATTAAAGATATTTTTTGTGATTTAATTTTTATATCAATTGGTTTATCATTGGGGTTTTCAATTGTAAATGTTGCAGAACTTTTTTCACCAGGAACCAAATGTCCAGCAAACCAACCTGTCATTGGCAAGGGCTTTGTAGGAATTTTAAATCGCTCAAAACCAATGGCAGTTGAATTTACTGATTTTGCAACAGGATCCAAAATGTTTTTTATGTTTTTGTAAGACTCGCTGTTATAAACAATGAAAATTTCATTTTGTCCATTTACAAATTCAAGGGCAGAATCTACATTTACTAATCCTGATCCTTGATTAAACGGATCATTTTGTAGATCTGCTGCCGTAGACATTAAGATATTTTTGATAGTAAAAGGATCATAATCTCTTGATTGTTTATTTAATCCCTCCATCAAAACTGCTGCGCTTCCAGCAACAATCGGTGCAGCCATACTGGTTCCTCCAAAAAGAGAAAAGGATTCTTGTTTTGAATCTTTATCAGTTTTTAACATTGATGATGGCGTGAATCCATGAGCTCCTATACTCATTAGATCTGGTTTTGGGTCCCCAATAATTCCTGGGCCTCTACTTGAAAAATCAACTACATGATTAAAGTGTGTAGTTGCATTTCCAAATCTTGGTTGATTTTCAAATGGTCCGTAACCAACAAAAACATTGTTTGTTGTTGCTCCAACTGAAATTCCAAATGGAGAAGTATTTGGCATTCCAATAGTTCCATATCCTGGTCCTGAATTTCCTGCACTCGATACAATGGTTATTCCTGGATAATCATCATCAAGAGATTTGGGAGTTACAAGGATACTTTGAATTAATGACAATATATCCATCCCTGGTGCAGATTTTAAAGACGGGAATGTGGATATCCCCCAACTATTTGAAATAATATCTACGTTTGTTTTCCCGGTGAATCGCCAATTGTTTTCTTTGTTCTCAAATCCAGCTGCCCATAACCAAGCATAGATTGTATCTCCAAACCATAGGGCCTTTATTGGAACGATTTTTGCATCAGGGGCCACACCTTTAATCACAAATTTCTTGGTGTTGTTGTAAATATCGTATTCCTGTAAACCCTTTGATGTTATTGAGGAGGCACTGGCAGTTCCGTGCCCCATAAAGTCAGTCATTACTCCAAAAAATTCACCGTCGGGATCAAGTGGGGGAAGAAGTGTACCGTTTATGGCATTTAGAGTATCATCAATGTTAATTGTTTTATTTTGAATTACTCCATATACATCTAAAACTTTGGCCCCAACAGTTCCTGCACTATAATCAATTGTCCCATCTTTGTTAGAGTCATAAATTAAAAATTCATTACCGCTTCCCAAAACAATTGGTTTTTCATCAGTAAAATCAAAATCATAATTTGGTTGCTCGCCTGGCGGTAATTCTGATCTGGTATAATCTTCCCAAGATGTAGAAAGGTCCGGGATAATTGTATCGTATTTTCCTGCTATATTAGAATCGACAAAAAGGACAGGTACTACTTGAATTTTAGCTAGGGTTCCAGATAAGCCACCTTGATACATTATTCCAAGACGATAAATTCCGCTTTGGGATTTTATGTAATCTCGATTGCTATCCCCAATCTTCATGTCATTGTTTAGTGTTCCATTAAAAATAATATTGGTTCCAGCCTGAGGGAAAAATGAATTGTAAATTGAAACGTCAGTTCCTTTTCCATCTTGAACTATATCAAGAAAGACTCCTTTCTTTGTATGATAAACATCCGAAGTCATTCCGTCAGGAAGAGGTTTACTATAGTTTCTAATTATATTATTTTTATCAATAAAACCAAAAAAAGTTGAATTGGTCAAGACAATTCCTTGTCCATCTACATCAATCATTATCGGGTGATTAAATTTATCACGTGCAAGAGAATTTTTAATATCTGGATTTGAAAAATCTACTCCAGTATCAACTATTGCAATTTTAATTCCATTTCCTGTAACATTGTATTTCATCTCAGCGAGTTGAGACCCTGTTATCTCTCCAATCCTTGAGGCATCAGGAGAAACATCCTCTGAGTGAAAATCTACTAAAAAGTCTTCAATCACGAAATAACCCCGAGAGATTAGATTAGAAACTGACTTTTCTTCTAAAACTGCCACATTGAAAAATCCGTGGTCAGACTGTATTCCATTTAAAGAATTTTTTTTTATAAAATCTACATCATTTGTACCAGTTCCAAATATTACATATCTCTTGTAATTATTTTTTTGAAAAAAATCTGGAGATATTTCTAAAATGCCGGAATTTAAAAAATTGTAATTATTTTGTGGAATTAAATCATTATCAAGTAGATCACCGCCGGTAAATCCATAAGAATTTGAAAATACTGAAGTGAGTAAAATTACCGAGAAAAAGATTGCCACCTTGGGCATATAATAATTGTTTAATTCAATGTTATTATAACTATCTTCTTCGGGCAAGTATCGCTACTTGGAGTGCAACAATAATTCCAATAGATGCTACGATAGGAAATAGCAAGGAATTTAGCTGAGATGATGCTTCTTCTATATTTACAACAGATTTTGAAACTGTTGCCACACTAGAATCTATATTTTGGCTAGCATTTTTTAAGGTAGATCCAAATTCACGAACTTCAGATTTTAGTGTTACAAGTTCTTCTGAGGTCTCATCTAATATCGAATCTAATTGAATAATTTGTTTAGATATCCCACCTAGATCTTGGCTTTGAACCAGAGTTGCAGCAGAACCATGAGAGATTGTTCCTTGACTAAATGCGACAACATGAAAAACAAATGTTCCCTCCTCCCTAGGAGTATAATCTACAAAGAACAATCCCTGATGTAGGGTCGCAAAAGAATCTGTTAGGGTCTCCACTCTGCCAGAAGGAAGATGAACATGGGTTGTTTCAAGGAGTTGTTTTGGAT
This sequence comes from Nitrosopumilaceae archaeon, assembly GCA_024644385.1. GTDB lineage: Archaea > Thermoproteota > Nitrososphaeria > Nitrososphaerales > Nitrosopumilaceae > Nitrosomaritimum. The sequence goes on along the minus strand of JAHELB010000041.1, from coordinate 1,847 downwards.
CACTTCCAATTAAAAGACCATCACTTGTTGTTTGAACAAAAACTCGTATTGGATTGTTTATTCCTGCAGATTCTGGTGCAAACACCAGAGTATTTACCTGCCTCTCAACTGGAACATCTACTAGTTCAGTAGTTGATAGAAATTTAACATCTATTTTGGTGGAGAGTCCACTCTGTTCAGTACTAATTACCTCAACTGTATAAGTTCCAAAAGGGATGCTAGGCGAAGACGTGGGCCAAACTATAATGTTATGGTTAAAGGATCCACTACTATCTGTAGATATTTGATCAAATCTTGCTATAGTTCCATCTGGGGCAAATAACCTAATTATCAAATTTTCATTTGGTAACCCCTTTCCATAAACGAAGAGCGGTTGATTCTCTGAAAAAACAGTGTTGTTTGTTTCAGTTTGCAACTCTGAGAAACCATCAGGTATTGAAACCATCAAAAATGGTACCAGTAGGAGAAGAATTTTTGCATTCATGTGAGTATCTCAATATCACCACCTAGATATTACTTCTGGAAAAATTGTCTATAACTTTCGTTAAGAGTGATTCAAAAAAAAGAAAGGAATAGTGTGAATTTTCTAGTCTTAGTTGACAGTTATGCTTGTATCTACAGGTGGAGATAGAGCAGTTGGATTATCAACGCTCTCCCAAACAAATGCAGTTATATCATATGCATCTGCGGCCTGTGGAATCCATGACAAAGCTGGGCTGAATGATTGTCCTGGGGACAATGAACCAGTAATCCATGCAAGTGAGACTGTAACGCCATCTGAATCCTGAATCTGTATCAAGTAAGCAAATGGTTGCTCTCTATCTTGGCCATTTGCAACATCACAAGTAATTTGCACCTGTTGGTCTACGGAGACACTGCTTAGAGTGTTTCCAAAGGCATCAACAACTCTACAGTTAGCCGCTGGGGCTCTCTCTAGAGGTGGTACAACAGTTCCTATGAGTGAAGTGGCAGTGATATCAAGTTCATCTGCTGTTGTATATGGATCAGGTAGGGTATTGTCTTCGTATTCTGCAGTGACAGTGTCACCTTCTGCAACTCTGAGTCTATGACCGGATGATTCGTCAGTAATAGTGAAGAACACTGTTCCTTCAAATATTCCGGTTGCCTCATTAGTTTCAGTTACGGTTAAGTCAATACCACCAGCGTCAGAATCAGACCATACGTCGACATCGAAGTTGTCGACTGCTTCTGGATCTAAGTTCATGTCTGGGTCAATTACTCTAATTACGCCTGTTCCGCTTGCAGGATAGCTTGCTTCGAGCCATTGTACTTCACCAATGTTCCATCTGATAAGTGCTGAACCGACTACTGTCTCATCCTCTGAGAATTCAAAGGATACAGTAATACCGTCATCATCATCAGCTGGCAATAGTCCATCAGTTGGACCGCTACCAGATGGTGAACGTGATACTACATCATTACCATTGGCATCACCAGTTCTGGAATCGCCATCAGCATCATGTGTGAAACCAGTAAGGATTACCTCACCAGTAAAGATGCCAGTGTCAGTACCAGTCTCGACTAGTTTGTAGTTGTCAATATCAGAACCTCTGGTACCGACCTTTATTGGGTCGAGATCAGTGTTGCCGATTTCATCAACTAGGTCACCATCGAAGTTGTGGTCTGGTGCTACAATTGTAATGAATACTTTATCAGTCCAAGTATAGACTTTTTGGTCAAGTTCTACAGTTGCTCCGAAGTTTGAAGTAAAGATTGTCAAGTTGACATCTTCATCTTCGTCACCTACAAAGTCAGATCCGGATGGACCCCAGTCAGTATACTCGAGGACAATTTCTTCTCCTCTTTCTAATCTGTCATCGTCCAAC
>JAHELB010000040.1 GCA_024644385.1 Nitrosopumilaceae archaeon | reverse complement strand
AGTTATTATGTAATTACCAGATTCTCTAAATATATAAGATACTAGAAAAATAGTTTGGCTCAAAACGAAAACGGATTACTAGAATACATACCTGGATCACAAACATTGCTAATTGAGAGAAAACCTACCCAACCTTTGGACGGATTTGCTGAAAACATACAAGATAACATCCACGATCATGCAGAGAATTCAAAAAGTGAAGTTGAGAAAGGGAAAAATTTTCTTCAGTGGGTTCTTACTAGAGTTTTTGAAGCAACAGAAGATGATGCTGCAGATGCAATTATAGATGGAGCAAATGATCTGGGGATTGACGCATATCTACCCGTAGATTTTTCAGACAACACTCTTCGTCTATTTCAATCAAAGTATGGAACATCGCATTCCCTTGAAGCAATCGCAAAATTTAAAGAAGATTCAAAGCGTCTTCTGGGAAAAGATATCGCAAAAATGAGACCAGAATTGGCTCAGTTAGTTACCAAAATAAAAGAAAAAAATTTAAAAATAAAATGTTGTTATGTGACTGATCAAAAAGTTGAATATTCGGATGAATTTGTTGAAATTTTAGATATCGACAAAATTATTCAAAAATTATGGGATAGAATAAAAAAACCTGCTGCAGGCAAAAAATCTTCAATAAAATTAGAGCGAATGTTACGTCATAATAATACAATATTGGGAATCTTAAAACTAAGAGAGCTAACAGATTTTGTTGGGAAAAATAGAGAATACGTGTTTGAATCAAACATTAGGCAATGGATGCAGTTTAAAACTACTGTAAACAAGGGACTTCGGGAGACTTTACAAAATAATCCGGGAAAATTTTTCTATTATAATAATGGAATTACAATAGTTGTCAGTGATTTTGAAGATTTAGGGGACAATCTCATTAAACTTTATGCGCCTCAAATTGTAAATGGTGCACAAACATCAAACTCCATTGTTGATCACGCAAAACGAACTAAAAATATGAACGGCTCCATGACAGTCACAATAATCAAAGCAGATGATGAACAAGAACAAAATAATATTACAAAATATCGAAATTCCCAAAACTCTGTGAGAGGAAAAGATCTTGTTTCATTGATGGACTTTCATAAATCTGTAAAATCGCAATTAAAAAATTGTGGGTATTTTTATGAAATTCAAGCAGGATCCTTTGATACAAAAACAAAATCTAAACAGAGTGAATATCAAGGAGATTCGACATACAACAAATATCTTCCTGATAATCACAAAAAAGTTATTGTTGCAAAGGATGCCATTCAGGTCCTAGTTGCAGGAATAGAACAGCGTCCTACTGAAGCTTATAGTTCTCCTGCGCAATTTCTTCCACGAGGAAGAAAATATGATGATGTCTTTAATGATAATCTCAAAGATGATTACAAAGTTTTACTTTATCCTTACCTTGTAAAAGAGTATGCAAAAAAAGTTCTGAAGTATGGAAAAAAGGGGGGACATAAAACAAAAAGATACGCTACCTTGTTTTACGTGGCAGTTTATTTTAGAATAATAAATAAAAAAATCTTGGAAACCAAGGGTGATTTTAAAAGTGATGTGGTAAAACTTGAACCAATATTTCGAAGTTTCAAACTAAATTCTAGAATTCTCAAAATTACTGATATCGTAGTTACCAAATTCCTAGAAGATACCATTGTGGAAGACGAAATAGAGTTGGCAAATACCAAGCACAATTTCTTCTCTCAACACGTCTGGAATGATACTATGCTTAGGGTCCTAGATAAAAAAATTATGCGAGAAGAAGAAGAAATATTGTCTTTAAAAAAACTAGTAGATAACTTGTTTTAATTTTAAAAGGTAGAAGTCCAACCAAGTAAAAAACTTGCAGGAGGTTTACATTGGTCAGACTACCTACCTAATTTTCTTATGTACCAGTAATATTTAACATGATTTTTGGTAAAATCAAATCTAGAATGTTTTTTATATCGAATAAATAATACAATTGTACTTTGGGATCTAAACACAAATGTTCAATTTGTAACAAAGAAACCTCTAATGAGTTTTTTGGTATGAAGGAATGGGCGATTGAAGGCACATTATGTACGGATTGTTACGCCAAAAAATTAGGTGAATTTTATCCCGGGGAACATGTTAGGGTAAATAAAGATTAAATTTATTTTATTTTTGAATACTTGTTAACATTCAGACAATTCCATGCAAGCGGGTCGTCTTTAACATTTTTTTCCTCTAGAAACAAAATATCTGTTACAGTTTTTTTCTTTTTTAGCAGATTTACCTGAAAACTCTTAAATTTTTTACAATTACAAATTTCATAAAGGCAAGAATCATTATCATTTTTATCGTGATCTTCTGCAGAATGACCGCAGTTACATATTGCGTCTCTTTTTACATCTTCAAGAAACTTATCAGAATAAACTCCTAATCTTAAATAGGCCTCACCACCATGACCTTTTTTAAATCGTTCATAGTTTTCAGATTTTGCTAATAATTTAAAAAATGATAAATTTGTTTGATTATTCTGAGAGTCCGCTCCCATAATGAACCAGTATTTATCATCATTTTCGACAAACCTTATTTTTATTGAATGATCTAACCATCTATGAATTGTATCAAGCCAAAGTTTGGCGGCTTTTTTTCGTTCGCTAAATAGAGGTACGACATTCATCCTGAGATCATAATAACGATACGCAACTCCGATAAAATCATCAAACCATGGTATTGGGGATTGAGAGGACAATATCAAAAACCCCGAGGCTAGATTATTTATCTGTGATCTGATCAGACAGTAATACCCTTATATCATGGTATTAGGTTATTTTCTACATGGTATCGTATAGGACTAGCATACAGATTGTAGGGGATCTTTTGGCTGCTACTGAGCAGTCAGGTCAAGAAGGAATAAAAACTACAACCTTACTAACAAAAGCTAATCTATCCCATTCCAGATTATCCAAATTTCTATCAAATTTGACCGGTGCACAATTAATTAACAAAATCGAATATGATGGAAAAAATACATTCGTAATTACCCCAAAGGGAAGACAGTATTTGGAATCTTATGTAAAATTTGCAAATGTTGCTGAATCCTTTGGATTAGAGCTTTAAACTATTTTCTAGATCTTCTTTTGGCATTTTCTTTTTGTCTTTCTTTTCTGTCTTTGTATGAGCTGTAAAGAATAATTATACAAATTCCTGCTATGGCCCCATAAAATAATAGAATCAGGGGTTGCTCCCTAACTTCTCCTGTTGCTGGAGAAATGAATGAAATTGGAATACTAACAATAAAAAAGACTAGAATTACTAGGAGATATTTATCCACGAATTTCATGGTTTGCAAAACCATATATCTTTTTGAATCGGGAATTGATTAGAAAAATTGTGATTAAATTTCTGGAAATTATTGGCTTTGCCTTAATCGGCGGGACTGTTTTTTCCTATTTGGGGATGATTGGAAACGAATTGCGTTGGCCGGTTTTTTTTGGTTGTGCCGGTGGAGCACTGGCAATTATATTTTATCGCAAAAGGATTAGACAGCAAGAAAATAAACCCTAGTTACAGTCCTGGTCAAGTTAATCTTTTTTGTTATTTTTGATCAAGGGTGATTCAACCGACAGATCTATAAAGGATGATTCAAGTGGATATTGAGGGAAGCACATGTTAGGAGATCAGAAACAATGGTGGAAGGGATTAGGAAAAGAACTTGAAACTGACATCGAAACCCTTAGTGATTCTGAATCCTAAATTAACAATTATCTAATTAATTAAATAAAAAAGCCTCGGATGGGGTACGAACCCACGACCTAACGCTTACGAGGCGTTCGCTCTACCAGGCTGAGCTACCGAGGCGCTTTTGGCTTATTCTATTAGAGTTTATAAAAAGCCTTTCTGGGTTTGATCAGATGAAAAAAACAATTTCTGGGATTAGGGGGATTTTTGGTGAGGATTTTACATTAAGAGAAGTATTGGGATTTTGTAATAATTTTTGTTCATTAATAAAATCGCAAAAATGTGTTATTGGTAAAGATACACGACCATCAGGTCAGATGATAAAGGAAACTGCCAGTGCTGCCATTAGACAAAATGGTGTAAATGTCTTTGATTTAGGAACTGCGCCAACTCCGGTGGTCTTTCACGAGTCCAGAAAATTTGGGGCGGGAGTTATCATTACTTCTTCGCATAACCCCATCCAATGGAATGGCTTGAAATTCATCATTGATGGGAGAGGTGTAAATGAAAGAGAATTACCAAACATTTTAGAATCCAAAGAATTTCCAAAATCATCCATTGGGTCTGAAGAGAAAATTGAATCATCATATATCGAAGATGCAAAAAAGATGATAGGGAATGTAAAGACTCCTCCCAAAATTGCAGTAGATATTGGTGGTGGGGCTGCAAAAGAATTTGCGCCTAATTTATTGAGAGAATTGGGTTGCAGTGTTGAGGTGGTTAATCCCGATCTATTAGGAAGTACTCGTGGACCCGATCCAACGGCAGACAGTTTGACTGATCTTGTTCAGTCTTCTCTAACTCAAGATATTGGCTTTGCTTTTGACTTGGATGGGGATAGACTTGTAGTTGTAAGAAATGGCAAAAAACAAACTCCCGATGTTACACTTGGGTTGGGAGTTGCAAAAAGCCTAGACTTGGGTTACAAAAATTTTGTTCTAAGTATAGACACCAGCGTTTCTATTGAAAAGTTCATCAAAGATAATGGTGGAACGGTTCAACGCTCTAAAGTAGGCGAGGCAAACGTCATTGATTTGATGATAAGGACAAAGGCTCAGGCAGGAGGTGAGGGTAGCAGTGCAGGATTTATTTTACCAGAATTTAATTATTGCAGAGATGGAATTTTGACCGGCGGTTTAATTGCATCAATGTTGGAAGATATTAAATTTAACGAAGTGTTAAGTTTTATGGAACAGTATGTGCAGCTACGTGAGAAAACAAATGTTGATTCATCTTTTCATGATAAAGTAATTAATAGGGTTACAGATAAATTAAAAACGAATTACTCTGAGATAATTACTCTAGATGGAATTAAAGGAGTAATAGATGAGGATAGTTGGGTATTGATCAGAAAATCAAACACTGAAGATACAATTAGAATTTCTGCCGAATCAAATGACTTGGATAAATGTAAAAAAATTGTTAAAGAATCAACAGAACTAGTGAATCAATGTTATGAGCAAGTTAGATGAGTTTGAAATAATAAATAAATTTCAAAAAATATTTGGAAACAAAAATTTTGTTTCAGAAGATGTAGAGTCGTTTAGTGTTGGAAAAACAAAAATTATAGTTAAGGTTGACACACTTGTTCAAAGTACAGACATTCCGTCTGGTATGAGTCTAAATAATGCGGCAAGAAAAAGTGTTGTTGCATGTATTAGTGATTTTGCAGCAAAGGGGGTTCGTCCCGAATTTGCAATTATTTCAATAAATCTAGTATCTAAAATTTCTAAAAAACAACTTGATGAAATTGCAAGAGGATTTCAAGAGGCCTCAAATGAATTCAATGTTAAGATTTTAGGTGGAGACACGAATCAAGGCAAAGAGATGGTTTTTCACGTATGTGTTTTTGGAATCGCAGACGATATAGTGCAAAGGAGTGGAGCAAAGCCTGGAGATTTGATTTTTGTAACAGGTCCTTTTGGATATACTGCCTCTGGACTTGAAATTATGCTCAAAAATATGAAAAAAATTGACAGTTTTGCCAAAAAAGCCATAAAATCATTTGTAAGACCACAACCAAGAATCGAATTTGGTTTAAAAAATAAGAATTATTTTACATCATCTATGGATTCAAGTGATGGTCTTTCAACTACTCTAAATGAGATGGCAAAACAAAGTAAGTGTAAATTTCTCATAGACACCATTCCATCAAACAAAGAGATTGAAAAATTTTCAAAGAATAAAAAAAGTTTAGAAAGGTTGGTTTTTCATGGAGGAGAGGAGTATGAAATAGTATTTACTTGCTCTAAAAAAAATAAAAATAAAATAATTAAAAATGCTGTTCTAACCAAAACTCCAATAATAGAGATTGGTCATGTAGCTGTAGGAAAGAGAGTATTCATAGAAAATAAAAAGAAATTTGTTGTACTACAAGACCTTGGTTGGCATCATTTTAAAAAATAACATAAAGCTATTCTCTAGAATAATAATCATTCTCAGATTTATTCGCGATTTCAAAAATTTTTTCGGCAAATAAATTAGGCACACGTTATTTAAAACATAAATTATCTAGATATCGAAGCTTGTCTGCATCCTCTTGACATTGTCTCAAAATTTATTTCTGAATACTTTATTGTATTTGGAATCCTTCAATCGCAATTTTCTCTCATTTTTCTTCTAGATGTAGCAGTTGTTGCCTATTATCGATTGGTACTAAAAACTGAAAAAGCCGTGAGTCCAAAACTGTAGAACCAATAGCAATGCCTAGAATGAATTTCACACGCAAAAAATTCTATGATCGTATATTATTTGCTATTAACCATCCAATTTACCAAAATTTGGAATTTTACAAAAAATCAATGTTTTTTAAACCCTTTACAACCAAAGCAGACATTGTCAGAAACTGAAGCCGAGATTGAGGTAAAAACCCCAGCAGAAGCTGAGGTAGAGAAACCAAAGGCCAAAACAAAGACAACAACTGAGCCGGAAACAAAAAAAGAAGGCCCACTCAAATGGGGTATTGCTCACATTTACAGCAGTTACAATAACACCATTATTCACATGACTGATTTGACTGGTGCAGAAACTGTTGCACTTAGCTCTGGGGGGGTACATGTTAATGCTGATAGATACGAGTCCTCACCATTTGCTGCAATGAAAGCTGCAAATACAGTAATTGAATCTGCAAAGAATAAAGGATTTGATGGCTTTCATATCAGAGTTCGTGCGGTTGGTGGAGTAGGTTCTAGAGTTCCAGGTCCAGGTGCACAAGCTGCAATCAGAGCCCTAGCGAGAGGAGGATTCAAGATTGGAAGGATTGATGATGTTACACCAATACCTCATGATACCACCAGGAAGAAAGGCGGAAAGCGTGGAAGAAGAGTCTAGGAAACTGATTTTAAGACAACGTTACAACCTCTAGACTTGAAATAATCTGTCATAAACTTTGTAAATTTTTCTGTGTTATTACTCCATCTATATTTTTCAATCATGTCTGCAAATTTTTTTTCAATTCCTTCCTGCAAGTCGGGATTTAGTGCAATCTTGAAAAATGTCCAACCAAATTTTGAATAGGGTTCACTGAGAAGATATCCATTTACACTTCCAACCAGAGTCTCCAAGTGAGACAACGCCATCTTGATTGCAAGTTTATCATCAGTATAATTTTTAGTGCTAACTTCAAATGAAGTGCTCATGTTTCTTCGTTACTTTTTGAACTTTTTAATTTATCAGATAGTGAGACAAATTTTCCGTCCTGCTCTATGTTAATTTTCGTATTCATTCTTACATGCAGTCCAATTGATCGAAATAGTTGTAATAATTGTCCTCCATCCATTTTTTCATTTAGCTCACCAGATTGAATTAACTGACCAAGTTGTTGCACTATGGTTTTAGTTTCATTTGGAAATTGGGATTCTGCGTTTTCTAGTACTTCGGTTCCACGAAATCCCAAATAACTTTTTACTATATCTCTAGGATTCTTTTGTTCTTTTTTTTCTGGTTGTGCTAAAGTTTCAGTTTTTTTTAGCGATGAGATATTTCTCTGCATTTCTGCAAGTCTTTTTGCCTTTAATTTTTCAAGTTCTGAATCTTCTTCACTCATCCTTTAATCACGCCTATAGGCACTAATTTTGCCACCTTTGTAGCTATTCTCAATTCATGTGAGACATTCACTACAGCATCCACATCCTTGTAAGCCTGAGGAGTTTCTTCTACTACCCCATCTCTGGTCAATGCTTTTATGAATATCCCTTTGTCATTTAATGATTTTTTAACATCATTTTCGGTAAAATCTCTTCTAGCTTTGGTTCTTGACATGGTTCTTCCTGCTCCATGCGCAGTTGAGCCAAAACTGAGATCCATGGAATTTGGTTGTCCAAGTAAAATCCAACTTGATGTTCCCATAGAACCTGGAACTAGAACTGGTTGTCCTAAATGTCTATATTTCAAGGGAACTTCTTCTCTGTTTGCTGGAAAGGCACGGGTTGCTCCCTTTCTGTGAACAACAAGTCGTCTTTCTTTGCCGTCTACCTTGTGTTTTTCAACTTTGGCAATGTTGTGTGCCACATCATAAACTAGTTTCATATCCAAATCAGACTCAGATTGATTAAAGACACGCTCAAAAGACTTTCGAGTCCAGTGAGTTAACATTTGTCGGTTGCTCCATGCAAAGTTTAGTGCTGCAAACATTGCTCTTCTGTAAGACTCTCCTTCCTCAGAATTATTTGGAACACATGCAAGTTCCCTATCAGCTAAATGAATGTCATATTTCTCCATTGCTTGCTCTGCTATCCTTAGATAATCACTACAAACCTGGTGGCCAAATCCTCGTGAACCGCAATGGATCAAGACTGTAATTGTTCCCTCCTTGATTCCCATTTTTTTGGCTGCTTCTTCATTGTGTATCTGTGCAACCTTTTGTACTTCTAAGAAATGATTTCCTGAACCAAGTGAACCAAGTTGTGGTGCTCCTCGTTTTCTTGCCTTCTCTGAAATCTTATTTGGATCTGCATTTTGTATTTTCCCATTTTCTTCACATACATCAGAGTCATCACTTGAGCCATACCCATTATCAATTGCCCAATTGACTCCTTTGACTAGAACCTCATCTAGCTGAGATGGATTAAGTTTAATCGATCCCTTGGAACCTACTCCAGATGGAATGGAGCTAAACAAGTCAGTTACTAATTCTTTGAGTTTAGAGCGTACAATCTCTTCAGTTAAATTTGAGCGGAGTAATCTTACTCCGCAATTAATGTCATATCCTACTCCTCCTGGGCTAATCATGCCCTCATCTGCATCCATTGCAGCTACTCCCCCTACTGGAAAACCATACCCTTCATGCCCATCCGGTAAAACTACACTGTGCCCTACTATACCTGGTATTGAGGCGACATTTTTTGCCTGCTTTATTGTTCTATCGGTTAGCATCTTTTGGAGAAGTGCTTCATTTGCATAGATTCTAACTGGGACTCTCATGCCAAGGTTTGAGTCAGCTTCAATCTCGTACTGATTTTCAGCAATTTTTTTTGGTGTGATAGAGGACATTGGTAATGGAAGGATGTCAGTGCAAGACAATTTAAATCCTAAGCAGAGATTTCAGGAAAATTTAAAGATCATTATGAGAGAAAATTTTAGATGGATAAGACTTATCAAGACAAACACAATTCTGCCCTTGACATGTTACAAGATTACAAAGGTTATCTAGAAAAACAAGTTTTCGAACTCAAAAAACTTGATGAAAAGTCTGAATTTATGAGGAAATGGAATGAAAACACAATAAAAGAAAGACACGAGGAGATTCTTGTAATTGACAAGATTCTGAAGAGTTTGATTCGCTTTTAAAAATAACTTTAGATAAAAATTTGAGTAAAATACTTTGGTTTTAGCCAATCTTACTGAGGATTGATATGAATGATTTCTCAGTGTCGGTTAAATGCGGTAATGCCATAGTTTTTTCTATGCAATGGTGCGATACAGAATTAGAGTCATTCAATTGTTTATCGTTTACCAGACCATAGACAATCCCTAAAGATAGTATTCGTCTGTGCCATAGGAGTCATTATAGCACCATTGCATTTTTTAAATTTTCTTTTATCTAGGTTTAACCCATAGTATACTGGCTCCTCTTATTATAAAATCCAAAGGTTAGAATCAGTTTTCATCGATTAACTGACACTAAAATAAGATATGTTGTTAATTTGAAATTATTTTTGGGAACGGTAGAAAGAAGATGATTAAACGACAGATCAGTTAGAGGGAAAACTAATAAATCAATTTTAGAACTTTATTTTAAGCGATAAAAACTTGAAAAAAATTCTCAACATATCACTAGTTTTACTGGCAGTGTCTCTAGTTCCCTCCTCTTTTGCGTGGGATGGCTTGATGGCAATGGATGCCGATAACCGAAATGTGGGACGTGGTGAAATTATAACATATCAAGGCCATCTTTATGGAGATCGTCCTATTGAGGGCGAAATTGTTTCTGTAACGGTATTTGAGAAAGAAACCAAGGAAATAATTTTAAAATTAGATTCATCCCCCGAGCCGGGTTCTGTTGAATATTTTGAAAATACGGCATGGCCTTTTACATTTAAAGTTGATACTTTCTCCAAAGGATTTGTCAATGGTAAGACCTATGTTGTCGAAGCAAAGTATGATGACAAATCCACAAAATTAGATTTTTTTATCCAAAGTGATTCAGAGCCAACTTGTCTAAAAGTACTAGGAGATAACCAAGTGTTGGTTTTTACAGACAAGGAGAAATATGATCAAGGTGATATTATTAGAGTATCTGGCTGTCTTTCCAAACAAGCATTCAGCAAAGCAACCAGTATCACAGTCTATGACCCGGAAGGAAATATCATTGGTAATAGTGCCTTCGTTCCAAATTCAGATAGAACATTTTCGGAGGAATTTGTTATTAATGAGAAATTTGGACTGAACGGAACTTATTCAGTGGAGGTAGATGCCGGGGGATTATATTCAACTACAAAGTCATTTGTTGTTCCTGAATTTGGATCAATCGTAATAATAATTTTAGGAATTTCTATCAGTGCAATACTAATCAAAACGAGATTTCTCAAACCATTTAATAATTTTTAATAATCTCCTTTGCTCAAAAATTCCTATTCTCGGCACAATGCAACAAGAGAAGATAACCTTGATGCTTTACAAGCAGGAAGTATTCCAACCAAGACATCCATTCCAATAGATAGGAAACAAGAAAAGGATCATACATGACCCCTTTCCATTCAATTCATTTTTCTAGATTAAATTTTAAATTATTTGATAGCTTTACGCAATGTTTCATTTAAGACTCTAGAATAACTCACTGATTTGGATTCTTTTTGAATAATTTTTGCTTGCATTATTCGAAGTTTTTTGTCCAGATCTTGGTCAATCATTATTGTAACCCTTTTAGCCATAATATATTATAGTATGATTTTAACATATAAGGGACATAACGATACCATTCTAGTGCTAACTTTCTTGTAAATACAAACGATGTAATTCAATTCTTAGCAGAATAAAATTTTAAAAGTATTTTTTGGAGGTAAAATTATTTTAATTTTTTACGCAAAGTTTCATTTAAAACTGCGGAAAAGCTTACTGATTCTGAGGATTCTTTGATTAGTTTTGCTTGCAATTCATGAAGTTTCTTTACTAGATCATCATCTAGCATTATTGTTACTCTTTTAGCAGTCATTTTCTTTAAATTTTGGTTTAGACCATTTAAACTAATTGAAGTTTTTTTAAACCTTAAACAAATCTTGCCTATAAAGCAAAAACATCACATATCCTATATAGCATGCAATTAGAAGTAATCCTTCTTTTCTAGATATTACAAAGCCAGTACGCATTATTGGGATTAATGCAAGGCTAAATGCCAACATTATTCCAATATCTACCAAGACTTTTTCGCTTACAGCTATCCCTGAAATCAATGATGAGATTCCCAATATTGCCAAAATATTGAAGATGTTACTTCCTACAATATTTCCAAAACCAAGATCAGCATGACCTTTTTTAGCTGCAACTACTGATGTTATTAATTCTGGCAAGGATGTTCCTATTGCAACTATTGTCAATCCAATGAATAGTTCTGAAATTCCAAAACTTGCTCCAATAATTACTGCGTTATCGACAGTAAGAAAAGATCCTCCAGTTAGGAGCAACAGCCCAACTATAATGAAAAAAATTGATTTAGAAAAAACATTTTTTTGTATTCCTTTTGAAATTGGAATCTCATCAATGTCTGTATCTTTTTTTGAGCTATGAAAACTGTACCATGTAAAAACAATAATCCCTATAACAAGTAAAACGCCATCAATAAAATCGATATTTCCATCTAGAACTATTGCCAGCAACAGAAATGAAATTCCAATCATTATAGGAACTTCCTTTCGTATTACAGATTTTGAAACTATGATTGGGCTTATTATGGAAGATATTCCTAAAATTGCTCCAATATTGAAAATATTGCTTCCTACCACATTTCCTAGGGCTACATCTGACAATCCTTGCATCGCAGAAGAAATACTTACTGCAAGTTCTGGTGTTGATGTT
>JAHELB010000039.1 GCA_024644385.1 Nitrosopumilaceae archaeon | reverse complement strand
CTAGTTGAGCATTGTATTCATACTTTGGAACGATATGGGATAAAAAAAGAAGATATCAAGTTGACAGATGCTCCAGAAAATGTCAAAGTAGGTGCAATCGTGGTAGAAATTTGGCCCTACCATCTAGATGTGGCCAGGGTAAGAACAATAAGAAATGATTCATTTATCAGCGGGACATTATTGACAATTGAATTAAAGCTAGATGAGAGCGGAAATTATACTGATTAATTTTGAAAAAAAAACAAAATATAGTTATTTTGTTAGTGGTAATAGCTATAATTGTAGGCATTGTCAGTTACAATTATTCTGCAGAGCAGACACGGCAAAAAGGATTTATTTTTGGAAACGATTTAGAGAAGATTCAAACCGATGTAAAAGATTTACAGACTCTATTTTATTCCAAACAAGAACAATACGAAGAGGAAGCAATAACCCGAGATGAGTTGTTCCGATATTATGAAAAACACATCATAGATTTTAAAGAAATTATCTCACGGTACAACAACCTAGATATTCCAGAATCCTTTGAATCTGCAGTAAATTTGTTAAAATTATCATCTGAAACACAATTAGATAGCGATATACAATATATCGAGTGGATGAAAACTGGAGAAGAATCCTACAAAGTTAGATCCGACTCACAATACCAACAAGCCTTAGAATATGAGATGGCAGGCCTAGTACAATACTATTCAGCAAAAACTGGATTACAACCATAAAAATTCCAAAAACTCATACCACATTTACACCATAAACTTCTTTAAAGATTAAATGTTTTTAAAAAAACATGAAAAAATATTTGATTTTAATATTTTTCATTTCCATTACATTTCCGATGGCTTTTGCTGAAGTAAATATAATAAATGACCAGACATATGTAGGAGATGACGGTGCCTTTCACGTAGTTGGAGAAATTCATAACACCCTAGAATCACCGCTTAATCAAGTCAATGTTTTTGTAACTTTGTATAATGAAAACCAGGATGTCATTGCCACTAAAAATACAAGATCTTTACTAAACACAATAATGCCAGAAATGAAGGGTCCTTTTGATTTTATTTTTATCGATATAAATTCTGATAAAGTAAAATCATACTCTTTGGATTTAGATTATTCCATAAGTGAACCCAAAGGCCAGGTAATTGACATTACCTCCTCAAAATTATCAAGAGATAGCTTCAATAATCTAATAATTTCTGGAACCGTAGAAAATAGTGGGCAAATAACAGCAAACACAATAGCAATAATTGCCACAATATATGATAAAAATGGCAAAGTGTCTGCAGTATCAAGAGTTCATCCAGAGCCAGATTATTTGGGGTCGGAGAAAAACACATTTTTTGTGGTACCGATGCCAGATAAGAACCAAATTTTAGATATAACTGATTACACAATAGTTGCAGAATCAGAGGAATACGCTGCAGTTCCTGAATTTCCCATAGGGTCCATGGTTTTATTGGCAGGTACCGTTTCAGCGTATATTGGAATCACCAGATTTTCTGGCACAATTATAACAAATTTAATTTCTGCAACAAATCCAAAGTAGGAGAAAGTTCCACCACTAGATCTTTTTTATCTAATGGGATTGGTTGCCCAAATTGGATTGGAAAAGTAATTGTTAGCATATCTTGGTCAGTATGAGAAATTCTAACATAATGGATTTGGATTTTTTGTTTGGAAAGAAAATCTTTCCATCTTTTCAGTCTTTCTTGAACAAAAGTTACCTGAGTCTCTATTGTGTTGATATCAGTTTCTAAATCAGTATCAAATAATCCAAACTTTGTCATTGGAACCATAATGAATCCTCCTGAAATTTTGTCATGGTTTTTCAACATTTGAGAAATAATTTCCTCAGAGTTTTTCTTTGGGAAAAGATCTCCATAATCGGGATCAAAATACCCTGCTATCATTTTATTTGAATCATATATTCGAAAGAATTCTTCGTCTAATTCCAGTTTCCACAACAACAAAACCATAATTCATGAATAAATAACATTTTACCAAAGATAGTTAAATAAACAAAAAAGAAAAAAAATCATGGCAATTTCAAAAGAAAACAGGGAATTCATCGATAGTTTAATTGATTATTACATTAGTGAATCTCAATCCTATAAACAGATAGCAGAAAATTATCTTCCTCAAATAGAATCAGCAACTGATACTGCATTTGGCATTATTGTTGGTTGTGTGTATTCTGGATTTTTACAAGCATATCAAAATCAACAACAAACCCCTGGTCTAGACGATATGAATGAATTTAATCAAATTATTTTGAAACGGGCTTCGATAATCAAAAAATCATTGATTGAGCCTATAAAACTCAATAATGAGGCCGAGGAAAAATCGGAGTCAAAAAACGAGATTAAATCAAAGTGATTTTCTTAAAATCAAATAAATCCTGAAATTTTGATTTAAAACTCTTTTTTATGGATTTTACAAAAAATAGCAACTAGAGATACAATTTAATTTGAATTTTAATTGATAATTTTTGTGAAGATCGATGGAAGTAAAATCATCTTTGGGTTAGGCGTTGGCGGATCAATCGCTATTGCGTTTGTCTCACTATACTTTGCCCTACGTTAAAGATAAATCACAAGGGTTAGCTAACAAATTATTGTCAGATACAAATGAATTTAGAATTTCGCAAATTGTAGATAACGGTCAAATGATACAGTTAACCCTGATTGAAAATGTAACGACTGAACCAATTTCCCAAAAGCAGATGATCATTGAAAATGTTGCCAAGAAATTAGATAATGAAACTAAAGAGCAGATTATGCCGTTACTAGAAGCGATTCTTCAAGCTCAGCCGACCATAAATGTAAAAAGTTATCAACAAACCCAAATTACAATGGCCATGCCAAAAAATAGATACGATCGACTTGGTAGACCTCAAGTTGGCCAGATATTACAAATTGATTTAAGAAAAGCTTAGTTAATGATAGATTTACTCAGAGTTTGTTTTATTTCGTCAAGTGTTTGAAGTGGCAAAGAGCAAGTAAAATCTTTGCAAATAAAAACACTAGTGAAATTTGGATCAAACTTTTTTCCTTTGAAAAATGGATATTCAGATAAAGCATCCAAATTATTGGAATCATTTATTGGCACCAAAATAGATTCGGGTAGAAAGGATTTTGACAAAAAATCTGTAACGTCTTTGTTGACATTATTTAGAATGGTAATTTCTATAGGTTTTTGTAAATACATGTAAATGGTGTTTAGTAAAAATCCAAATCCAAATGGGTTTTCAGCTGCCATTTGTGCCTGAGATTCCATTATTTTAGTTGAAATTTCCAAGAACTTCTGTTCTTGAGTAAGATGGAACAATCGAAGCATAAGCAAACAAGAGACAGAGTTACCAGAAGGCAAGGATAAATCGTAGTTACTCTTGGGTCTAATGATTAGGGTTTCATGATTATCTGAAGTCATAAAAAAGCTATTCTGTTCTTTATCCCAAAAATGATCAACTAAATGGTGGCCAAGTTTTATTGCAAGGCTTAGATATTTGGGATCGGATAAAACTTCAAAGACATCCAGTAATGCATTTGCAAAATATGAATAGTCCTCAAGGTATCCATTAATTTTTGCAGTATTATTTTTATAAGTTCTAAATAATTTATCATCCACAAAGAGATTGTTCTCAATAAAAGAAACACAGTTTGTGGCTTTATTGAGATAGTTTTCATCTCCAGTAACACGATAACCTTTTGCAAAGGCTGTAATCATTAATGCATTCCACGATGTAAGAATTTTATCATCCAGGCCTGGGACAATACGGCTCGAACGAAAGTTTAACAACTTTTGATTACAAGTCGAGATAATTTCTCTAACCCTATCTTCGGTGATTCCGAAATTGAACGCAACTGTAGAAATATTTATGTTATTACACAAAATATTTTTTCCTTCCCAATTTCCACCGTCAGTCACGTCATAATAGAGACAAAATAATTCTGCATCATCACCCAGAATTTTTTTTATTTCACTTTTACTCCATACGTAAAATTTACCTTCTTCACCTTCAGAATCAGCATCATATGCTGAAAAAAATCCTCCCTCAGGAGAAGTCATTTCCCTGGCCACAAAATCTAACGTTTTTTTGAGAATATCTAGATAGAAAGGGTCCTTTGTTATTTGGTATGCTTCAGCATAATTTACAGGAATTAGTGCATTATCATACAACATTTTTTCAAAATGTGGAACTAGCCATTTTGCATCTGTAGAATATCGATGAAAGCCTCCTCCAATCTGATCAAAAATTCCTCCTTTTGCCATTTTGTTAAGGGTTTTTAGGGCAAATTCATTGAATTTGGATAATCCAGACAATTTTGCATAACGAAATAAAAAGGACACATTAGCTGCATTTGGGAATTTTGGTGCAGAGCCAAATCCCCCATAAGAAAAATCACCCATCTGAAATAGGTTCATAGCTGCCTCATCTAACAAAGATCTTTGTAATTTGGTTGGAACTTTTAGCATCTCTGTTTTTTGTAATGCCTCCAGGAAATTATTTGCAGTTTTTTCAATATCCTTTGGCTTTTCTTTCCATGCTTGCGATAGCTGTCTTAGAATACTTCCAAATCCTGGGCGGCCATAAGAATCTAAAATTGGAAAGTATGTTCCAACATAGAACGGTCTTTGATTAGGAGTAAGAAAAATACTTAATGGCCAGCCACCCTGTCCGGTAGCTATCTGACATACTTTTTGATAAATATCATCAATATCTGGTCTCTCCTCTCTATCTACCTTAATGTTTACAAAATTTTCATTCATAAATTTTGCAATATCCTGATTTTCAAATGATTCGTGTGCCATTACATGACACCAATGACAAGCGCTATAACCAATACTTAGAAAGATTGGTTTGTTTTCATCTCGAGCTTTTTGTAATGCCTCATCATTCCATGCATACCAATGAACTGGATTATCCGCATGTTGAAGTAAGTAAGGGCTAGTTTCATTGTCTAGATGATTTTTTGTCACGATTCAACCTAGTTGTTTTAGTATTTGTACCTAATTGAAATTTTAAATCTAAAGAATTGAGCGTTTTTCTTCCAACTCATAAAGTCTAACATTAATTTTTCCCAATAATTTTAATTTGGATTTATGGGCTTTTTTATTATGACTGTAATCCTTTTTTTCAATTAGCTCCTGCAGCCTTGTCAGTTGTGTGACAGAAAGTTTGTTGAATTCGTGCTTGGAGTTTGTAATCAGCCTTAAAAGCGCTACTCGTTCCTTATCTTCTGGAGTTATTTCTTCGACCACAAATTTGTTAGTTAATTGACATATATTTTTCTAGTGAATCTTTTGCGCCTACAAAGAGGAGATAAATTGCAATTAAAAAAATTCAAATTCCTTGAAATTTTCTGATTTTAATGAAAATTTATTCAAATAATTCTTCAATTATCATTTTGTGAGATAATGAAATTTTATGATAAAGATATTCCAAATCTTCAGTGGACAATCCAGATTGGTGTTCACCTATCCAATAATTTGCAAAAAGATTAATCACAATTCCCGTAAAAATTCCCAAGATGTATTCATTAGAATTTTGGATTTTAAACGAAGTTGGTAATTCTCCCTTTTCCCCAAGATCTCTAAACATTCTTTTTTGATTTATCATATTTACAATGATAGCGTTTATCGTAACATCATCCTTTTCTGTCCAATTTCCTTGGTTTGTCATTTTTTATCTCTTTAAATTTGGCACTTATACATCTTAAAACTATAAAGTTTTACAACTTTAAAAATTGGTTTGAGTTGTAACAATGTTAAAATTTAAATGAAGAGTTTAGAAATTCATGGAAAAAATGCGAGCAATGGTATTATCAAAATGTGCTCCTATAGAAACAAATCCATTAAAATTAACATTAATTGACAAACAACGAATAGAGAAACCAGAGGAAATTTTAATCCAGATTGAAGCATGTGGGGTATGTCACTCTCAACTTCATGGAATAGAAGGAGACTGGCAAGACATTGGAATCCCTCCCTCTCTTCCAACAGTGCCAGGTCACGAATTAGTAGGCAAGGTAATTGAAATAGGAAAGAATGTTACAAAATTCAAATTAGGTGATAGGGCCGGGGTAACACCGCTTTTAGATGCATGTGGGAACTGTCAATATTGTAATGAAGGAAAAGAAAATCTTTGCGAATCATCAGTTGTTACTGGCGAATCACTCAAAGGAGGATACACTGAATTTATTGCAGTAAAGGAAGATTTTGCAACCAAAGTTCCAGAAAATATGAAACCTGAATACGCTGCTCCGTTATTTTGTGCTGGCATTACAGCCTTCAAGGCAGTAAAAGCTGCAGACCCAAAAAATCACAAAAAAATAGGTATTTTTGGAATTGGAGGGGTAGGTCATATGGCAATCCAATTTGCAAAAACAGAAGGCTGTGATGTAATTGCGTTTTCAAGGAATCTGAATCACCTAAACGTTGCTAAAAAATTAGGAGCAATTGACAGTATCAGATTTTCAGAAAAGCAAGATGAATTTCTAAATACAATAAAAGAGAAACACGGGATGCTTGATGCTGCAATTGTATTTGCGCCATCTGATTTGGCAACAGACTCGGCAATAAAGGCTGTAAAAAAGGGAGGAATGATTGTACTTGCCACGATTGGAGAAAATCCATATTTTAAAGCATTTGAAGAAAAAACCATCCGAGGAACAGTTATTGGAACAACCAAAGATATGGAACAAGTAATCAAGGTATGTAATGAACAAAACCTAAAAGTTTTTTCTGAAACATTTCCTTTGGAAAAGGCAAATGAGGTTCTAAAAAAATTAAAAGAATCCCAAATCGAGGCAAGGGCAGTCCTAATCCCATAATTTAATCTCGTGGCTTAAATATTGGAATAGAAGAGATGTACTATGAATTGTCATCTTTGTCATCATACCGATGAGGCACATGTTTCCTCGAAAGAAAATGAATCACTCATGAAGGTTGGCAAATGTAATATTCCCACATGCACCTGTCAACAGTATATCGATCCTATTCAAAAGATAGATGAAGACTTGCTTTGACCACAGTTCATATATCAAAATCGTTTTGATTGACTTATGAAAAAACATCTTCCTTCAGAGGAAATGAAAAAAGATCTAGACAATTTGCTTTCTAAACTCAATGCGATGGAAATTGTCGCAAAAGACGAATTTCAAACAAATACTGTCAAAGTTTTAAGGGCACTTGTTGAGGGTCAGATTCATTCAATTAATGAATTTGAACACTTGAAAAAGGCAATTGATTTACTAACTTTGCAGTTATTTGATGTTCAAAATAAAACTAGGTCATGAATTTAATCTTGTATCGCTCAAGCCACATCCAGAACATTTTAGAACTGTAGTTTTTTCAAGTACCTTGTCAACGTCCATAATGGAGCCACAGCAGGGGCACAAAATTTTTTCTTCAGATTTGTCAGAATTTTTATCCGAGTTGTGGTTTGGGGACAAATCAGATTTAGTTCTAACAGTATACGATGGTTTTTGCTCTTTCATCTTAATTTCATTACAAGGAGGATTATACCGGAGTAGAATTTTATCAACGATTTCCTTTCGTCTAGCTTGATTTGATTCAAACATTGGCAATATAGCAAGATAAAGGGAGTTTTCTGATCCTGCTTTTTGAATCCAACATTTAAAATCTAAATTATTGACAAAAAAATTTTTCTTTTCTGTTTTTTCACAGTTGTCTACATAGAGTATATTAAAAGAGTCGTTGTGTCGTGACAAAATGAGATAAACAACTTTTTCCATGGGAGGTTCCCATTCGACTAATTTTATTGGGCCTAGAAATTCATATTGAAGAATTTGAATACTCATAAAGGATATTGGAATGTACTGTTTTTTCTTTTTTTCGTAGTGTTCAACTTTATTTGATCCGTAAATTCTTGAAAGGAATAAATTCAAGGGAAATAGATTTTGGGTGAATGAAAGAGCCACACAATCATGCCCAAGTTGGATACGCTATGATTGCTGTTGCAGGGGGTTTAGCGGCTATAGGGTTGATTGCCTTGGCAATTGGCGGAGATGTCCTTTATGCAGATAATATCCAGAGGGAAAATACAGCCCATTTTAATGAATGCAAAGAAAATGACTTTAAAACTGAGGGTTGTGAAAAATATCACTCTAGAATAAATTCTGAGATTTCCGGAATTTATGTAGATTTGGAAAAATAATTCCTAATATCCATTTGCAAAATCTTCCCAGGTGTTAAGATTTTTAGTTAGTCTATTCATGGTAAAAAAGGCACCACCTACAATTCCTGCCTGGTAAAACGTAAAGAGGAATACCCCAGAAAAAGTTGGATTTGAGTCAGTAAAGCTAAATGCTAGCATTGAAAAGAAAACAAATGTACCAACAAATGTAACCATCCTATTCAAAAATCCAGCATTCATTCCAACAATTTTTTTTGTTGCAGCTGCCATCAATGTTATACTTGTAATAATAAGAAAAGTGGCACCTCCGTTTGCAATTACAAATTCATTTAACCAGGGTAAAAGTCCATCCTCTAAAATATCGGTTTGAGGCATAACACTTCCTCCATTTATTGCAAAGTTTACAGAGCTAAACAGTCCTCCTATTACAAAAAAGAATAGAAATATTTTCACAACAGACCTCTTCAAGGGACTTCTGGTTTCAGAGGGTTTTACTGCACGCTCTGTAATCCTCATCCCGTAAAGAAAACCTACTGCCATTGCTGGGATGAACATTAGATTGATCAGTAACGAAGTTTCACTATTGATGGCGTTGATTTGAGGAAAAAATATCAGAAACAACAAAACCGCAAGAGTAGCTGAGGATAAAAATAATATTAAATTCAAGTGCTTGTAACCCGATGATTCAGACATGTCATATGTCGAGTTGAACATTTTTTGAAATCCTTCAAAAACCATTAAAGAGCAGACCAAAAAATCATTTGGTCAATTTATCAATTCTGTTTACTCTTTTTAGTAGGAAAGACCAAAGAAAAACAATGAAAATTTGGAAACCCCTAATGATTGTAGGCTCGATAATTTTCATTTTAGGCATAATCTTTCATTACCAAGGAAAGTCAGTAATTGGTCCAGAATCTTCCTTTATGTACGCAAATCCTGAATGGGTAACAATAGGAATACAAATCGCTATTTTTGGAATAACTATTTTGGCATCCGGTATTTTTATAAAATTTATCAAAAAAAATTAATTTTCATCATAAACCTAAAACCCAGAATAAAGAGGATCTTTTGGTTTCATTAATTCTCGCAATAGGATTGTAGCAAAGGATCCTCTAGAAAGCGCAAATTCTACAGTATCATCCTTGGCCGAATAATTTGTACAGTCAATACTAGCCTGTCTGAAACCACCTTCATTGCTAACCTCTTGCATTTCTTTGACAAAGAAATCCTTTGGAGAAATTTCTTCAGATTCTAAAATCTTGGAAATTTGATAGTTAAAACGAGTTTTTTTGTAATAGGAATAACCTACAAAAGGGATAGCAAGGCGCTGATCTTTTCCTTTTAGGAATTTTCCAAGAATCCCCAACAAATCAAAACAAATATCACCTTCCTGAGGTTGCCAAAGATCCTCTCCGTCCACAAAAGCAGAACTTAATGTATGATTAAAAAGAAATGATTGATAAGATTGAACGTAAAATCTTCTAACAGAAAGAGGAACCTTTCTAATTGATTTTTGAGGATCTTTGCTCGAAATCATTTCACGTATAACCATTCTTTCAATATCCATCTGTTTTGGAATTTGATCTAAATATTGTTCATAGTTTGCTTTGTCTTGTAATTTTTCTCTAATCTCGTTATTTTCTTTTGAATCATAGGAGGACCTGAAAGATAAAATCAATTCAACTGCTTTTTCAAAATTTCTTTGTAAAATTGCTTTTCCAATCAGATGAGTAACAGGTCTTTTGGAACCAAATCTCTGATAACCATAAAAGTTTAAAATTTTATCTTGTTCTTTGAATTCTGTAATATTTTTTTTAGCATCAACTATTTTTATGCTGAATTTATTTCCAATCATATTTTTTTTTGAGAGAGGCTTTTTCACAAATCCTATTTTTTTGAGTGAATACTTTGAAGAAGAATAATTATCAATTGATCTTCCTTTATTGTTGGAGCATACGAATTGTTCTGTAACTGCATACGCATCCTTCAAGCCAAGTGCCTTTAGCCGCAGGCCTGTTTTTCTGAATATATCAGATAGTGCATGGTTGGTATCTATTTTTTTCTTTGCTAAATTGAAGACTGCATAGTCTCCTTCAGTCGAAATCAATTTTAATGATTTGTCAGAAATTATTTCATATACCTTGAAATCTTCTGGAGTGGTTCTAATTTTTCCTCCTGAACCTTCGAACTTTGTAGTATATACAGAAATTCCTATTTTGGAATCTATTTCAGGAATCACGATTCAATAATTATTGTAATGAATTTGCTAACAGAAACCTCCTCTGTCTGAGCTCCAATCAATACTTTGTAGGTCCCCGGAATAGCATCTTCAGATGCAGAAATTGTGGCCGACAGTGGTCGTGGAGCATCAAAATCTAGCTGAAATGTTTTTTGCGCCGTGGGATCAACTGTCACATTCAAAAAATCATGCGAGTTTGCAATAATTAGAGATACATTTGACATGTCATCTGAAGTTTGGGGTGAAATTACAAAGTCAATATTTTTCATTTGTCCTGCCTCTAGTGTAACGAGGTTTGAATCTAAACCAATTTCAAATGGAAGTCCAATGGAGGTATCAACTACACCAATATTGTTTTCTACCCATTCAGTAAACCAAATCTTGTCACCCCTTACAGTAAAATCAAATATTTGAGCAAGACCGCAGGGTTCTATTTCACCGCAATCACCCCAATTTGGATTCATAGAAGGAACAGAGTATTCAACCAAAGACTCTGATTTTGGATCCATCACAGCCATTCTGTTTGCAGTTTGCTCATTGAAGACAAGTTGCCCCAAGTCGTTTGTCTCAATCCAGTATGGTCTTGAGATTGGAGTTTTTATTATTCCGCTGTAATTTCCATATGTTGCCAATGCGGGTGCAGGTGTTGAATATTGGAGAAATTCTTCTGTTACAGGATCAAAACTAAAAAAGTTCGAACTTGAAGTATCGGCTAGCCATATTTTTCCATCTTCAGTAGCTACGGCCCCATTTGGAGTAAGTAAACTATTTGGAAGTTGTAACACCTCGATGTAATCCATTAAAGGAAGGAATTCTTCGCCAGTGTTTGCTACTGTTGAGCGGTATCCTTCTTGATCAAATTTTACCAGTACACCTCCCTGCTGAAATAACCAATTGGTATACCAGATATTGTTTTGAGCATCGATAGCAAAAGCACCAGTTACTGAATCATCAACAGGTGATGGAATACTCAGATAGTTAAAATCTTCATCAATTTGATTTGGGTCTAGGAAAGTAATTTTATTTCCGGTAAAGTCGTTAACAATAATTTGAGAGCCTACTACTTTTAATTTTTGAGGAAGGGCATCCCCCTGTGAAGGATAGGTCAATCTTTGATATTTTTCAGTCTGAGGAGTAAACTTCCAAATAGAATCAAAGGTTTCATCAGTATACCAAATAGAGCCATCAGGGGCATCATCTATCCCCCACATCATTGAGCGACCGTTGGGTGGCCAAACTGGATTGTCGTATTCTGTAAAGGATTCAGTGACTGGATCAAATTTGGCTAAATTGCCAGTATTGGTTTGAGCAAACCAGACATTTCCGTCAAAGTCGGTAGTTATTGCTAAGGGATTGGTACAAACTGTGGGGATGGTATATTCTGTAACATATGTAGTTGTTTTGGCATTTCCCGAACCGCAGAATTGGGGTCTTTGAGCATCAGGGAAATTATCTGCCGGTGTCCCAGTCATCGTAGTCTCCGAATCAGGATCAAACGGAGCCATCAGGTTTGGTAAGGAAATGACAACAGTTGAGGTTAATAAAATTGTGCCAAAAAAGACAGCAACAAGTAATCCTTTTTTCTTCACATGGAAATTTTACAAAGCCTTGTTATATCTTATTCCCAAAATTTGTGATAAATCAAAGTAATTTCAAGTCACCTGTTATTTTATCAATCAAGTTTTCAGGTGCCGGGCCAATTGAAATACAGGTAGTAGTTCCTGGTGCAAGTTGAGTATGGCCAGCATCTGATACCTCTGACCAAGGAAGATCCAAATCTATTGCATGTCGTTTAATCTCTTGGAGTTCCTTTATTCCTGATACTTTGACCACTACTTTTTCTTGTCCAGACCACCACTCTTCAAACCACTCTGGGTGAGATTTTCTAACATGTTCTGCACCTAAAACACAGGCATGACCAACTTGTGCTGCAATTTTTCCTTT
>JAHELB010000038.1 GCA_024644385.1 Nitrosopumilaceae archaeon | reverse complement strand
CGAAAGAAAAACATTTGATGCAGGTGTAAAAAATGTAAGGGATGCCATTTCAGGAATCGAGATCTAAACTTTTTTTTATTTAATTATCGAGTAATTACCGTTGGAAATTCAAAAAATTCTAGAATCATTGGAGCAAGGGAATATCACTTCTAGTACTGCAAAAAAAATGCTTTCACTTTATTCAATCGAAAAGATAGAAGGTATTGCAAAAATCGATATTAACCGAAGAAAGAGAAAAGGAATACCAGAAGTAATTCTTGCAGAAACTAAATCGCTAGAAGATATAAAAAAAATTATCAAAGTTACTTTGGAAAAAACTAATTCAGTACTGGTTTCTAGAATAGGAAAAAAGGATTATCCAAAAATAATTACTTTTTGTAAAAAATTGAAAATAAATGTAAAGGGTGGTAAAAATTCTTCTTCATTATTATTGTTTAAAAAACCAATTAAATTTCATGGAGGAAAGGTTGGAATTCTTGCTGCTGGAACTTCAGATGTTGGAGTAGCAGAAGAGGCTAAATTAATGTGCGAGGCAATGAATTGTAATTGCATTACTAGTTATGATGTTGGTGTGGCAGGAATTCATAGGATTTTCCCAATTTTAAAAGAGATGGTAGAAAAAGATGTTAATTGTATTATAGTTGCAGCTGGAATGGAAGGAGCATTGGCAACTTTGGTTACCTCAATTGTAGATGTTCCTGTTATTGGTTTACCAACTTCTGTTGGATATGGCTATGGTGAAAAAGGAATTGCATCTTTAGCATCTATGTTGCAAAGCTGTTCCCTGGGCTTATCTGTGGTAAATATAGATAATGGGATAGGGGCTGGTGCGATTGCATCAAATATTGCAAATGGAGTAGTAGCAAAAACAAAAAAGAGAAAATAATACATTTTCGAACCAATAATAAAATTTTCTTGCTGAGGGTGATTCAATCTCGTAAATCATATATAAGATGATAAAAGGATTCTTGGTAATATTGTCAGGTAAAAAAATAGTTCTTACTGCAGATCGTAGTTTAATGACAAATTATCGTGGAAATTTTCTTTATGGGTTTATCGCATGTGGGCCTTACGAGGTACTACCTGAGTGGGTTTTCGATAAAGTTTTTTGTCCACCAGTAGAAACAGATCCAATAACTGGCGAATCAAAGGTTGCTCAAGTAGGATTAAGACGAGTTGAAAGCTCCCTTCTTCAGGGATACAGACGGGAAGATGTGTTTATTGCAAATCCGGAAATGCTGGAAAAATCGATCGGGCCAGATACCAAAGTTGTTGGAATAAATGTAATGGATCCACTTGGAATGGCCCCAGTTACCACTACAATGTCTCCAGAAAAATTATCCTACGTTGCAATGAAATTCAAAAAAATGTGTGCAAATATTATTCAACTAAAAAAGAAATATGATTTTAAAGTTGTAGTTGGAGGAAATGGTGCATGGGAATTAGCAAAATCAGATAGGATGAAAATTCATGGAATTGATACAGTTGTAGTTGGAGAAGCTGATGAATTGGCATTGGATTTATTTCAGGATTTAGAAAAAGGAGATGCGCCAGAGTTAATGCATTGTTTTGTAAGAAATATTCAGAATATTCCAATTATTGAAGGACCTACCATTAATTCCCTGATCGAAGCTATGAGAGGGTGTGGTAGAGGATGTGATTTTTGTGATGTCAACAAAAGATCCAAAAAGGATCTTCCGCTAGAACGATTACAACATGAAGCAAAAATTAATTTAGATTATGGATTTGATTCAATTTGGTTGCATTCTGACGAAATGCTACTATATGGATGTGATAATCGAGATTTTATTCCAAACAGAGAGGCCATAACAGATTTGTGGAAAGGACTAAAGGGTTTAGGAGCAAATTTTGTTGGAACAACTCATATGACATTCTCAGCAGTTGCTGCAGATGAGCAATTAATGCAGCAAATATCTAAAATCAATGAACAGGATAAAACAGGAAGGTGGCTTGCAACCAACTTAGGAATAGAAACTGTTGCTCCTAATCTGGTAAAAAAACACCTAGGAGTAAAAACCAAACCATTTTCACCTGAGGAATGGGGAAGCGTAGTAAGAGAAGGGGCTAGAATATTAAACGAAAATCACTGGTTCCCAGCTGCCACAATCATCATCGGGTGGCCAGATGAAACCCCTGATGATATTCAATATACAATTGATATGATTAGCGATTTTAAGGAAATGAATTTTAGGGGTTTAGTGGCACCGTTGCTTTATCAAGATTTTAGTGAAAAGAACTCAATGCATTTTGGAAATTTGAATGAAGCGCAATTTACTTTGTTTTGGAAATGTTGGGAGAACAATCTTCGTGTAATTAATGACATTATTCCAATTATTCTTAGAAATAAGACCTATGGTCCACCAATGAAAATATTCATGTATGGTATTCTAAAGGCTGGGACTTGGGCAATAATGAGATATCTCAGGGGATTATGCAAGGATCTATTTAACGGAAGAACCCCTGATGAAATTATTGACAAATATGCACGTGCTAGGTCAGTTTCTGTTCCAAAGATTCAAACCAAAAAACTATAACTTTTCAATTGCAACATCTGCAATGGTGTTTCGTTTTGGAGTAATTGATATAAAATAATTTTTATCGGCCCTTTCTATAGAATTCACTTTTTTGAAAGATTTTGAAGTAAAATCAAATTCATATATTCCAGGGTCGAGAGTTCCTTTAGCATAAATCATAAGATAGGTGTCACCTGCAGTTGCGCTCAAAGGAATAAAGGACATTACAAAACCTTTGTAAGAATTGACAGGCATTGTATTTTTCATTGGTGGTGCTGCTGAGGCCATATACATAAAAACATCCTCAATATTATCAAACTCCTCGAATTCTATATTCATAATTTTGATAAACCCTCTAAGTATAATAACTTAAAGAGAAGTATTACAATATTTCAGAACATTATATTTCTTAAATTCTATGAATTTTTTTTATTCAAATTCTTTTTTCGAACAAGTTTTACAATTACAGCTAGTATTATTGCTATTACCGTTACAACAAAAGCAAGTACCCCAATTTCTATTGTAAATAAAAATATGTTAGAAAGAAATAGTTGGAAAAAAATCACTGTTTTTGGGTATAGGATTTGAGGGAATTAAACGTTAGATTTGAATTGCCTGTGAATTGTAAATCCAATAGCTGCTGGAGCTGCAATATACATTGCTAGGTTCAAGGCGATCACCGATATTCCCAATCCTAAAACCTGGGTATCATTTCCATCTTCAGCTAATGTCATAATGGACAAAGTTGAGATCATTGGCGTGATAAATATTCTAACCGCTTCTTGGAATGCAGGATTTTCTCTTTCCATATCAGCGATTGTAGGTGAGAATGAATAGTATAATTGGTTAAATCCAGTCATAAATGCTGCACCTGATGTGGTACTCATTACAGTATTATCTCTAATTTCCCTTAAGAATTGGACTTGAGGTGCTAGTTCTGTTCCAAATGCGGCAGTAGCGATAAGGCAGCCACCTCCTGAAGAGGTATCACTTTTAACTTGACATATTCCATTTACTAGTTCAGTTCCAGCTCCACACGTAGGTTCTGGTTCGGGTTCTGGTTCTGGTTCTGGTTCTGGTTCTGGTTCTGGTTCTGGTTCTGGTTCTGGTTCGTTAATTGGTATGGGTTCTCTAGGTCCAGATGGCAGAGATGGTTCAAATTCTCCTCCTGTGTATAACATCGAAGTTTCCCCTTTTATCGATCCAAAAAATAATTGAATTGTATATTCGCCGCTTTCTTTGTAATAGCTCCCTCCTACAACAAAATTAAAACTAAACAGGCCATCAGAATCAGGCATTACTTGTCCAATAGTTACAATATTTCCTGTTGTATCCATCAATCTATATGTCAATGCGGTATTAGAATGAAGGTCAGGATCATAATCTCGAATTGATCCATCAACATAAACTCTATCACCATTTTCATAACTTGCAATTTCGGTTTTGGCTGAAATGGGTGGAATATTGTGTGAATCTGCAATCACCGAACTGCTAAAGCCATATGACAAAATTGATAAAGATAAAATTGCAAACAAAAGGAAACCTGCAGATCTCATTTTCATTTTGAATCAGGCATGAGGGTATTTATGTTTTAAATGAAAGAAAAATTGACCAGATCATATTAGAATAATCCCTCTTTTTATCAAGTACTCAATCGCTGTAATAAATTCAGCATTTGAGATATCGTTAGCAGACCACCACTTCGCAGGAGTTTTTATCCAACTAGGAATGTTTGCTTTTTGGTTTAGGGGCGTTTCCGTTGAAGGAATATTGATAATTCCTTTTTTCATTAGATCTTCCAAACTGTCTGTGAATTCTAAATCAGAGATGACACCTAAGGACCATCCTTTAGCATTATTTTTTGCATCATCAGGAATATTTTGTTTGAAGACAATAAAAGAAGTAAAACCGACACCGATGTCATTATGCAGTAAATGAATGCCATAAATTCCAGTTAGAGAATTTTCATTAATTGAAAGCTTTGCCTTATAAGTTCCATCGTTTGTCAAAGAAGCAGAGAAATTTTGAGTTACACCATCCGGATGGATTAGAACTATTGAAAGTGGAATTCCGGTTTTCTGATTTTTAATATTTCCTGATAAAACAATTTCTTCTACGTTTCCTGACTTAGGTAGAATTATTTCCATTTTGTTTAATTCAGGGGGACTTGAATTTTGCATTGGCTGGTCAATACCTGAAATTCTAATAATATTTGACTCTCCAAAATTATCTCTAGCATCAAAGTATTTCGCATCCAAATTACCACCTGCCGAAGAGATTAACTTGGTTCCGGATTTATCACAAATTTGTGATGGCATTTTAAATACTCCTGTAAAAACACCAGTCGATGTCCCAGTTTCAATTAAACTAAAACCTGTGGAACCTAGGCCGCCATGTTCTACGCCATTTATGGTACATCGTTTGTAACGAATATCTTTAATCAAAATTTCCAATAAAATATTTCCGTCTTTACCAATAGTATCTACGTAGGGTGAATTAGGATCGTTAATTACCTGGTAAGTATCTATTATATCACTTTTCAAGTTAAGATCTGGATCTTTAAGGGTAAGGGTTACTGGTTGGCCAAACCTAAATGAATTTGAATTTAAAGACAGAGCACCAGAACTAGTTTTAATATCGGATTTCGTGGAGGTAGTAATTACAACTCCAACGTTAGCTAAATCTGAATAGTTTATTGAAATTCCTTTTTCATCAACTAATCTATCCGTAACGATAAATTTAATTTCGTTATCAATTGTTCTAATAGTTTTAATAAAACTCGGATCTAAAATATTCAATTGATTTGTAACTGCATATTCCAGTGTTCCTTTAAAAATTGATGAATTTTTACCTGTTTCTTCTAATTCAAATCTATAGATAGCGTTATTCACACCATTATTATCTACCAATCCAAAAGAAAAGAAATCAAAAACTATCGGTTGTTTATTAGTTTCATTAGAAACAAGTCCTACACTGGAACTATCATTTGAGGAATCAAAATTAATGACAACAAATACCGGGCCGCTTTTAGAAGAAATTTCTTGAACGTCCAAATCATCAATTTGAATAAATCCTTTTGATGAGATTTTACCTTTATCTAAAATTGAAATTGATGATCCTCCTAGGCTTCCAAAGTATAATTCAATTGATGTATCAGAAAAATCTTTTACTCCTAAATCATTGGCAAAAGAACGAAAATCAAAATTAAGCCAGTTGGTACCAAAAGAATTTGATTTTGAAGTATCAATTAAAATCGATTGTAACCTAGATGAAGAAATTCCAAGATTGAAGGATATTTTTTCAAACTCGCCATTTGGAATATTTGAGGTGTCAATAATTAACCTATCAGAGGTTTTATCAGGTACTAGTGAATTTGCTGTTTTCCCATCAGTTGTTAGATTGTCGGTGGAATCAGAGTAAAACTGGACATTTATGGCATTTTCAAGGGTTATAGGATCCCCAATTTTGAGAGTAGGGATAATAGCAGTTTCTCGAAAAACATCTAAATCATCATCAGAACCAGAATTGATATTTTGATCTTTGTCAGATAAAAATATTGGAATTTCAGTACCAGGGCGTAAAACCGACCCTTCTCCTAACTTAAGAGTGGGTTTTTCATCTAATCCAATTGAAGCTGTTGAAAATCCAGTGAGAACTGAAATTGGGTTACCATCATATTCAATCGTTCCAGTTTGGCCCCTTGGAGCATTATTGAGGATCTTTATAGTGGATCTGTCGTTGTTATCACCATTATCAAAAATTCCAGAGTTTGGTCCTTCTTCAACAAAAGTGACAATTTTTGAAAAAGTCTTACCAGCACCGTTAGTTAAAGATGAAACTGGTTGTTCATCATTAGTGCTTAATCCCATAATACTTCCCAAATTAATTGCTAGTTCTCCATTATCTTCAAATCCCAAACCAGAAAGGCTTGGTTTTAGATCAACCAATCCATTTGAAGAAGCTGCTGTATTGCCAGAGTTGTCAAACGCTTGGTAAAATACTGAAATTGGAGAGTTTATGTTAAATGTCCAAGAATCCTCATCGGTAGGATCTTGATTTAATTGAATATCACTAATCGTGACAAAGATTTCAGAATTTTGTGGATAAACATCTCGGTCAAGTTGTAGAGAAATATTTGGAATTTCATCATACTCAAGGTTTACTTGTTGTGTACCTCCACCCCGATTGTATTGAATGGTTACATCATCAAAAGAAAAGAGTTGAATAAGTGGCCAGGCATTCGGATGCAATCCTATTTGTCCGGGAATGATATTTGAATTTGTGTTTATGGATTTTGCTTTTCGCACAACGTTATTTAGATTGTCAGTGTTTGTAGGAGAACCAGTACAGGAACTAAAAGAAACATTTCCATTGGTAAAACCGATCATGTTACCATCACGAGGAATGGCTACACCGTCAGTTTCAGAAAGATTAATCCCTAGAGAAGTTGTATTTCGTCCACAAAAAACCCCAAAGTCCAACCCTTCCCCTTCAGATCCTACTGTTGAATCTGCTATCTTTGCCTTATCTACATTTGCAAAATAGGCATACCAATTTCCATCAGTTGCCTGGACCATTCTAAGATTTTTACCGTTTAAAGTAACATCAGGTTCTCCTTTTCCCTCATCTGTATCTTGAATATTTGAATCACGAATAACGACTTCAATAACCATTGATCCTGAAAAATGGTTGTTGAATTTTGAATTCTCCGCTGAGACCGAAAGGTTGGGATTACTACCTGCATCAGCTTGTGAAATTGGTAAAAATACAAGAACGGAAATAGTCAAAAGGAAAAGATATCTTTTATGCAATGTAAAGGACTCTTAATTTTAATAGCAAATAATCTTGTCGTATTATTCATCTTTTTAGAATACATGTAATAGTTAGATGTTACATTTGAAATAAATGGATATGTTTGTCCAAAGGACTAAAATCCTTAAGGTTTCCCTTCTTGCAATATTTTCTGCCTTTTTGGTTGAATTAATTTTCGGTCTTGTTTCCAATAGTTTGGGGCTCATTACTGACAGTGTTCATGCGTTATTGGATAGTTTGGTCACTGTTATTCTCCTTTTAGCAGCTAGAATGGCAACAAAACCTCCTGACGCTGAGCATACCTATGGTCATGGAAAAATTGAATCGCTAGGAGGATTAATTGGAGGGATTGCAATATTTTTAATTGCAGTTTTTTTCATTTACGAGTCCATTAATAGGTTACAAAGTCCTCCACCTAGTGTTTTACCTGGAATTTTTGCTATTATCGGCGGACTATACACCATAGGTATTGACATTTTTAGAATAATTATTTTGAGACGGTCAATTAAAAAAATCGGAGGGACAACCCTTAAAGCAGATTTTTATCATGCCTTGATGGATTTAGGATCTACCCTTGTCGCTATTTTTGGAATAGTTTTAGTTTCATACGGTTTCTATAGTGGTGATTTTTTGGCAGCACTGATTTTGGGTGGGCTTTTAGCAATACTAAGTTTAAAATTAATTTATAGAACTAGTCAAGAATTAACTGACATTATCTCGCCAGAGATGGTAAAAAAGGTAAGAGAGATAATCATAAACACTGAAGATGTAATAGATGCAGGAGCAATTTTAATGAGAAGGTCTGGTGATACAATTTTTGCAGATATTACAATATCCTTACGAGGAGATGCCAGTTTTGACGAAGCTCATAAGATTAGCAGTAGAGTGGAAAAAAATATTAAAAATGTAATTTCGAATTGTGCCATTACAGTTCATTTCGAACCTACATGGAAGAATGTTCCTCTAGACCAAAAAATCTTTGAGATTGCCAGAAATATTGATGGTGTTAAAGGGGTTCATAACGTGAGTACTCATAAATCAAGGGGAAAAACCTTCTGTAATCTTCATGTGATGGTGGATAGAGAAAGCAACCTTGATTCTGCTCATAAAATTTCAGAAATTGTGGAGGAGAATGTTCAAGAAAATATTCCAGAAATTGAACATGTAACAATTCATTTAGAACCCTTCATAACTATTCCTGAAAAATTTTACAATGAAGATAAAGCTACCGAGATTGAAATCAGAGAAATTTTAAAAAATTATCCCGAGATAAAAAAAATAGGTCGTATCGTTTCCTTAAATTTTGAAAATATTCTTAAAAT
The DNA here is from genome assembly GCA_024644385.1 of Nitrosopumilaceae archaeon. Lineage (GTDB taxonomy): Archaea > Thermoproteota > Nitrososphaeria > Nitrososphaerales > Nitrosopumilaceae > Nitrosomaritimum. The sequence continues at coordinate 3,718 of JAHELB010000038.1, read as the reverse complement.
TGATATTGATTGTTCCTTTGATAAAGAATTGTCGATTGAAAAGGTTCACGATTTAATTTCAAAAATTGAACAAGTTATCAGGAAGAAAATCGATAATGCTGTAATCACAATTCATCCAGAACCAATCTAAATTTATACAAGAATACTTGTTAGATACATTATCATCATTCCAATGACAAAACCAGATGCTACTGCAGCACTTGATAAATTCTGGTCACCCTCAGAGCGAATCCATTTCATAATTGTTAAAATAACTTGAAAAATTGCGCCAGCTCCGATTGCAAGAAAGACTACAGATGTAAAAGGCGAGTAAACAAATCCTCCAACCCATGCCCCAAAAATTGCTGGTGCTCCTGCAATCATGCCTAGACCTGCTAGTTTTCCTATCATCAACTTTCCCCTAGACATAGGCGCTGCAATTGCAATCCCCTCTGTGGTATTGTGCAATGCAAATCCTACAATCAAAAAGGTACTAAAGGCAATAGAGCCTAATCCTACCGCAGCTCCAATTGCTAACCCTTCGCCAAAATTGTGTAATCCGATTCCTATTGAAATCATAAGGGCTATTGCAACAGGTTTGGCAATCTTTGCTTTTTGCGAATTGTTTACTAATTTTTCACTGGTATAATATAATCCAAAAAAGGAAAAAACAACAACTGTTGTGACCAATAAAGCACCATTAAAGCTTGCAGCGAGACTTTCTCCGGAAACTTCAAGAGCTTCTTCCACTGAATCGATAGCAAGGAAAAGCAACAACCCTGCAGTCAGGGCTAAAAAGAAGTGATACTTTTGCTTGCTAATCCTTTTGATAAATGGAAGCCATAAAAGCCCTATCATTACAGGGATTATTCCCACATAAGTTCCAACAATTGCAAATAGCACTGCTAATTCTAGACTTGGTTGTATGGCATAGGCTGCTGCTTCAATCTCTTTTTCAAAACGGGTTCCATCGCTAATAGTAATTCCAATATTGTACGGTTCTGCTTCATTCCAACTAAATGGAATTCTTACAACTGCAGATTCGTATCGTTCCAAAGTTTTGTCTGGTTCAATTGCTGCAGGTTGTATTCTGTCATTGATATCTGCCATAGCAATTTCTACAGGGATTGGACCGGTATTTCTCACCGTAACTTTAATCTCAGAATCAACAAAGTCAACTTTTTCCATAGTAATTTCAGGTAGAGGAACTCCCAGGTTTAAAACATCTGAGCCCGGTCCAAAAATATATGCGATAAGAATTACCAAAAAAGCAAATGGGATAATTCCACTAGCTAGTACTTTTCCTTTTGAGGAAATGTCACTATGTTCCATACTGTGACTCAGTTCCGCTATCCTTGACTAAGAAAAGTCCAACCCATCCTTTTTCTGAAAACTCTACCTTGTGAGCATGAAATAGGTATTTTCCAGGATAATCATACTTGAATTCCATTATTCCTCTTTCTGTTTGGGAAAGAGTAATCATGTCTGTGTAAAATGAAGGAACTGTGTCTGTTCCAGTTGGATAATAGTGATATAGATTTCCATGGAGGTGAAGATTGTTAATTGGATCAAATTCGACCATGTTTACTACATATACTCTAATTAGTTCTCCAGTGTTAATTTGGATCGGGTGATGTTGATAGTAAAAAGGGATTGTGTTTGCAGCATAAAAATTATTTTCAGCATCAAAATCTGTGTCCAATCCATTTAGTACCATTACCATTTCATCAGCTGATGGCCTTCCTTCTCTAGGATCTACGATAAAAACCCCGTACAATCCACGTACAATGTGTTCTTCTAATGGCATTACATGACAGTGATACGGATGAACGCCTACTGGCCCTGCCTCAAATTCATAAATGAATTTGCCACCACCGGAACCTACAATCTCGAATACTCCATCCATCTCTGCGGGATGTATCCCATGAAAATGAATTGTGTGTTCTTTTGACCCATTATTAATGAAGTTAATTCTTACAATGTCCCCTTCTGTTGCACGGATTGTCGGACCTGGAACCGTTCCATTAAAGGTCCAAACATTAAAAAAAACACCAGGTGAAATTTCCTGTACTTTGTCATCTTCTGCAATAATTGTAAATTCCCTAAGGGTTTTGCCGTTTTCTAATGTTGAGATTTTACCATAGTTAAACTCTCTCAAATATTTTTCAGGATCAAATTCTACAGTAGATACACTGTAAACAGGATCCAAAACCTCCCCGGTGGTTTTAATAACTCCGCCAGTGTGAGTTACAAAAGTTTTTTGCTCCTTTTGAGCCTCTGAGATAGAAGGGAAAACCAAAACAGCCGAAATCCCTAAAGCCACAAATAAGAGAATTCCCATTATTTTTGATCTGCCCAAGCTCAAAGTTATAATAAAGAGACTTGTCACAATATTTATAATTTAGCCTAAGCTAAATTTATTACCTTAGACTAAATTTATTAAATTGGGTTAATTTTTAACTTCCTAAAAAATTAAGTTTAAACTAAAGAGCATAAATTTGAAAAGAGTGAAAAAACCAGGCATTCTATTAACTATCGTTGGAGGATTAATAGGAGTAGGCATTGTTTTGTCGTTTTATGGAAATTATGTGATTTTTGAAGACCTAAGGCAAACTGAGGGTGATGTGTCAGTAGACCAAAATTTGATAGTAGAAGTAGAGTTGGATAGTAATGAAACTCAAACCGGAATATATGCAATTCAAATAATCGAAAATATAAAAACAGAAGTGGAGGTTAGTATTTTAGATCCATTTAACTCGGTAATAGAAACTCAAACTGTGAACAAAGAAGTGTTTGAGGGATTTTTTGACGTTACCAATTCAGGAACCTACAAATTATTAATTGAAAATAAAGGAGAATCAGTAAAGATTTTCGGCGTAATCGGTCCAGAACCCGATGAAGGTAAACGATCATTAGGGTTTATTTCTTTATACATATTGGCGGTGGGACTGGTTGGTATGGTTGGAGTGACAGTGTACATGGTTATCAATCGCAAAAAATCCTTTAGTTGAGAAAACTATCCATTTTTTCCAATCCCTCAATTGCAGCACCGAAATTTTCTCCATCCTCTACAACTTTGGTTAATTTGTCCATGTTTGCAGATAATATTTTTTGTCCATTTTTTTGATTTTCAAGAATAAATTTGTGAGAAATAAGATAAGAAAGTCTTTCACAAATCTCATTTTCAGAAATGTTTGATTTATCGGCTAAATATTGGGAACTTTTTTCTCCATTTTCTAATTCTGCAATTATCAAAGATGTGATTGGATCGAACATACAATCTATTACTTTTTCTCGATCAAAGGAAGGGTCCATTGGAATATTCGATTCCTTGTAAATTAATAATCTTTCTAAGTTGATGGGAATATCGTTTAAGTTTAATTTTCTAAATTATCTTAAATTTTTCAATTAATTTATTAAGAAAATTACTTCTTCTTTATTAATGCAAAAATTATGTTCTAAAGATTCTACTGGTAAAGGAATCCATTGTTTTTGTATCGATGTGGATGCAAGAATAGGAATTAAAAGATGTTGTAAGTGTAATCAATGGAACATACAAGGTAAAAATTGGACTGAAAATTCTGACTTTAGATAACAATTTTTAGTTTTATTAGGAATGTTTGCTCATTTAAGGCAGGAATCATGCAGGAAAAACTTCAATTTGACGCCTAGCATGGTTTTTATCGGGGAAATTTCAAATTTTGAAATACTTGAGTAGCCAAGAATACAATCACATTGT
>JAHELB010000037.1 GCA_024644385.1 Nitrosopumilaceae archaeon | reverse complement strand
TGAATTCCAAAAAATCATTCCGGTATAATTTAGGGTCTCTTGCCTATAAACGAATGTATGTTTCAGAAAAAGTTGAAAAAAAAAGAAAAGAGGTTTTTAGAATATCTGTGAGATAATTGAGTTCAAAATTAATTAAACAAAACTAGCCTAAAATTTTCCACTACGATGTTTGGGTAAACATTCACGACAATATACTGGTCTTCCCTCTTTAGGTTCAAAAGGAACTTCAGAATCTTTGCCGCAGTCAGCACATGTACATTTGTACATTTTTCTGTCTTGTGACACAATTTATTCAATTTACTTAGCTATAAGAAGGGTTGTATTTTCACAAAAAATTATGGGTGCATAAAAAAATCTTCTTGACATTCTTTACAGCAAAATTCATTAATAAAAAGTTCAAAATCCTTTCCACAGTTTTTACATTTTATAAACATTAAATTTCCAACCTTAATGTTTGCTCTGCCTTTAACACCTCTCTTTGGGATTTCCATTTTCCTTTGATAATTTTTCTTTTTACTGTCATGTGTGCGTTGTTATTTCATTACTATTAAGTAATGGAGGAGTTTATTCATCGAAGTTTACAACCCAAGTATCTTTTTGTTCACTTCATTCTGAGAAAAAGAATGAATGTATGTAGGAGGAAAAGTAGTTTATTTCAGAACTTTGTAGGTTAATTCAACAAGATTACTATACTCGGTAGTTTTTATCAATTCAAGTTTTATCTCTTTATCAATTTTTTGGAATAAAGGAATTCCTTTACCCAAAACAATCGGAATAACAGACAAAATTATTTCATCTATCAGTTTGTTGCGTAGGAAACTAGAAATTAATTCAGCTCCGCCAATCAACCAAATATTCGCTTCTGAAGATGAGTTTAGTGTTCTTGTAAATACCCCAAGGTCGGATGAAAACTCTACATTTTCATCTTTTGTTAAAGTTTCATCCCTAGTAAGAACATAAGATTTCTTTCCTTTGTAGGGATATTTTCCAAATGTTAGGATTTGATCATAGGTCTTTTTGCCCATTATTACAGTATCAATTGATTTGTAAAAATCAAAATACCCAGAATCAGTATTGGTAGGAAGCCAATCAACATCTCCATTTTCTCGGGCTATGTATCCATCTAGACTAGGTGCAATATAGAGAAATATCTTTCCCATATTACATTAGAATTTGCTTTGGTTATAATTGTAAGATTGAATCTTGAAAAGCTTGAATCTTTTTTGGAAACAAGTGGATTCAGTTTAGAATCCTATTGTGCTCAACTACCAATTTGAGGGTAAAATCTGTGGCTTATTTGAGACTTATTTTTTCACACTTATTTGATTGTAATTTTCACTATTCAGTTATCATGTATTTGAAATTGGTTAATTCTTCTCTTGACTGATTAAGGTCATCTCTGAGATTAACTATTTTATCGGTAAGGTCACTTACTTTTTTATTTATATCCTCAGGTACTGGTTTTTGTTTTACCAGATCAGCTAGAGTTTGCTTGTTCATTGCTATCTGTTCTTTTAGAGATTCAACTTTAAGCTCCAAGTTTTTTATCTTGTTTTCTATTTCATCACTTGATATCATCATTCCTTCTATAGTTTTAGGATCAGCAGCTTTTACCACAGTACTGGTAGTTTGACAGGATTTAGAAGCTAGAGATTCACTTAACTTTACAGATTTTATTTCACTATCTGATTTAACTAGAATTTCTGGAAATTGAATTTGTTCAGTTCCTGCACAAGCTTCAAAAACAAAATTATGAGATGAGACAAGGGAATCTGACTTTAGTCGTCCTGCATCAGAATATTGCTTGATAATTTCAATTTTATTTACATGTGCAGTATTTTCCTTCATTTCATTAACAGTTGGTATAACCACTTTATTTTCCAAAGGAACTTTGATTGGTTCGGGTGCTTTCTGTCCAACCATTAGTGAATACTGATTTTTCTGGAATTCTGCTCTGGCTAAGTTTAGCTCATTTCTTAGAGAAATTATCTTGTTTGTCTTTTCAGAAGTTTTTTTCTGAAAATCATTTGGTTTTGGATCCTGTTTTATTAGCTCTGATAGCGATTTTTTTTCTGCTGCAAGTTTTTCTTTTAGCTCATTTACTTGCAATTCAAGCTGACCTGCTATTAATGATAAGTCAGTTTTTTTAACCAAGTTTGCTTTGATAGACTTTGTATCAGTAGCTTTGATAATTGTAGAGCTTATTTGACAAGATTTAGGATTAATTTTCTCAGATAATTTTACGGTTTTTGTTTCACTATCAGAAGTAATTAGAATTTCAGGCGATCTTATTAAACTAGATTTTGCACAAGCTTCAAAAACAAAGTTGTGATTAAGAATAATGTTTGGTTGGGTTTGTTGTATTCCTTCATCCTTATACAATGGTACAACCTGTAAGGTTTTGACTTCGCCTATACTTGCTAGATTTGGATTTTTTTCTAGTAATGTTGAAAGTTTTATTGCCCAACCTTTCTGGACAAGTTTTTCTGATGATGTTGATTTTACGCATGCTGGAGTCTCTGAAATTGCACGAATAATGAGGTCGAGACCAGGTTTGCACACTACATTTGCTGAACTTATTCCTAATTCTAGTTGCGCCTTTGGGGAAGGGATAATGGTGGAAGCACCGTATGACATTACAACCGTTCCTGAAACCAAAGATATTGCAACTAGTATAGTTAGTAGAAAATACAAGCTTTTCATTTTCTTTGATTACCCATTATAGTATTAATCCAAACTGAAAATATCATTTAAATAAAAATTATTTTTTCAAATGTTATAAATGTTGCATATTATTCATACTAGAAAATTTCAATTAGTCAATCTTCTATATTAGAGATGGCTTTTACTACATCGGTTTTACTAATTATTCCAGATGTTTTATCCCAAATATTCACTCCTACCCCACCAATACGATTTTCAATCATTTTGTTACACGCCACAACTACATCATCTTTGTAATCAACTGAAACAACATTTTTGTTCATAATGTCTTTTGCCATGGTAGTATAACCAAATCCTTTTCCCATATGTAAAAGTGAAGTTTCTGGATAGTCATTATATTTTAGAGTGTTTAAATGGCCGTACTTTATTGCCAAAGGAAAAAAACTCTTTAAAGTTATAATTCCTTCAAGTTCATTATTTTTATTTTCTAGAAAAATTCTAGAAATTTTTTCCTCTGCCATTCTTGAAATTATCTTATGCAGTAATTCGCCTGAATTCATAAAAACATAGGAAATCGTCATGAGATCCCCTACCTCATGAAGATCTGGATGATTTGTCTCATAATATTTTACAAGATCCGTCTTGGTAACAATCCCAATCAAGTTATTATCAGAAATTATACCTAGTGAACCTATTTCCTTATCCGTCATTACTTGAGCACATTTTTTAATGCTAGTGAACCTGTCAACCGAAATTATTGGCTTCATTAATTCAGAAACAGGGATAGAGTCAAGGCTTTTTTCGGATTCATCATTTAGCAAAAAAAATCCAACGTCTTTTGCAGTCAAAATTCCGATTGATGATTGAGATTCAATTACAATTAAACGGCTAATTTTTTTTTCAAGAAATTTTAAAATTGCTTGTTGAACCGAAAAGTTTTGCGTGATTGTAATTGGTCTTTGTATTATAGAGGCTAAATTAGTCATTATAATCGGTATTCCTAGTCACGGGATCCTCGAAATTCCACTAAAATCTAATTGAGAAATATGTGACGAGTTCAATAGAAAATTTTGAAAGAAAATCTCCATAATATTATGTCTGTCCATCCTGAACAACGAAAATATTGAAAGAAAGGGGTTTATCACCAAAATTAGAACAAACGTAGATCTACAAGGATTTGGCTACAAAAATGCATTTAAAATGGATGCAGATTGGTGCGATTTATTAAAAAACGAATTTAGGGTTCAATGTCAGGTATTGTAGTAAAAGCAGAATTAACATGTTTGATGATATTTTGAGCATTTACATCTCTTTCGGTAGATATTAGGATAAGATAATCTGTAGTTGGAATACTAATCATAGTTACATTGCTTCTCCTTGAGACAATATATTCAATACTTCCTAATTGTGCATCAAAGTCCTTTCTCATCATATACTCTAGCATTAGTTGAACGTATAACCTTCGATTTTCCTTGTCGGGAAGATAAGATGTAACACCTTCTTTGAAGCCTCCTGCAATCTTATTTCCCATTTTGTTCAATACTCCAACAAAGCGAATTTTTGGAAGAACTAGAACCTTCTGACAGGATTTTTCCAAATTATCAATTTCATTTGAAGACATATTATTGTGTGTTGCATACATAGATAAAAAGCTAGAATTTCAATTTAATCTTATTTTGCTAGGATTTTTTAATTTTCTGAAATATCTTAAAGATTGTTTTCCCTATTTTGGCCTGTTTTAGCACATTGAAACTTAACTTCAAGAATTTAAAGCCAATAAATATTGGCATAAAAATAAGCAAAATTATTTCAAGCCAATATTTTTTTACAAAGGTTTTGGTATTTCGAATTTTTAGATATGTAATTACCAATTCTAATGTTAAGAGGCAAACTATTATCCAAAAAATAATGTCAAAGATAATTACAATTTCTTTGGTAACTTCAAACAAAGGTTCAGAAATTCCTAAAGAAGAATGTTCTATATTTATCAGGCCAAAAAAATAGACCAGCATTAGAATAAACGTGGCAAAACTCAGACCTGTTTTAAATGAGGGAGAAAACACTGCGTTCATAATTAAAAATAATAAAAAAGCATTAATTTTTAAAATCTAGGTTTCATTTTCTTAACCAGGAAGGGGTGCCCAACCTCTAGTAATCAATTCATGATGTGTTTTAGGTGTTACACAGACAAGAGTGGAAAAATCATGTTTTGTCAAGGTCAAAAGTTCTGCGTTTTTACAAATTCCGTCATCGTTTATTGCCTTGCTGTATTTTGAAACAACAAAGAGCCCTCCACTTGATGAACCTGAACTTCTACCTGGTTCTTTCATGTGTTCAAAATATGAATAGTGATAGACCCCTGATTTCTCAAAAGATACGGTAAAATTTACTATGATTGGAAATTCATATTGGCTGGTATGAATGGTTTTAGAATCTCTGTTACTAGATGTTGAATGTGTGCTCTCAAATCCCATAAAGGGTTTGATGAAATCAGGCGATAGTCTGTTAGGTTCCCTGTCCATTAGATTAAACCCATAGCCTACTGTCATTGTAGAGTTTTGGTATTGGGCCTTGTCGCGCAATACAACCTGTAAATGGTATTCTTTTTCCACCAATGGGAACATTACCATATTCATCTCTGAATTAAAAATTCCTGTCATTTGGGAAATTTCCAGCTGTACTTGCTCTTCGTGATATGCAAACCCAGATGAAAAAAATATTGTACAAAATGAAACTATTAAAATTAAAAAACCAGGTTTCATTTTCTTCTTCTCCAAAGTCTTTATTGGATATATTGTATTCGTTCAAAACTTAAAATGTTTGAACCATTTTTGAATTAGAATTCAAGGATTAGAATATCCTAATTCCCATTGTTGTATTTGTTCGTCAGTTCCAAATGCGTTAATAGATTTTTCTAAACATTTGTCACGCTCTGATCCTTCCTCAAATAATCGTTTACAGTCATCTATTGTAAGTTGAAGATTCCTTTGATCACGTAATTTAGCAACTTCCTGATAATTGGAATTTCCCAAAATTCCGAGAATTATTCCAACTGCGATTACAACTGACACAATTATCAAATTATTCATGGGTTATCTCTTCTACTGTACATCAAACCAATTTAATAAAACGTGGGCCAGGGAAATTTATCCGTCAAAATGGGGGGAAATAAAAATTTCATTTCTTTGTTAAACTTGCAACAATTTTGGCAATGTATTCAGTAAATTTTGGTCCCTCTGAGTCTTTTCCTTCAAATTTTACTTTGGCAGCAGGCTTGTTTATGTTGATTTTCTTTCTCAGGTCTGCAGGTGTACCAAGTAAAACTGCATCACAATCAACATTATTGATACTTTCTTGCAGGTCTTGCAGCTGTTCATTGCTATATCCCAATGCCGGCAAAACGGGTCCAATCTGGTACTTTTCAAATGCTTCTTTGATGGATCCTACGGCCTTGTCTTTTGGATCAACTATTGTACAGTTGTATCTTCTTGCTGCAAATACTCCTGCTCCTTCTTGGAGATTTCCATGTGTGACAGATGGTCCGTCCTCAACTACAAGAACCCTTTTTTCTTTAATTATATCTGGTAGATCTACTATTACCTCAGAATTTACCTGAAATATTTTGGCCTTGGAATTTAGTTTAGCACAAGACATTTTGGTATTTTTTATCATATCAGAAGAGGCAACATTTGCCTTGTTGATAACTATAGAATCTGCAATTCTTACATTTACCTCGCTTGGATGATACATTATCTCATGGTTCTGCCTCAATGGATCAGCTACTACCATAGTGCAGTCAGCCTTGAAAAAAGAAAAATCATTGTTTCCCCCATCCCATACTATAATATCACATTCTTTTTCTGCCTTCTCTAAGATCTGCTTGTAATCAACTCCTGCAAAGACATCAACATTGTTTTGGATATGGTCTGAATATTCTTCTTCTTCCTCAGTGGTGATATTAAATTTTAAAAAATCATCATAGTTTTTAAAATGCTGTACTGCAACTGAAAGATCTCCATATGGCATCGGATGTCTAACGACTGCGGGTTTGAGACCTGTTTTTCGTATCTCATCTACAATCATTCTTGAGATTGTGCTCTTTCCAGCACCAGTTCTGGTTGCAAGAACGGCGATTACCGGCTTGTTTGATTTTAGCTGAGTATCTTTTAGTCCAAGAAGGGAAAAAGATGCTCCTGCCGCCATTGCTTTTGAGGCAATATGCATCATATCTTGATACAAAACATCACTATAAGAGAAGAAAACTTCATCAACATCATTTTGCAAGATTAGATCTTCGAGTTTTTCTTCAGAAAAAATAGGAATTCCCTGTCGATAAAGACTTCCTGCAAGTTCTGTTGGATAAGTTCTGTCTTGAATAAAAGGAATTTGTGCGGCAGTAAATGCTACTACATTGTAATTTGGATTATCTCGAAAATACATGTTAAAGTTGTGAAAGTCTCTTCCTGCAGCTCCGATTATGATTGCATTTCTAACCATGTTGCCTTCAGAATTATTTTGTAGTTTCATTTGTAAATAATGGTTCCTGTTTTAAGAAAAGCTGCATCTTTTGCTTTTTTTATAGATGCAATCACTGCTTTGTTACCTGTATTTTCAACAAATCTAATTGCTGCCTTTATTTTTGGCTCAATGCTTCCCTGTCCAAACCTACCGCTATCAAATAGGTCCTTAATTTTGTTTACACTGATTTTTTTGAGGATCTTTTGGTTTTTTCCTCCAAAGTTTTCATATACACCTGGTACATTTGTAAGATTCACAAACATGGATGCATTAATTGCAGAGGCAAGAATCTCACTGGTAAGATCTTTGTCAACTACCGCTTCTATGAAATTAGTTTTTTTTCCTCTAGTTACCGGAATCCCACCTCCTCCACCGGCAATAACAATGAAATTGTTGGCTACAAGCTTCTTTATTGCATCGATTTCTGAAATTGAAATTGGTTCTGGTGAGGCAACTACTCTTTGGTACTTTCCAGATTTTAATTGCAAAAAGGATGAATTGGGTTCTATCTTTTTTATTTTGTAAGCCTCTTTTTTTGAAAGTAATGAACCTATAGGCTTTGTGGGATTTTTGAAAGCCGGATCTTTTGCTGAAACTTTTACCGTTGTAACCAAACTTACAATTTTGGCATCTTTTCCTATAGTGTCAATTAATGCTGCCTCAAACATTACCCCCAAAAGACCCTGTGTTTCTGCAACACAAGCATGTAGTGGTAAAGCGGGAACAAGATCTTTTGCATATTCATTTCGAAGCAAAGCATCACCAACTTGTGGACCGTTCCCATGCGTAATCACTATCTTGTATCCTTTTTTTACAAGAATTGCAAAATCCTTGACTACATTTTTAATTTCACTATATTGAGAATCAAATGTACCCTTGCCGCTTATGGCATTACCACCAATCGCCACAACTATAATTTTATCTGGCAACTACCTAAGTAATTAACTTCGAGATATAACGTTGATGTTAATTTTTAGAGACATTTTAAATTCAAATCCTAATTAACCCGTTATCCATTTGGGAATAAAAGTGGACGCTTATAGTTGTAAAAGATACCATCAAGATAATTAAGAATCAGGATTTGTTGCCAGGTAAACTTCTTGGTATGCCTCAAGCAAATCCCTGCCAGTAACAATCCCTACCAAAGAATCATTTTTTGTAATCCCCAATCTTTTGATGTTGTTTGCAGCCATAATACTTGCTGCTTGATTTATCGTTATTTCCTCATCAGCTACCACTAGAGGAGATGAGGAATATTTTCCAACCTCAAGGTCTAACTTAAAATCGTTCGAATAAAGATATGTTAAAAGATCTCTTTCAGAAAAAATTCCATATCCTTTCATATCTTGAATTATTACGCTTCCTACTCTCTTTTCATGCATTATCTTTACTGCATCAAAAATAGAATCATCTTTACTACATTTTTCAATTTTGGTACTAATTACTTTATCCAGAGAGGACTCATTCTTTATCTTTCTAAATGCCCTAAGCAAATCAGATACTGTGACTATTCCGACTAGCTTGTCATCATCAAAAACCAAGAGTCGGGATTTGTTTTTATTCATTATATGTGCTGCGTCTAAAACAGTGTCACCTAATTCCAATTTCGTGAATGGCTGTAATCCTACATCAGAAACTGTTAATTCATCAAGATTTCGGGATTCAGTAATTGCCTTTAGAATTTCACGTTCAGTCAGGATACCTTTTGGAAATGTTCCATTGCTTACAACAAGATTTCCGAAATCTCTTTGGACCATAAACTCTATTGCTTTTTTAATTGGAACCTGAGGTTCAACTGAAATTGGATATGCAGTCATGTAATTTGTAATTGGTAAATTTTGTATCTTGACTTTCACAATCAATAATAAAAAATCCAAGTATTTGATTAGTTCGATTAAATTTCACATATGATAATTTCCCAAATCATTTAACATACCATGTCTATGAATTCAGGGGGATTCACCTACTGTTTTGGGGATAAAAATGGACGCATTTAGGAGTGAAAATAAGGAAAAAATGTCTTGTAAGTCTAATCACAGACTTTGATTTCAGATGCTTCTGCTTTAAAACCAGATTTTGCATGTGAACCATCACAGTTTGGTTTGTTTTCTGATGCACCACATCTACATAATGCACATAGTCTATTTCCATCAGTTTCTACAATTAATGGACCATTTTCTTTTGCATTGATTGTTACTTTGACCATGTCACGATGTGTCTTTTACAGTATATTATCATGTCTTAAGGGATTCAGCTACCAAAATGAGGATGGAAATGGGCACATTTAACCTTAAAAATAAAAAAAAATAAATGAATGAAAATCTATTTTGTTTGGGTTGCTCTTTTTAGGGCTTTTTGAAAAGTTGCCTTCTTTTTGTTAGCAGATTTTTCTGCAGTTTTAAGCACCTTTTTCAAGCTCTTGATTTTGGTTAGTGCACTTGCAAGTTCTCGTTTTCGCTTGTTTGCAACCAGAGTTGCTCTGCGTTTTGCCTTGCTAACTGGTTTTGATTTTCTTGTTGTTTTTCTGGTTTTTGTTGTTTTTCTAGAAGTTTTTCGTGTTTTTGCACGTTTTTTTGCTGCCATTATTTTTTGTGTATAATGGTGATCTAAATAATATGTATATCAGTAATTTTTTAGGTATGCTCAACAAATTTAACTATAATTTTAGTTTTCCAGAGCTCAGACCATATTTCACAATATCAATCAAATCTTCAACAGTACATGTTTTTAGGGAATTTGGTAAAGAGTTCGTTTGAAACGACTGTAATTTACTAATTTTTTTTCTAACAACCATTTTTACAACACCTGGAACATTTTCATCAAATTTTTTACTGATATGGTTCAGAATTTCATCAACATCGGTTTGTTTCATATTAATAAATTTACAAGGTTAGATAATAAACTTGAAATAAAAAATAATTTTAAAATTTTTGAATTTTTAAAGGTATGAACCATATTTGGGGATAAAAAGACGCAGATAGACGTGAAAATGCTTATCTGAATTGAATTCATGAAATTCTGTTATGGGTTTGTTGGATAGATTTAGTCGTACGTTTGACAAGTATGGATATGACCTAGATGGGTATGATAAAAAAGGATATGATAAAAAAGGATATGATAAAAATGGGTATGATAAGGATGGATACAACAAAGATGGGTATGATAAGGATGGATACAACAAAAAAGGGTTTAACAAAAAAGGTTATGACAAAAAAGGGTATGATAAAAAAGGATACAAAAATGGGTATGACGAAGATGGATTCGATTTCAGGGGTTACAATAAAGATGGGTTTAACAAAAATGGGTATGACAAAAAAGGATACGACGAAGATGGGTATGATAATCGGGGTTTTTCTATAGTTGGAATTCACATCGATACAAAAATTGCTTTTGATAAAGATGGGTTTAACAAAAAAGGATACGACAAAGATGGGTTTAACAAAAATGGGTATGACAAAAAAGGATACGACAAAGATGGGTTTAACAAAAATGGGTATGACAAAAAAGGATACGACAAAGATGGGTTTAACAAAAATGGGTATGACAAAAAAGGATACGACAAAGACGGGTATGATGAAAATGGGTATGATAGTAACGGTTATGATGAAAATGGATGCGATGAAAATGGGTATGATTTAGATGGGTATGATGAAAATGGGTATGATAGTAATGGGTATGATGAACTAGGATATGATCACCTAGGTTACGACAAAGAAGGATACAACCAAGAAGGATACAACAAATTCAATAAAAAGAAAAATGAAGTACACAGTGATTAAAACAAATTTTTTGTCTGAATACATTCAACAAAAATGTGCATCCTCGCTGCTAGTCTATTTGCTGAATCTGAAGAAGATAACAGTATGCATAAAAAATAATTTCAAAGTTCTGAATCGATTGAGGCTTGAACCTGTTTGGGAATTAAATTAGATTCAGATTTATGAAACACGGGCAAGCTATATTGTCTTGATATACATTTTGTCGGTAAAAAAAGAATTAACTAGATATTTTCATCAAGCCTTCTTTTATCATAAACTGGATTCCTTGAACAAATGAATTGTCATCAATGTCACCTGCTGCCCACCATCCTGCATTGTTTTTAACCCAATCCGGAATGTTATTGTCTTGTGAGCCTTTTCCTTGTTCAGTAGCAGGTATTCTCATCAACCCTTCTTTTATCATAAACTGGATTCCTTGAACAAATGAATTGTCATCAATGTCACCCGCTGCCCACCATCCTGCATTGTTTTTAACCCAATCAGGAATGATTTGAGCAGATGTGGCTGCAGTTCCAGCACCTAACTCCATAGATGGTGGATCGATTGGATTCTGTGTATCAGAACTAATCTCAAATGAAATGATTTCTACTGTTGCCTTTGAGCTTCCATACTGAGCTTTTGCAGTATACTTTCCTTCGGAAAACTCACCATCAAGTAATATGGTGTGGGAAAATGTAGCATCATCATTTACTGGAGTTCTTTGAGTCGCAATAAAGCTATTTTTTGAATCAAAGATTGAAATTCGTAAATCCCTGTCTTCATCATATTTGTTGACACTGCCAGAAAATGTTACTGATTCTCCAAGGGAATAGGATTCTTTATCCAAGTAAATCTCTACAGTATACTTTCCAGCACTGCTCTGTTCTGGAGGACCACCATAACCCAAAGCACTAGGTCCAAAAGAGAGGACAAGAAATGACATTGCAGAAATTATGAAAATTTTCTCTAGTTTCATGGCCATCCTTTGACATTTCATTCTGGATTTAAACTGTGAGTGATGGGTCGATTCCTCCTAGACTAGAAGTGTTTTGATAATAGTTTTGGTACCAGATAGGCGTGGAAATTAATTTATACAAACAATTCATTTTTGACAAATTATGCATAAGAAAATAATCTTATCAATTGTTATGATGATGACTATTTCAATCCCTCTGGCATCAGGATATTTCATAGATTCTCCAAAAGGGCAATTTTCAAAAGGAATAGATCCGCATGATGTCAAATGTAAAGAAAATTATGAATTAGTATTCAAAAATACTGATTTTTCTCCTGCATGTGTTAAATCTACAAGTGTTCATAAACTAATTGAAAGGGGTTGGGCATCAGATCATGATCCTTATCATATGGATATGATGAAATGAAATTTCTTTTTTAGTTTCAAAAAATAATTTCGAAAGATACGAATCCTTACTGGCTTGAACCATAATTGGGAGAGAAAAAAGTTCCATGGGCCCACGGGGATTCA
>JAHELB010000082.1 GCA_024644385.1 Nitrosopumilaceae archaeon | reverse complement strand
TTAGCAATACTTGTCATTAAATATGCAGATAGTATCCAAGTAGGATAAAATGGTTGACAGCTAGATCCATGTTTGATACTATCAAACCCTCAATTTGTACAAAAATTATGTTATCAGAACTTGTATCAAATCTAGTTCAAATCAAACAAACCTTTGCAAAAAATTATTCTGGAAATGCCCATATTCAAGAGGTAATCCCATCAAATGTTTCAGAAAAATTCATTTTACCTTCTCAACATTTAGAATCTCTTCATACTTTTGCAGTAAAAAATCCCATTTATCTAAATCATTATGAAGAAAAAATTAATGATATTTCTTGTATTGTTTATGAAGGTGACATTAATGAATACTGGCTTAATAGTATCAAACATGGATCTAGCTGTCAACCATTTTATCCTACTTGGATACTATCTGCATATTTAATGACAAGTATTGCTAAAGATTTAGGGTATTCAGAGTTAATCGATATTGGTTCTGGGGATGGTAGAATTGCATACTGTGGAAATATTTTGGGATTGACATCATTTAGTATTGAGATAGATGATGTATTAGTTGAATTACAAGAAAAAATATGTAAAACCACAAATCAAAATTTTAATCCAAAATGTTATGATGCATTAGAATTTGATTACTCTCAATTGAAATTAAAAAAACCAGTATTTTTCATAGGTGGTTTGCCTCAAATGGGTGGAGATGTTTTGGCAACAAGTATAATTGAAAAAATAAATTCTATCCCAAATTTAAAAAATAATACATGTATTACATTTGCAGGTACTCATACAAAGAGACAGTTATCCGGTAATTTAGAAAATGGTGGATGGAGTTCATTAATTGAAAAACATAATTTGAAAGTACTAGATACTGTTTCTCTACCTACAATTTGGACATTTGATCAATCCGTTGATACTCCATACATTTTTACAAATTTCAACTAACTTGAAAAAAATAAGTTCCTTTAGAAATTCCACAGTTTGATATTTTTACAGTTTGTCCAATTTCTGGCTTTTTTAAAATATTTGCCATAATTCTTATTGTTTTTTCAAATTCTATTACACCAAAAAATTCTTTTTCTTTAGATGAAAATTCAATGATTTTACCCTCAAAATCACCTTCTTTTAATGAAACTTTACCAAAACAATGATTACAAAAATCTGAGGGTGGCCAAACAATTTTTTTACATTCGTCACATTTTGGAATGCAAAATTTACCTTCTTTCAATTTTGTTTCAAAATTCATTTCTCTAATACCAAAACAGTTGATGAAGTAGCAGCAGCTGACATGTTATGAACTAATCCAATACTAGCATTATCTACCTGCCTCTTACCTGCATTACATTGAAGTTGTTGTGTGATCTCAATAGTTTGTGCAATTCCAGTTGCCCCTAATGGATGTCCACATCCAATTAATCCTCCTCTTGGATTTATTTTAAAATTATTTGTTTCGTGTAGGTTCTTCACCAAATCTGCCCCCTCCCCATCATTTGAGAATCCTATTGATTCTAAGGCCATGGGTTCACAAACTGAAAATGCATCATGTATTTCTGCAACATCTATATTTTTGATATTTGTATTTGCCATTTCTAATGCATTTTTTGCTGATAATTTTGTAGATTCCATTGATGACAAGGAAAGATTTTTTGTAAATCCTGCCGATGTTGTTTTTTGTCCAATTCCTGATATCCATACTGGATTGTCTGAAAGTTGTTTTACTTTTTCTTCCGATCCTAAAATTATTGATGCACTTCCAGTACATGGTCTTGAACAATCAAGTAGTCTTAGATCTTCTGTAAGAGATTTAGAATTAACCACATCTTCAACGGTGTATGTTTTATCTGAAAATGCATTTGGGTTTTCCTTTGCATGTTTATGATTTTTTACTGATACAATGGCAAGATCTTCATCAGAGATTGAATATTGTCGCTTGTATGATTTAGTAAAAATTGATGCCCAATAAATTGGATGTTTGTATTCTCCTCTAGAATTATCCCATTCAAGAATTTGACCTGGACTATCAAATCTTTCAGCTCCTGAAATTAGTACCATGTCTGCCAAACCTGATGAAATATACGAATATGCCGAAACTATTGAATTTGTGCCTGAATTACATAGACTTTCTATCGTATGGGCAATTTTAGGCTGAATTCCGGTCATTTCAGACAATATGGGAGACAAATATTTTGAATTATTATTTGTCGAAACTAGTATCGCATCTATGTCATCCCGAGCAACATTTTGATTATTGTCAAAAAGATTTTTTACAGAATTCAATAGAATGGATTCAATTTTTTGATCATCTTTTGAGAATGGTGTCAATCCATACCCTACAATTCCAACTTTTTTCATTTTATTCATCCAAAAATGTTTTCTTGAATAATTTAAAAGAATCCAATGTATTTCCAATGGGATTAAATTGTAAAATTGGTTGATCAATTCCAACCTGTAGAAAATTATTTAATTGTTTTTTACATTCATTTGGATTGCCTGAAATAGCAAGTGCGTTCAACATTGAATCGGTCACCAATTCATGATTTGATTTAAAACCTGATTTTTTATATTCATCATAAATATTTGATGCTTCTTTTTTAAATCCATTTTCTGACAAAAATTTCCTATATATCTCGCCTACTGATATATAGAATGCTATTGTTTTTTTGGCACGCTGAATTGCATCATCTGATTTTTCAGAAACACATGTTATTAATTGGCAAGTGACATCAATTTTTTTCTTTGATTGCATAGTAGAGATTGTATCTCTTAATTCATTTATTGGTCTTAGATAAAATATAACGCCATTTCCAATCTCCCAAGCTAAATTTACCATTTTTTGATTTATGGCAGCTAAATAAATTGGGATTTCATTTCTTTTAGGTTTTATTAATAATTTAAAATTTTTTAGCTGAAATATTTTTCCAGTATAATCTATCTGTTTTCGTGAAAGTACTAGTCTAATAATCTCTACATATTCTCTCATTCTTTGCAATGGTTTTTCAAATTTATCTCCATGAAATGATTCAATAATTGGCAAACTACTAGTTCCAAGACCTAAAACTAATCTTCCATTAGATAATGAATCCACAGTAGCAGCACCCATTGCTATGGTTGATGGGCTTCTAGAGTA
>JAHELB010000081.1 GCA_024644385.1 Nitrosopumilaceae archaeon | reverse complement strand
TACTTATGCCATTCAAGGCAAACCTGGAGATATGCGTACCAATAATGAAAAAGAATTTCAGATCGCAGAATGTTTTCTAAAATCATTTGAGGAGAAAAGTCCCCTTGATTATGACATTTTAGATTCAATGTTTTTTGATTCAAAGTCAAAATCCATGCAAACCTCAAAAAACTAAGTTTTGTTTAATTTTATTAAAAAAATATTTTTAAAATTTTAACTAATTAGATTGTTTTAGATTTTGTCCAAAGCAAATCAAACAATAGTTGTTTTGAATAAATCATTGCTTCGGAATTGGTCCACATTGCAGTAATATCCTCTTTTCCAGATTCGGAATTTTTCATAAGGAAAACGACCTCTTCGTTGTCTTTAATGATAAAACAAATATTCCCATTTGCACTGTTTGGAACTTTTTTTACCTTTGTCGTGTCAATGTCATCAAAAACATAGAGAGTTCGAGCTGAGGAATTTGTTAGTATTTGTAATTTTACCTCTGATTTGTCAAGTGGTTCCAAGAAGTTGGCGTGGTAAAATTTTAGAAAATCTTTTTCAGTACCAATAATTTGAAAATTCTTCTTGGTGTTAATTATCATGTCGTTAATTTTACCATAGATTTGATTTTCTCCTTGTAGCATTTGGAATTTGTCATCTTGTACATCCTGTGATTCATGGTGAAAGTTTGGAATAGAATCCCAAATTTTGGTTAATTCTTTTTCTTGAATTTCTAATTTTTTTACTCGTTCCTTTTCTGTATCTACCATTGATTTTATTGCATTGGATAAAGGCAAGGCAGAAAATTTGATTGGATGCTGAAAAGTAGCAGAAACAACTCCCTTGTTTTGGAGAGTAGTAAGGAGATGATAAGTTTCGGTTCTTGGTAGTTTTAATGCACGGCACACTTCAGGCGCAGTCTTGGAACCATACTTCCCCAAAAATATGTACACCTTCCCTTGATTCGTAGTTAAACCAAATTTTGAAAACTGGACTTGAAGTTGATCAATGGATTGCTTGTGTTCATACGAACTTGAATCCGGATCGTTTTCAAATATTGTTACTTGCTGTGTTTCAGTCATTTTTTCTCTGAGGAACTTATGATCGAAGGCTTTGATTTATGGGGATCAAGTCAAAAAGATCTGATCGATCTGATCGACTATTTGATCAATTTATTCCTAACGACAAAAAAAGAACTAATTTGGTGGTATTTTTACGCCTACAAAAACCCATAATTTTAATAAAAATAGGTTATAATTCTAATTTTTTTTACTCAACGATATTTTTTAGATCGTAATTACATATTAAAATTAACAAATTTATTAGATTTTTAAAATTGTCCGAATCAAAATTTTGGTGCAAAATCAATTCTTAGACATAACGTTGCGTTATGAATTTAAAAAATATAAAAAAATTATTGTGCTTCCATTCTGGCAAGCCAATCGGTGTCGTTGGGTTTATCCTTTGAAGTTTCTGTTGTCACCTGTTGGGGTGGTTCTGGAAATGGTGTTACAGCCTCAGCTTGAACTGGAGCTTGTGGAATTGATGGTGTTTCCTCAGCTTGACTTGTTGAGTCAAAAGTCGAGGTGATTGGCTTGGTGTTTGGTGCCTCTGGAAGTCTTGTCTGAACGTTGGGTGTTGGTTCAGAATTGTCCAGATATGATACGGCTGAATCCTGTAAAACTTGTTGGGAAGGGACAGTTGCATTTGCAGCTTCAACATTTAGATCTGATATTCTTTTTTGTACATTTGAGATTTCTGCCGTTTCGTGTGTAACATGCTCAATTAGATGATTGGCGCATGTTTTCACAGTCTCAAATGTTGCTGCAGAAATTTCATCACTCTTGTGTTGTAGTTTTGCATCAAATACCAACATTTTTGCGGATTTTAATTGTTCATCTAACTCGATTAATCGTTCATCTAGTTTTGCTTTGATTTGATTTTCTGTCTCTTCTAATGAAACAAGTTTTGACTTGTATTTTTCATGA
Organism: Nitrosopumilaceae archaeon; assembly: GCA_024644385.1. Taxonomy (GTDB): domain Archaea; phylum Thermoproteota; class Nitrososphaeria; order Nitrososphaerales; family Nitrosopumilaceae; genus Nitrosomaritimum. The sequence continues at coordinate 1,194 of JAHELB010000081.1, read as the reverse complement.
ATTATTTCAGCATCTTCTTTCATGTCATCATTGTCCGAAACAATATCAATCAAAGCCTTGAGTCGACGTAGAGTTAGTTGTTTTTCACGAATTAGTCTTTGAGAATCTAATCTCCATTTTGGAATGAATATTACGACATCTCCCTGACTTACTAGTTGATCAAATTGGATTTGCTGTAATCCTTGAGACCCACAATCAACACCCACTGTTTGGATGCTTCCGTCAATGTCTGTTATCGTTCCAATAACTTTACCCATGAATGTACCGTACATGTCTTTGACTTTTTTACCGATTATATCGATATCGTCGTTTGGCATGATTAGAATTGAGAGTTTTGTATAACCCTCAAAGTGTTAGAAAGGTTTTCCGAATTGGTAAGATTTTTTTTACAAAATAAAACACGAATAAACCCTTAGAAATTTTAAAATTAATAGGCAAAAAACAATCTATATGATTCAAAAAGAGGAAATGGAGCAAATTTTGAATTTTGTTTCAAAGCGCTGGATCGAAATTACAAAAGATCCTGAAAATAAGGCAATGAATACTTTGCCGAGTAACTTTTGGATGAATTCCGTTGGCGGAAAAGCTGGTAAAGGGAGATGGGTAACGATGTTGATGTATACAGAAAATGAAGCAGATGCAGAAATATTCAAAGATGTTTTGTTAAAATGGCAAGCAAAGGGAATGCAAGGAAATCAATCTCCCGATCTAATTAAAATCGGCAAAAAGAAATAGACTATTAATAATTGACAAACCTGACAAAAATATTGTCAGAATTCTCAGCCAAAGAAAAAATAATTTTAAAAAATCATTTTTCTAATTCAGATGGAAGTGTTTTTGCAATTATCACACCAAAGCAAGTCGATCGTGGAGCTTTGATGTCTAGATATAGTAGAACTGACAAAAGTATGAGACGAATATTTTTAGATGAATTTTTACAAAATAAAAATAGAGGAGAACAATTTTACGACAAGGTACTTTTAGAGTATGGAGATGATTCAGTAGCAGAGTTAGGGGAGGCACAAATTGCGATTGAAGGACTGTCAAACATCGCAGTTAAAAAAATCGAAGACCGAAGAATTGGATTATCGTATCTTGAAAAATCTTCAAGGTATGTTGCATGGAATAAAAAAATCAATGGAAAGTACAGGTTTTATCGAGATCCTGTTTTAATGCATTCAAACTTTGCTGATT
>JAHELB010000036.1:10070-12781 GCA_024644385.1 Nitrosopumilaceae archaeon | reverse complement strand
AAAAAACCCCAAATTAGAGTATAAAAAATGGCGGACCCGATCGGATTTGAACCGACGACCTAACGCTCCGCAAGCGTTCGCACTATCCAAGCTATGCAACGAGTCCTCAAATGGAACGGATTGTCAAATTTTTAAAAACGTTTGGTATTGAAAAAATATTATGCTTCTTTTTCTGCTTGTTTAACATAAATGTAATTCATCAAGACTCCTGCAATTATACCCCCAAGAATTGGTGCAGCCCAATAAAGCCAGTGGAATTCCCAAAAACCAGATATTACTGCAGGACCAAATGTTCGGGCGGGATTTACTGAAGCACCAGTTAATGGAACTGCCACTAGATGAATTAAGAACACCATTCCACCAATAGTAAGACCGTGCAACCCTGGTGAAGCTTTTTTGTGAACTGCAGTCATGAAAATAACAAGAACCAAGAAAAATGTCAAGATTGCCTCTACTGCAAAACCTGAACTTACACTATTGTTGAGCAAATCACTTGGACCTCCCTGAGTAGCAAAATTTACTTTGGCCCCAAGTTCTGGTAAAATTGCTCGTAGTGTTCCTGCAGCTGCAAGGGCTCCTATTAATTGAAAAATAATGTATCCAATTCCGTCAGTAACTCCAATTTTTTTAGTGATTATCATTGGTATAGTTACTGCTGGATTGATGTGTGCTCCGGAAACATGCCCAAATGCGTAAACCATCAATGCGATTGCTCCCCCGTGCCCAAGAGCAATGAACAGTACTGATTGAGTGGTCAGATCCTCTCCAAATGATGCGACGGCTAGTATTACAGAGAGGGGTCCAAAAAATACTAAACCATAAGTGGCAATTGCTTCTGCAAGCCAAGCCCTTGGATTAACCATCAAGCAAAAACCCCGTCAATTTCCATATAAAAGATTCGGATATGTTTCGCTTCAATTAAAAAAGCAATTAATTAATAGTGAATTCAAGTCCAAATATTGATTTCAGAAGGAGATCCGGTTCCAAAGTATTCTGCAAATGACTCAAATGGAGAAATTGTAAAGTCAACTGACTTTAAAGGTAAAAAACATGTTATCTACTTTTATCCAAAGGATTTCACACCAGGGTGTACAACTGAGGCAGATGAGTTTTCCAGAGATTACAAAAAATTTCAAAAACTGGAAATCGAGATAATAGGAATTAGTCCAGATGATGTAGAATCCCACAAGAAATTCTGTGATAAAATGGGAATACCATATCTGCTTCTGGCAGATACTGAAAAGGAAATTTCAAAGAAATTTGGAGTGTGGGGAAAGAAAAAATTCATGGGACGTGAGTATATGGGAGTCAACCGAAGTACTTTTTTAGTAAATGAAAAAGGAAAAATTTTTAAAATTTATCCTAAAGTAAAACCTGCAGGTCATTCTAAAGAAGTTCTAGAAGATTTTGCAAATGTAAATTAAAAGAAAAAGTTGTAAAAGGTTAGAAACCTTTTGGTAATGTACCTTTTGAAGATTTAGGTTGTTGAGGTTCTGGTTTTGCTTCAAAACCTTTTGGAAGACTTCCTCTGGAAGAACCTGCAGATGCTTGAGATCTTGCGGCAGCTTCAGCTGCTTCTCTCCTTAGCTCTTCTTCGTATGCCTTTTGTTGGTCAATTCTGTCTTGTTCAAGTCTTTTCAAATAGTCATTTTCATAATCTTCTAGTTGCTGGGATCTAGATTTTGTTTGCGTTGTTGTACTTGGAGGTGGAGATTGTGTTTGAGCTGTTCCTTTGGGTAATGTGCCCTTTGGTTTTGGTGCTTCCTTAGGTGGTTCTTGTTTTTTTTCTGTAATAGAAACACCCTCTACTGTCATCTTAACACCACTAAATGTACCAAATCTTTTGTCTGTGGGATGATATGCCAATCTTTGTCTTGTTGCAAAGTATTGGTTTGATGGTTGTGTGTAGCCAGTAACAGATGCTTTTTGATCATTCCAGTTGGTGGTTGGGACTTTGCCTACAGGGGCAGTCAGTCTTACAAAGTATCTGTTTGCAGGTGGAGAATAACCTGTGACATTTGTTCTGTATTTGTGAAAGTCAGTCATTGGTGCAGTATAGTACGCATTCTCTAGTGCCTCATTGAAAGTTGCAGGCAGTTGTTTTTCAGTCTCTTTAGGTTTTGGAACTTCGGCTGGTTTTTTTGCAGTATCTTTTGGAAGGGTAACCTTCTTGGGTTCAGCAGGTTTTGTTTCAGCTGGTTTTGGTTTAACTTCAGCTGGCTTTGATTCAGCTGGTTTTGGTTTTACTTCAGCTGGCTTTGATTCAGCTGGTTTTGGTGGCTTTGTTTCTAGTTGTGTAGAAAGCTTGTTTAGTTTTGCTTCCAATTCAGCAATTTTTGCTTCAAGATCTTTTTTTGTACTCGTTTTACGTTTAGTTGCCATTTCTTACCCTAAAATCGTATCGTTTATTTAGATTGTGATTAGGTTGAAATTTTAATTAAAATTTATTAAAAAAATATTAAGATAACTTGTAAAAATTACAATAGATTGAAAGGTAATTTTTATATAAATTTGAAGATAATTTCTTAAAATACAGATAGAACGTTCTAAAGAAAATCAAATGATAGAATTACCATCAATAAGTTAGAACCCTTTGGGTAATGTGCCCTTTGGTTTTGGTGCTTCCTTAGGTGGTTCTTGTTTTTTTTCTGTAATAGAAACACCCTCTACTGTCATCTTAACACCACTAAATGTACCAAATCTTTTGTCTG
>JAHELB010000036.1:0-9970 GCA_024644385.1 Nitrosopumilaceae archaeon | reverse complement strand
CCTTTGGGTAATGTGCCCTTTGGTTTTGGTGCTTCCTTAGGTGGTTCTTGTTTTTTTTCTGTAATAGAAACACCCTCTACTGTCATCTTAACACCACTAAATGTACCAAATCTTTTGTCTGTGGGATGATATGCCAATCTTTGTCTTGTTGCAAAGTATTGGTTTGATGGTTGTGTGTAGCCAGTAACAGATGCTTTTTGATCATTCCAGTTGGTGGTTGGGACTTTGCCTACAGGGGCAGTCAGTCTTACAAAGTATCTGTTTGCAGGTGGAGAATAACCTGTGACATTTGTTCTGTATTTGTGAAAGTCAGTCATTGGTGCAGTATAGTACGCATTCTCTAGTGCCTCATTGAAAGTTGCAGGCAGTTGTTTTTCAGTCTCTTTAGGTTTTGGAACTTCGGCTGGTTTTTTTGCAGTATCTTTTGGAAGGGTAACCTTCTTGGGTTCAGCAGGTTTTGTTTCAGCTGGTTTTGGTTTAACTTCAGCTGGCTTTGATTCAGCTGGTTTTGGTTTTACTTCAGCTGGCTTTGATTCAGCTGGTTTTGGTTTTACTTCAGCTGGTTTTTCTTCCATTTGTGAAGATAATTTGGTTAGTTTTGCTTCCAATTCAGCAATTTTTGCTTCAAGATCTTTTTTTGTAGGTTTTTTAGCTGCAACCATTCAATGATGTTGAAATCTCGGGGTTTATTTAGATTTGGGTAAATTCCAATGATAAATTTGATCATGTTTTTATGGCTAAAAAACCAAGCAAAACAATGGATGATTTTGAAAAGGAATACCCAGGATTCGATTGGAAGAATATTCCTGCATACAAACATCCAGGTGGAAAGGATTGTCCATGTCCAAAACACGAATACATTAGAGAGCAGATCAAATTTACAAAACAAGTAAATGAAAAAGGAAATGAACCGTCAAAAATTACCCTAAAATTCTGCCCAGATCATTACAAAGTTTACATGAAAGAGGTGATTCCCGCAATGCCATTAAAATACAAAATTCTAACAAAAATTGCTCTAAAGCTGGGAGCAATCAAAGTAGAGCAATTAAAGTATATGGAATCAGAGTTATGTTTTTACTGTAAATTTGGATCAGGAGGCCACGGAAAAAAGAACGAGCTTCCCCCAGTTCCCTAGTATTTTCTACTCTGGGCTGAGCAATATTTTTGGTCTATTTTGAGTATTATGATGGTATCCTTTTCCACAAAAAGGGCAACGCTATCTATCAAGAAAAATACATTGGCAAATAGAGATATTCATATAGGATTCGGAAGTTTTTTTTTGACTCACCTATTTCATTAAAAAAGGGCATTCAGAACCAAGTAATTCAAAAACTCCGTCCCCCTAACCAACTACTCATTTTTCGTCTTCCATCAGATGCCTTATCGTGCCTTTGAATTAAAATGCATTTGTCGATTTAAATTCCAAAAAATACAATTTACCTAATTCTAGTTAAGCTTATACTTGTTCTCACTTCAGAAATTTTGTGGTCATTGCAGATATTCATGATTTAATATCAGAATTAGAGAAAAACAACGAACTAAAAAGAATCAAAACACAGGTCGACACTAATTTAGAAATTGCTGAGATAATGAGAAGACAGATGTATTCAAATGGACCGGCAATCCTCTTTGAGAATATTAAAGATTTTAAAATTCCTGTATTAGCAAATGCTTTTGGATCAATGAAAAGATTGGAGATTGGTTTGGAAATGAAAGAGTTTAAGGAAATTGGCCAAAGGATTGTAGAAATGACAAAAATGGATATTCCATCAGGAATTCTAAATAAAATAAAAAAACTTCCTGAACTTTCAAAAATGACTGATTCATTTCCAAAGCTTGAAACAAGTGGACCAGTGACTGAGGTCACATCAAGTACTGCATCTTTTGAGGATATGCCGATTTTAAAATCTTGGCCAAATGACGCAGGTCGATTTATCACTTTGGGATTAGTGGCTACCAGTCATCCTCAAACCAAGATTAGAAACCTTGGGGTGTATAGAATACAGATCTTGGATAGTACTCATGCATTAATGCACTGGCAAAAACATAAACGTGGTGCACATCATTCAGATATTTCAAAAGACCGTGGCGAAAAGATTCCAACAGCCATTATTATTGGAGGGGATCCGGCGACAGTTTTTTCTTCAATCGCCCCAGTTCCAGAGGGCCTAGACAAATACTTGTTTGCAGGAATTACTCGAAAAAAAGGAATTAAAACTGTCAAATGCAAAACCATCGATTTAGAAGTTCCCTCAAATGCAGAAATTGTCTTAGAAGGGTATGTAGACCCCACGGATTTGAGAAACGAAGGTCCCTTTGGTGACCACACAGGATACTATACTCCTGTCGAACCTTATCCAACCTTTACATTGACAGGGATAATGAGAAGAAAAAATCCAATCTATGTAACTACTGTAGTTGGAAAACCCATTTTAGAAGATGCGTACATTGGAAAAGTCATAGAGCGTTCCTTCTTGCCTTTAATTCAAATGTTTCATCCTGAGGTTGTGGATTTTTCAATGCCAGCAGCAGGATGGTTTCAAGGTTTAGCGATAGTATCTATAAAAAAGAGATACCCAGGCCAAGCAAAAAAAGTAATGATGGGTCTTTGGGGAATGGGACAATTATCATTAACAAAGATGTTTGTGGTAGTAGATGAGGGTGTAAACGTCCACGACATGAATGAAGTCATTTGGGCACTAACTACAAGAACAGATCCTGCGCGAGATACTATCATCATAAACAACACACCTACTGATACACTTGATCCTGCATCTCCGCTTGTTAACTTGGGATCAAAATTAGGATTGGATGCAACTCAAAAAACCATTGAAGAGGGATTCAAGCGAGAAATTCAAGAGGAAGTAAAAGTAGATCAAGACACAAAAAATTTAGTAGATTCAAAGTGGTCTAGTTATGGCTTAGAGTAAAGCTACAGGTTTGTAAAAATTATCTCGTTCTTCTACTTGATATCCAATTTGATTAATTGCATCTACGATAACTTTACCGGTTAATTCAGTAGAACGTGCTCCTGTACAGGAAACAACTTCCTCACCAATCAGTGTACCACCAAAATCATCTGCTCCATATTGTAAAGCAAGTTGAGCCATTCCAACCCCGTTTGTTAACCATGAAGATTGAATATGTGGGATTAATCCATTGAAAACAAGTCTTGAGATGGCAATCATTTTTAGTAACTGAATACCCCCTGACCCATGCTCTACAATCCCTTCCTCTTTCATTTGTGTATTGTTGGGTTCAAAATTCCAAGGAATAAACGCCATGAACCCATTAGTTTTTTCTTGTAGTTTTATTATTCTGAAAAAATGATCAACAATATCTCTTGTTTTTTCAACATGCCCATACATCATTGTTGCAGAACCTGGAATTCCAAGAGAATGAGCTTCATTCATAATTCTAATCCAATCGTCACTTGAAATTTTCTTTGGACTAATAACATCTTTAACAGAATCTACAAGAATTTCTGCACCTGCACCCGGGATTGATTGGAGGCCAGAGTCTTTTAGTCTAGATAAAATTTCTTTAGTAGACGATTTTTCTACTCTTGCGATCATATCGATTTCGGAGGTTGAAAGTGCATGAACACCAATCATAGGGAATTTTTGCCTTATCATTTTGAAGGCTTCTTCATAGTATTCAATTTTTAAATTTGGATTATGACCTCCTTGAATTAGAACCTGTTTAATCTTAAACAAATCCCAAGCGGATTTAACACGAGCTTCAATTTGATCTAGAGTTAATGTGTAAGAGTCTTCAGCTCCTGGTGAACGATAAAAAGCACAGAACTTGCAATCAGTAATGCAAACATTGGTATAATTCAGAATAATATTATTCACATACGAAGCTTTTTTTCCAAATTGTTGTTTTGTAAGAAATCCTGACACAAGACCCATTAAATAAACATCATTAGATTTTAAAAGCCTAAAACAATCTTCAGGATTAGGTCTTTTTCCTTTTAAAGAGTTTTCAAGAATATCGCCAATATCACTTTGGTAAAGTTGTTCAGTTGTTTGAATCAATTTTCTTGTTCACTGTCCTCTTCAATTTCTATTTATTCCTATATAGAAAAAACTAGTGAAAAATACCAACCATGTGACTAATTTGTGCGCAATGATACAAAGAGGAATTTACATGGTTCACGTTATTTTTAAGTAGGGCACGAGAAAGAGATTCACCCATGGTATCAGGCCATCAAATTAGGTTAAATCGAATTTTAAGGAAAGGGAAAATGCTTTGTATTCCGATGGATCATGGAATTTCAAATGGTCCTATAGAGGGATTAGAAGATCCCTTATCGGTTATTTACCAATGTGAAGGGCACGGTCTTACAAGTGTAATTGTTAACAAAGGAATAATCAAAGCATTGCCTCGACCCACAAAAGTAGGTGTTTTAGTTCATTTTTCAAGCAGTTCAACTCTATCAATGTCACCAAATAGAAAAATGTTAACTGGTACAGTCAAAGAAGCTTTGCGGTTGGGTGCAGATGGCGTTTCTCTTCATATCAATATTGGTGGAAAAGAGGAACCAGAAATGTTGGAACAACTTGGAATGACCGCAGCGCAATGCCATAAATGGAATATGCCACTTTTGGCTATGATGTATCCTAGAGGCGAAAACGTAAAAGATCCTCATGACCCAGAAATTGTTGGACATGTTTCAAGAATAGGTGCAGAATGCGGAGCAGACATTGTCAAGACATTATACACCGGGGATGTTGATTCTTTTTCAAAGATTGTAAAAAGTACACCTGTTCCAATTGTAATTGCAGGAGGGCCAAAAGCAAAGACAGATTTAGATATTCTCCAAATGACAGAAGATGCTATTACTGCCGGGGCTAAAGGAGTAACTTATGGAAGAAATATTTTTGCACATAAAACTCCTGAAAAAATGGTGGAGGCTTTAGCATCTATTATTTTCAAAAAAGAATCCGCCAAGGAAGCAATGAAAAAAATTGAGTAAAAATCGAGAATTAATAGTTTCACCCAAAGTATCTCAAAAGCAGTTATCAAAATTTCTCCCACAATTAGAAAGCGAAGGAATCAAAATAGTGTATCTTGATCCCAAGAAAATTGGAAATATCAAAACAAAACTTGAAGTAATATTTCCCTCACCCAAGGCAAATCACATAATACTTGAAAAGAATGATACAATAAAACAAAAAGGAAAAAAAATAGGTAAAAAATTCGAGATATTATCAAATAAAGATATTGAAAATATTTTAACAATTTCAAAAAAGGGTCTAGATTTTGTAATAGTAGAGGTAAAGGATTGGAAAATAATTCCCCTTGAGAATATCATTGCAAAACTTCACAAAATTCATACCAAAATCTATGCTGTAGCTAAAACACCAGAGGAAGTAAGAAAAATGTTTTCAATTTTAGAAGTTGGGGTAGATGGAGTAATTTTCAGCACTTCATCTATTGGAGAAGTTAGAGAAGTAATGGTCTACCTTGGAAGTAGGAATTTTGAACTTAAAAAGGGAAAAATCATTGAGATCAAAGAAGTAGGAGATGGAGAAAGAGTTTGTGTAGATACAGCATCCATGCTTCATAAAGGAGAGGGAATGTTAATTGGGAGTAGATCAAACTTTTTGTTTTTAGTTCATAATGAATCAGTGGGTTCTTCATTTACATCGCCAAGGCCATTTCGGGTAAATGCTGGTGCTGTTCATTGTTATACTTTATCACCAGATGGTACAACCAACTATCTTTCTGAAGTTGAAACAGGCTCTGAAGTATTAATTATCAATTCAAAAGGCAAAGCAAGAAGAGCAACAGTTGGAAGATCCAAAATCGAACGGCGCCCCATGCTTATGATCAAAGCATCTGTAAACGGGGAAATTGGGGGCATTATTGCTCAAGATGCAGAAACAATTAGATTTGTAAAGCCAAACGGACAACTTGTTTCTGTAACTCATCTTAAAAAAGGAGATACTGTTTTGGTTTACTCAAAAACAGCCACAGGAAGGCATTTTGGAATGGAAGTTGACGATGAATACATTTTAGAAAAATAATCAAAATGAGATATAAAACCTGTATTTCAATCGCGGAGACAACGACAAAGGAAGTTAATCAATCTCTAAAAATGGCTTTAAAGAAATCAGATTATGCAGAGATACGTTTTGATTTTTTAAAAAAAAATGAAATACCACAAGTTTTAGAGAATGTAAAAAAAAAATTGAACCGTATTGTTTGTACACTAAGACCAAAATCAGAAGGAGGTAAATTCATAGGTAGTGAAAAGGAGAGAATATCCATCCTAAAATTAATTGCAGAATACGATCCATTTTTACTTGATGTGGAATTTAACACCATTAAAAAAAATAAGGATCTGGAAAGGTATCTAAAAAAAGCAAAAACAAACCTTTTGATCTCTTACCATGATTTTAAAAAAACTCCTAAAGCCCATCAGTTGCAAGAGAAACTAGATCAAATGAGAAAATTATCATCTAATGTAAAAATTGTTACCACCGCCAAATCAGCAAAGGATTCATCAAGAGTTTTGCAATTATATAATAAAAATGGAAAAGTGAATCTAATTTCTTTTACTATGGGGGATCTAGGAAGAGCTTCCAGAATTTTGAGCCTATTTTTAGGAAGTCCTTTTATCTATGTGTCTTTGGGAAAACCTGTCGCGCCAGGTCAGTTTAGTATTGATGAAATAAAAAAAATTATTAATTTAAAGAAATAGATTTTCCAAATATTCCAAGCCAATGTAATTAAAATCCTAGTTTCCGAAATGTTGGAAATCTAAAATTGAGAGTTTAAATCATCATGTTAGCCACAAAAAATATGTCAAAAACATTTGCAGTTATCGGAGATCCAATTGATCATTCATTATCACCAAATATTCATAGCGCAGCATTTAGAGAATTGAATTTGGATTGCTCATATATTGCATATAAAATATCAAAAGGTGAACTAAAGGAGGGAATCGAATCTCTTAAAAAAATAAAAATCGATGGATTCAATGTTACAATTCCCCACAAGATAGAGATGATGAAATATTTGGACAAGACTGATGAATCCTGCAGTTTAATCGGGGCAGTCAACACAGTAACAAACACTGAGGGAATTTTAAAAGGATATAACACAGACATGGAGGGATTTTTAGATCCTTTTAAGAAAAAAAACTTGAGGGTACGAGGAACAAAAATTCTTTTACTTGGAGCAGGGGGAGCTGCAAGAGCAATTGTTGCAGGATTTGCCAAGGAAAAAGCAAAACACATTACCATTGCCAATAGGACTCTTGAAAAAGCAAACAATCTAGCACAGTTTGCAAATACAATAGGGCTCGACACTAAAGTAATAAACATTGAAAATGTTGAAAATGATTTGGGCCAATACAATATAATCGTAAATGCAACATCAATTGGGTTAAAAAATGAAACTAGCCCAATTTCTTTAGAGTCAATGAGACCAAAAACAATTGTTTATGATATTGTTTACCTGCCAATGAATACTGATTTTTTAAAAAAAGGAAAAGAGAGAGAAGGCATTGTAATTTATGGTTATGAGATGCTTCTAGGTCAAGCGGTAAGGGCATTTGAAATTTGGCATAATATAGAAGCACCTTATAATGCGATGAAAAAAGCTCTCTTAGGAGGAGTATGATGGCAAAATCAAGAGCGATTGTTCATGGAGCGGTTTCCCTGGTTAATGCGATAGCGAATAAAAAAGGAGCTACTATGGGTATTTCTCTTCAAGTTGAGGCAATTGTAGAAACCGAACCTGGCAAAGGAATCACTATTCAGTCAAACAACAAGACCCTTAGTTCCAGATTAATCAATAAAACGGTAGAAAAAATTTTAACCAAAAAAGAACTAGAACAAAATAAAATAAAAATAATTCTAAATTCAGAAATTCCAACAGGTTACGGATTGAAAAGTTCTAGTGCAATATCTTCAGCAGTTGCTCTTGCCTGTGCAAAAATATTTAAACCAGGATTATCAGATCAGAGGATTTTGCTTGCAGGGGTATCTGCATCAATAGAATCCAAAGTAAGCATCACAGGAGCCTATGACGATGCATGTTCTTGTTACTTTGGTGGATTTAATGTAACAGATAATTCTAAAAATCAAATAGTTCGATCAGAAAAAATTCCGGGAAATTTGTTATCGATAATTTTTATTCCCAAAAACCGAAAACGGGGGAATGTTAAAAATTTAAAAATACTGTCGGCGGTTTTTTATAATGCTTGGAAATTAGCTAAAAATTCTAATTATTGGCAAGCAATGATAATAAATGGTCTAGCAACTGCAACGATTTTAAATTCTGATCCTAAAATTATAACTAATCTTCTTGAAAAAGGGGCTATTGCCGCATCAATCTCCGGAAACGGTCCTGCTATAGCAGCCATTGTAAAAAAAGAAGACGAGCAAAATGTAAAAAAAGTTTTTTCATCCTTAGACGGAAAAATAATCGTTTCTAAAATAAATAACAAAAAAGCTGAAGTCTATGATTTGTAAAGTAGAAAAGTCCATACTCACTGGAAATCTGATCTGTCCTCCCAACAAGAGTTATAGTCATCGGGCTATTTTTTTAGCAGCACTTGCAGGAAAAAACAGCAGGGTGAATAATGTTTTATTTTCAGATGATACACGAGCTACAATTAATGCCTGTAAAAACTTTGGAGCTCTGATTGAAGAAGAAAACTCTTCAATTCAAGTAAGAAATCCGATAGGCCAAGGAAAATTTGTTCCTGAAATCAACGCAGAGAATTCTGGAACTACCATAAGGATTGCAACAGCAATAGCCAGTTTATTTTCACACGAAACCACCTTAACTGGAGATTCTAGCCTACAAAAAAGACCAATGCAGCCATTGTTAGATGCACTTGAAAGCATAGGGGCAAAATGTTCGTCAACCAATGGAAACCCTCCAATTAAGATTACCGGAATAAATAAGGGAGGGACTGTGACAATTCCGGGAAATTTTTCAAGCCAATTTATTTCAGCCCTATTTATCACCGCCCCATTAACTGAAAAGGGAATCCATGTAGTTATTGAAGAAGACTTGGTATCAAAGCCATATCTTGATGCAACAATTTCAACAATGAGACATTTTGGAGTTACAGTTCAAACTTTAATTCCATACAAAAGATATAACATTGAACCTCAAATTTACGCACCGTCAACATTTGCCGTTCCAATTGACTTCTCAAGTCTTGCTTTGCTTTTATCTGCAGCCGTCCTATGTGGAGAAAAATTTCTAATTAAAGGAAGTCTTGGGAATTTACCTCATGGTGATGAGGTATTTATCGATATTTTAGAACAAATGGGTGTTAAAATTACATTTGATGACGATAAGATATCTATTAAATCTCCAGAAAAATTAAAAGGCGGAAAATTTGACCTTAGTAACTCTCCAGATTTACTTCCTCCTTTAGCTATACTAGCTTTGAAAACTTCAAAACCAATTGAGATTATCAATGTAAAACATGCAAGACTTAAGGAGACAGATAGAATTTCCATAATTGCGAGAGAGTTGGTTAAATTAGGTATTATTGTTGAGGAGAAAGAAGATGGGTTAATTTTGAATTTTTCAAATAATATCAAAGGAAACAATTTGAATTCGGAAAATGATCACAGATTATTTATGGCCTTTTGTATTGCAGGAATGTTTGTAGGAGATTGCACAGTAACGGATCCTGAATCCGTTAAAGTATCGTATCCAAATTTTATCCAAGAAATGAAAAGTATGGGTGCAAAAATTTCACTGGTTGGGCAAACATAAAAAAAATTTTAGAATAAAAGGCGCGACCCTGTATAGGGTGAAAAGCATTCTCCTCGCCCAAAACGCCTTTGCGTTAACAACATGTATTTTTCTTAGGGTCGCGCAAATTATTCAATAAAATTTGCACTTTTTATCATAAATTATATAGAACATTATAATATTTATCATTTATTTATAATTATTCTAAGTAATTGTAATAAATATTATAATTTTT
>JAHELB010000035.1 GCA_024644385.1 Nitrosopumilaceae archaeon | reverse complement strand
AGAGACTTTACAGATGCTGGAGATTCTGATGCATTCCACGATGTCTTTGCAAACGAACTCTACAATCTAAGTGAGGCTGGACCATCAGACTATTTGGCAAGCAATTGGATCTGTGCTAATGAAAATAGTGAACCATTTACCGCTTTTGGAGGTCTTGTCACCTTAAACCCTGGTGATAAAGTAACTTGTACGGTTAACAATGACGATATTGCCCCTGGATTGACACTTCTTTTGAATTTAATTAATGATAATAATCGCAATGCTGTCCCAGGAGACTTTACATTGACAGCTGATGGTCCTATGAGTTTCTCGGGACCAGGCCCAATCCAAACTGGATTAAACATTGATGCGGGTGTTTATGATCTTAGCATCACTGGCCCAGAGGGCTATGATGCAAGTGAGTGGTCATGTACAAATGGAGAACAATTAGATGCAGATACGGTCTCTTTGGGAATAGGAGAAGCAGTTTTGTGTCAAATTACAATTGACGATAAACCACAGGGCGGCGAAAATCGATGGGACACTAGACCAACATTTGGTGTAAGCCATGAAACTCGTGAAACAATGATGGTAGATTCTGGATTCACCTTTAATGGAAATTCATTTACCGTAACTGATAACCATCACACTCCATTTGATGAGCAATCAATAGAACTTGGAGCAGTAAACTCTTTTGAAGCAACTGTCTGGGCAGACAAGAATCTCAAAGTACAAGAATTCCTCTTCGGTGTCCCAGAAATTGGAATGGGTCATCTAGCAGAAATGAGAGTCGAAGTTTGGTTTGATTACACAGGCCAAATTGAGGATATCAAAGTCCTGCAAGACACGGAAGTTATCGATAGAACTAGTCTAAGTATTACTCATCAAAAAGTAAAATGTCAAGAACGGGATGTTGCAGAAAAGTGTGACAAGACATCAATGTCTGCAGTATTCTTGGAACCACTTAAGGACAATGTAATGGCAATAAAGGCTATGGACTTTAAACTACGAGATCATACTACCTACTTAAATGACGGATTTAATATATCGGGCGATTCACTTAACGCAATGCTCACCAAGATGATTCCTTCTCCAACTAAAGGTGAAGGATTAATCAAAGTTACACAGAATGAAAAGTACAGTAACTATTGGACTACTGATGATGGTCGAATATTTGAAATGAATAGTTTTGGTTCTTTCCAACACATCAACTATTCTTTTGAGAGATTCCAAGATTCTGGAAATCCATATACCCGTCAACATTCAGGTTTTGGTGTAATTGTAAACTATGAGAAAGAAAGGGCTACAAATGTATTTGATGCAACTGCCCTAAAATCAGAATTACCTGATAGTTTCACAATTGACATGCCAATCGGCGAGAGAATCACTGAGGAAATGATACAAGAAATGATAATACAAGAACACATTGCCCAAAAGAAATTGGATAAAATCATGAATCAACAAACTAGATGGAATTAGAAATTTAGGCTGACAATCAAAATTTTTTTGAACAACAAAGGAATCAAATTGTAACAAAAATTTTGTTACACTTTGATTCACTACTATGCAGGCTCATTAACTGCGATCAGCTTTAAGTAATATTCAAAATGTTACATTTTGGGTGATAGAATGTCAGAGTTAGTTAATCCTAGCGATTATGGAAAATTTTTAGATGAAATTTTGGCACTTGATAAAAAAATAAGACAAGCAGCAATTTATGATGGAAAGTATCATGGAAAATTTAAAGAAACCGCGGGATTTTTTAAAGAAAAGGAGATTAAGTCATCTTTCACTCTCGCCAAAAATCAATGGACTCGTCGAAAAAATATGGGTTTTAAAATTGGTGAGCCAAGATTTACAATGTCTCAATATGGTAAAGTAAATCGAATAACTTTTCCCATTAGTAAAGAAAGTGTAATTGTGGTTACCACCGACCTTAACATAGATGTTAATAAATTAGTGGACAATATTATTGGAATTCATCATACATTTGAATTCAATTTACCAGGATTTTTTTATCGATAAGCTACATTAACCCGAATTTTTACCTAAGAGTATTGGTAAAATCAATTAATTTTGTAGTTTTGGGAAGGCAATCTATTGCAAATGAATTTGGAAAAAAAGGAACAGAAACTGATATTTCCCTTTATGATCGAAAAGAAACAGAAATTATTAAAACTTGGGTAACTCCCAATGGGTTTCCAGAGAAAATCCAACCCCTTTTTCAGGCCATTAACTTGGCAGAATTTGTGATTTTTTTGGTGGATAAACTAGATAAATATACAGGCGAACAAATCATTGCCCTTGATTCTTTGAAAAAAGAAAAAGGAATCCTTTCTCATACCTTTGATGTAGATGAATCTAAATTAAATTTAATGATAAAAGGGACTGTAATTGAAAATTATGTCAAAGTTGATCAAGATAAAATAAAAGAAGAAATGAATAAAATTGAACCCGTTTTAAATGCCGGACCATCTGAAATAACAGTTGATCACTGTTTTGATGTCAAGGGAGTAGGAACAGTAGTTTTGGGAAAAGTTTCTTCAGGAAAAATCAACCAGTATGATAATCTCAAATTATATCCTTTAGGTTTTGACGTTTTGATAAAATCAATTCAAATGCATGATGATCCAGTTACAGAAGCCAATTTTCCTGCAAGAGTGGGATTGGCCGTTAAAGGGGTCAAGCCAGACGAGGTGGGCCGTGGCGATATAATCTCTCAGGAAAATTCAATTCTAGTAAATTCTGAAATCCAACTTGATTTTATACAAAATCCTTTTTACAAAAATGAATTATCTGAGGGGCAAATGTGCCTGGTAAGTGTGGGATTACAAATCAAAGCAGCCAAATTTTCTTCTATAAATCCACTAAAACTTAGATTTGAAAAACCAATTGCGTATCATGCAGGTGATATTGCAGCAATTTTAAAACCAGAGTCGACCACTATACGAATTATTGGAAGCGGATCAATCAAATAGACTAATTTAATAAAATCAAAAATATCAATTATTTATGCGCGGCTTAATGATGGGAAGATTTCAGCCTTTTCATTTAGGCCATCTTGAATTGGCAAAGCAAATTTTAGAACATTGTGATGAAGTCATAATTGCAATTACTAGTTCTCAGTTTAATTACCTAGAAAAGGACCCATTTACTGCAGGTGAAAGAATTGAAATGGTTCATAATTCTATTAAAGAATCAAACCTAGACTTATCTCGATGCATAATTCTTTCTTTAGAAAATCAATTCAACATTGCCACCTGGTCATCATATATTAAATCAAATCTTCCCCATTTTGATAAGGTCTATAGCGGAAATGATTATGTAAAAATGCTATTGGCAGACTCGAATATTGAAGTTATTACGCCAGAGTTTCTAGAGCGACAAAAGTTTAGTGCAACAAAAATTCGCTCAATGATAATCTCTAATGAAGAATGGGAACAGTTGGTACCAAATGCTGTATCCGAGTTTATCAAAAAAATTAACGGGGTAAACCGATTGAAAATAATTAATAAATCAGATACTAAGCCCACTGAACACTAATGAAACCCGTACGAGCATGTCCAATTTGTCCCAAATGTTCCTCAAAAAAATTTACCAGACTTCCAGATAAAAAAGTAAAGGTGAAATGCCTCGCATGCAATTTTGTTTTTTCGATATAATTTACAGGGAGAATAAAATATTGTTTAGATTTCTAATTTATATCGATTTAATCCCACCTCCCTAAAGTTAATAGAACATTGTACATCCAAATTTTTAGCCTTCATTTTTCTTCCTAAAAAAACTATTAATCGGATAGTTCAATTGGTGTTGGTTAATATTTGCAATAATCTGAGGAAATTCATGGCAAAAACATGGAAAGATAATGAAATTAGTTTAGATCCAATTAAAAATGAAACCATTGCAGTATTAGGCTATGGCATCCAAGGCGATGCACAAGCAAATAACATGAAAGATTCAGGCCTTAATGTTATCGTTGGTCTTAAAGAAGGTGGGAATAGCTGGAAAAAGGCAACTAGTGATGGTCACAAAGTATTCTCTGTCTCTGAAGCCTGTAAGCAAGCCGATATTATTCATGTACTGATACCTGATATGATTCAATCACAAGTATACAAAGATGAAATCGGGCCCAACCTAACTGAAGGAAAGGCATTATCTTTTTCTCATGCAGCTGCAATCCATTGGAATTGGATCAATGCTCCAGATAATGTGGATATTATAATGGTAGCTCCAAAGGGACCTGGTTCAAAGGTACGAGAAACTTATCTTGAAAACTTTGGAACTCCCTCCATCGTTGCAGTCCATAGAGATTTTACTGGGAAGGCTTGGGATAGAACTCTTGGGATAGGAAAAGCCATTGGAAGTGCAAAGGCAGGATTAATTCAAACGACCTTTAAAGAGGAAGTTGAAACAGATTGGTTTGGCGAACAGGCAGATTTATGTGGAGGCTCAGCATCGATGGTAAAAACTGCATTTGAAACTTTAGTAGAGGCAGGGTACCAACCAGAAATTGCCTATTTTGAAGTTCTTCATGAATTAAAATTAATTGTAGACATGATTCAACGATATGGTATCAATGGAATGTGGCGTCGTGTGAGTGAAACTGCAAGATATGGGGGGTTGACTCGTGGGCCTATGGTGATGACAAGTGAAACAAAAGAGAATATGAAAAAAGTTCTAACAATGATTCAAGATGGAACTTTTAACAAGGAATGGATTAGTGAATATCAAAAAAGTGGCCAAGAATCATTTGCAAAATATATGAAAGAAACTGATGAACACCAGATTGAAAAGGTCGGCAAACAAATGCGAAAAATGATGTGGCCAGATTCTACAGAATAATTTTATTAAATTTTTCTTAGTTTAGAAACGCCAAGAGTAATATGATCAATTATTGTTGGTAACGGGGTCCCAGGACCAAAGACATGATTAATTCCTGCCTTGACTAATTCTTTATGATCAACATCCGGAATAACTCCTCCACCTACAACCAACACGTCATTAATTCCCTTCTTTTTGAGGGTTTTAACAACCCTGGGAAATAAAGTTCCATGAGCTCCATTAAGAAGACTCATTGCAATTGCGTCCACATCTTCATCCTCTGCAATTTGGGCAATTCTTTCAGGAGTGGCAAATAATCCTGAATAAATTACCTCCATTCCCGCGTCTCTAAATGCTCTACATAAAACCAAAGCACCCCTGTCATGTCCATCTAGACCCAATTTTGCTACTAGGATCTTGATTTTTCGGGAAGATGCCGTTTGTTTCATTATTACTATCGATATTTAGTAGGCATTAATGGGTTTATTTGATTTTCGACCCTCATTTTTAAAAATGGATTACTTACAATTCATCAATTCTTTACACAGGGAAAAATTGAAAAATTGTATTAAGAAATTACAACCCAATTATGCGATTTTTCTGACTTTGTCATTAAACTGGATTTTAGGAAATTCTGGACTAGTTGAGCACTGAAATATATCAAATATCTGCTACAGATGCCATTTTGCGCATAAAGAAGTTGATAGCACAAAACCAAGGTGATAAAGGAAGATTACAATACATAATGGAAAGTCTTCAAAAAGGAAAAAAATTATTTCATTCAGATCAAAAATATCTTGACAAGAAAATTTCTGCCACGGTAATTCCTAGCCATCAAACAAAACCCTCAGAACACGAAGAGAAACTAGACAAAGTAAAAAAACTCATTTCATTGAATTTTGGAGATCCTGAGAGATTACGATACATGTTTCAGAGATTAGAAAAAAATAAAGGGCTTTATCATTCAGATGAAAAATATTTAGATTTAAAAACTGAACAAATAATCAAGTATCGTCAAAGAAAAAAATTTACACAACCGACAAAGTCGATATTTTTAGGACAGACTAAAATTAAAAATAAAAATTTCGTAGAGTCAATCTCAGAGGAAATTGAAAATGAAAAGTCAGTTGAATCTGTTTCAAAAAATACTTTAAGCGCCCCAAAGAAAGGAATGGACTTGTCCTCTACGGCACTAGAAAATTCAGAATTTTATGGCAAAGCCGATAGCTACCTTCGATATGATGTGGAAATTGAAAATGAACGGAAAAAAATTAGCGAGTTAAAACTTGAAAATAATCAGATAAAGATTCAACGAGATGAGTTATCTCAGTTAATTGCGTATAGACAAGAATATGAATTAAAAATAAATCATGAAACTAATATTATTGAAAGTGAAAATAAACTTGCTCAAAACGAAATTAAAGACAAAGACAAACTAGTAGAGGAACTTATTTCAAACCAATCAAAAATAATTCAAATAAGAACTGAAAGAGAGGTACTGGTAGACCAAGTAAAAGCATTCAAATTTAATTCTGAAAAAGAATTAGAACAAAAACAAAAAGAACTAGAGGATCTCAAAATTTTTCTAGTTCAGCATATGGCAAAACAAGAATATACAAAATTGGATTCTGATAACCGCATGATTGAGGAAAATTCTGACCAATTAAAGAAAACCAATTTGAAAAAATCTTTGGGGAGTAAGATAGGATTGTCATTGTTAGCGATAGGACTAATTTTAGGTGTTTCTGCAGTCATCATCAAACCTGTCGAGTTTTGGGTATGTGATCTTCTTGAAATATTAAATATCACGTTATTTTCATTTTGTTGATTTTTTCATAATTTGTAACTGAAAAAAAAGACAAATTAAATACAAAGATATACTGAATTTTAACTATAATCTTTATTGGAATTAAATTTAAAGGAAGACTATCATATACATTCAAATTTTAATGATCATTCCCCTGATGATTTATCCATTTCAAATATTGTGCACCAAGCAGAAAAAATTGGCCTCCAAAAATTTGCGATTACAGAACATGTTAGAAAAACATCAGATTGGATTCCAGAATATCTTGACCAAATAAAATCCCTCAATCGCAAGAACCTCATTGTAGGATTTGAAGCAAAAATTTTACCGGATGGTTCTATAAATTGTCCGCAAGAATATATGAAAAATTATTTTATAATTGCTAGTTTTCATGGCCTGTTTAAGGATAAACAACAGTGGCTTAAAGCCCTAGAGATTGCTATTCAAAACCCTGATGTGAATGTAATTGGTCATCTTGGTCCAGAAACAACCTTTAATCTTACAGAAGATGAGTTGGTTCATCTGGCAAAACTAATCGTATCAAATAACAAGATCGTAGAAATTAATGCAAAGTATCATTTGCCATTGATAGAATGGGTGAAAATCTTTAAAAAAAATGGTGTAAAATTCCATTTGTCTAGTGACGCCCACAGTTTATCCGAAATTGGAAATTTTGAAAAAATCAGCGATCTAATCGAAATTATAAATAATTAATTGGGTAATTCCTATAAATAAATTTGAAGAATTAAAATTACTTTAAACTTTATTCTGAAAACTTTTTTAAAAAAGATTTCAGACTGCCATAATACTAGTGCTCCGTTATTAAAGTCAGGCTTACAAAATTTGGGTCTAAGATCGTACTAATAGAAAATCTACATAAAGCCTAACAAAATTACCTGAGAGGTGGACGTCAATCCGATAAACTATGAACTTGTTTTTTCTCCTGATCTAAAAAATTTCAAATTTGATGGAAAAGAAACCATAAATGTTTATTGCAAAAAAAATACAAAATCTATAATTCTTAATTGTGCTGAAATTAAAATAATCACCTGTAAAATAGAAATTAAAGGTAGAATCGTTGAATGTACTCCTAAAATCAATGAAAAAAAGGAAGAACTACAAATTATTCTCAAGGAAAAAATTACTGGTAAGGCATCAATACTCATAGAATTTCAAGGAATTCTAAATGACAGATTGCTGGGGTTTTATAGGAGTCAATATCTACAAGGAAAAAAAACAAAGTTTCTTGCAACTACTCAATTTGAGGCCGCAGATGCTAGACGAGCTTTTCCTTGTTGGGATGAGCCGCAGGCAAAGGCAACCTTTGATATTTCAATTATTGCCGACAAGGGATTTACTGCCATCTCAAACATGCCTATCAAATCAAAAACTAAATTTGGAAACAAAACAATTTACAAGTTTAGCAAAACCCCCATAATGTCTACTTATTTGGTCTATCTTGGAGTTGGGGAGTTTGAATATCTTTCTGGCAAAGTTGGAAAAACACAAATCCGTGTTGTAACAACAAAAGGAAACAAATCAAAAGGTAAATTCTCTTTAGAATTGGGAAAAAAGTTACTTGTGGCATACGAAAAATATTTTGGTATAAAATATCCGTTGCCTAAACTTGATTTGATTGCTGTTCCAGACTTTGCTGCAGGTGCAATGGAGAACTGGGGTGCAATTACATTTAGGGAGACAATTTTACTCTATGATTCTAACACTTCTTCTACTAAAACAAAACAATTCATCGCTGAAGTTATCTCACATGAAATAGCACATCAATGGTTTGGGAACCTTGTTACTATGCAATGGTGGAATGATCTTTGGCTCAATGAAAGCTTTGCAACTTTTATGGCTACTAAATTTGTGGACCAGTTTTATCCAGAATGGGATCTATGGAATCAATTTGTCGAAGATGCAATGAATATTGCAATGGGATTAGATTCGCTAAAAACAACCCATCCCATAGACGTGAAGGTAAATTCTCCCTCAGAGATACGAGAAATTTTTGATGCCATTTCATATGACAAAGGTGGATGCATTCTAAGAATGCTTGAAGACTATGTTGGTGAACCTAATTTTAGAAATGGTCTAAAAGAATATCTTAAAACTTTCAAATACAAAAATGCAAAGGGGCAAGATTTGTGGAATGCAATTGGCAAAGCCTCAAAGATGCCTGTTAGTTCTATGGTAAATAGCTGGCTTCAGCAACCCGGATTCCCTCTCGTTGAAATAGCACAGGATGGAAACACTCTACAAATCAAACAGGATAGATACCTGTTAGAACCAAACAAAAAAGCATGTAAAGGTATATGGAAAATTCCCCTAACCCTAGGATTATCTAATAAAATAAGCACAAGGTTATTCTCAAAAAAATCAATTTCAGTAAAAATCCCAAAATCTATTGGATTTGTAGCTAATTATGGACGAAAGGGCTTTTACCGAGTAAAGTATGACGAAGGAATTTTACTTGACCTTAAAATGTTAGTTGATCAAAAACAAATCTCTCCAATTGATAGGTGGGCAATACAAAATGATTTGTATTCATTATGTATTTCAAGAAACGAACTAGTACGAAATTATCTTGACTTTTCAGATGCATATTATGAGGAAGATAGCTACCTATCATTGATCAATGTTGCGCATAATTTAGCAGGATTGTACTTTCGTTCATTTGATGAAAATTTTTCAATCGAGATTAAAGAACATGCCATCAATTTTCTTAGAAAAATTCTTTATAATGTTGGTTGGACGCCAAAAAAATCAGACAAGCACACTGATGCTTTACTCCGCTCATTTGTAATTGCTACCCTGGGAAAAATGGATGATGATGAAGTTACTCAAGAGGCAAAGAGGTTGTATAGGAAATTTTTACAATCTCCAAAATCTCTGCACCCTGATTTAATAGAACCTGTTTGTTCAATTGCAGCTTGGAATGGTAATTCAAAAACTTATGATCAACTTGTAAAATTATATAAAAATGCAAACACAATGGAAGAAAAACTTCGTTTTCTTGGAGCAATGTGTGGCTTTAGAGATCCCCAATTACTTAAAAAATCCCTTGATTTTTCCCAAACATCTCATGTTCGCTCTCAAAATATGCAGCTACCAATAATGAAAGTATCTGCAAACCCATACGGAAAAAAAATCCTATGGCCGTGGCTTAAAAATAATTGGAAAAAATTAAACAAAAAAGTTGGACATGGAAACCCTCTTTTCAATAGAATTGTAGCTAGTATCTCATCAGTAGCTGATGATTCAATGGAGAAAGAAATAAAGCAATTTTTCACAAAAAATCCCACACCTGGCACAGAGAGAACCCAGGCTCAAACTCTTGAGAGAATACGAATAAACTCAAAATTTCTAAGAAATATGAAAAAAGAATTCCAAAATGGCTAAAAAATTTGGTGCCCCAATTGCACTTGGTGTTGTAACTATTTTGGCAATTTTATTGATAACAGGACCAAACAACAAAGACACAGAAATTTTCAAATCTACATTCTTGATTGAAGCAAAATATTTTGAAAAATTAAGCAGTCCAAATTTTGAAGATAATGATTCTTACATTCAAATTATTTTTAAAGATAAATCCGAAAAAACAAAAGCAGTAGTCTTAGAGGTTTTGGGAATGGAAGAGTCTTTTCAAAAAACCTTTGTAGATGCATCGGAATTTGTTGAAATAATCGACTTTCCCATACCCCCAAAGTACGGATGGGAAATTCATCCAGTGACTTTGTTAATTGACCATGAAGAATTTGGCAAGATTTCCATGAAAACGGAAATTCGTCCAAGTGGAGATCCCCCAGCGCAAATTATCTATGGAAGTCCATAGATCACAAACAAGATTTTATTGCACCTTTGAAAGATATTTTTTAATGGATTTACTTGTGGATTTGAAAAAAGGAAAAAGAGGCGCAATCGCAAAAGCAATTACAATTATAGAAAATAATCATCAAGATGCAAAAAAAATTATAAAAAAAATCTTTAAAGAAACTGGAAAATCTATTGTAATTGGAATTACCGGCCCTGCAGGTGCTGGAAAAAGTTCATTAATTAACAAAACTGTTATAGAATTGAAAAAATTACATACAAAACCCGCAGTTTTGGCAGTAGACCCAACTAGTCATGTAACAGGAGGGGCAATTCTAGGAGATAGAGTTAGAATGAGTGAATCGACAGATTCTGGGACATATATCAGGAGTATTGCATCAAGGGGAGCAATTGGCGCAGTATCCAGATCTTTGAGAAACAGTATTAGGATTTTAGAATATGCTGGATTTAATCCAATAATAATTGAAAGTGTTGGGGCCGGACAGACTGAAGTTGAAATTTCAAACATTGCAGATATTACCACTGTTGTTTTTAATCCAAATACTGGTGATAACATTCAGACCATCAAAGCTGGTTTGACAGAGATTGGCGATATTTACATTGTAAACAAGAGTGATTTGGATGGGACAAATCAATTGTTTGATGCAGTGAGGGATTTTATTGGAGCATCTGAGAGAAATCCAATTATTTTAAAAACATCAGTCAAGAAAAATACTGGTATTGTTCCATTTGCCAAGCTACTCAAAGAAATGATGACATCTAAAAGAAAGACCAAAAACGAATCAGAGAAACAAAGACTTGAAATTGAACTTAAAGACATTGTTTTAAATAACATTAAAGAAAAAATGGATGAAATGCTTAATTCAGATAAAACATTTTCGAAATATCTAAAAAAGCTCCAGGCAAAGGATATTGATCCGTTTGAGGCAGCTGACAAGATTACAAATTCCATGATAAGGTGAAAAAATGGCAAAAACAAAACCAAAAAAAGAAGAAAAAAAAATAATCACAGATTCTAATTTTATAGTTAAACGTATTTACAAAAAATCTTCTAAAAAAAGGCAGTCTGAAGACTCTGGGAAATATCCATTTACACGTGGAATTCACCCCGGAATGTACCGAGAAAGGTTTTGGACAATGCGCCAATATTCTGGATTTGGGGATGCAAAGCTAACCAATGAGCGATTCAAGTTTATGCTAGAAAAAGGACAGACCGGCCTGAGCATGGCATTTGACCTGCCAACACAAATTGGATATGATCCAGACTCTCCACAAGCAGAAGGGGAGGTAGGAAAAGTTGGAGTTTCTATTGCGTCACTAAAAGACATGATGATTGCCTTTGATGGAATTCCTTTAGGAAAAGTCAGCTCTTCAATGACAATAAATTCCACTGCATCCACCCTGCTTGCGTATTATATTGCAGTAGGTGAATCCCAAGGATTCAAAAGTGAAACACTCCGAGGAACAACTCAAAATGATATACTCAAGGAGTACATTGCAAGAAACACCTACATTTACCCTCCACAACCTTCAATGAGATTAATTGGTGATATGATTGGTTATTGTGCACAAAAGGTTCCCCAGTGGTACCCTGTCTCTATTTCTGGATATCATATGCGAGAAGCTGGATGTACTGCCACACAAGAAGTAGCCTTTACTCTTGCAAATGCTATTGAATATATTCAAACTTGTATTGACCGAGGTCTCAAAATAGATGACTTTGCACCACGACTCTCTTTCTTTTTTTGCTGTACTATTGAGTTCTTTGAAGAGGTGGCAAAGTTTAGAGTTGCAAGAAAGGTTTATTCAAAAATTCTCAAAGAAATGTTTCATGCAAAAAACCCTCGTTCCATGCAATTAAAATTTCATACTCAGACAAGCGGAGAGTCCTTGACTGCCCAACAACCTGACAACAATATAGTTCGTGTTGCCGTTCAAACAATGGCCGCAGTAATGGGAGGAACCCAATCTCTTCATACAAACTCTAGAGATGAAGCCCTTGCACTTCCTACACAGGAATCTGCAAAAATAGCCCTAAGAACCCAACAAATAGTAGCTCATGAAAGTGGAATTACAAAAACTGCCGATCCAATGGCAGGCTCTTATTATTTGGAGGAACTGTGTGATCAAATAGAAGAGGGAGTCTGGAAATACCTTAAAAAAATTCAAAAAATGGGAGGTTCTGTTAAAGCAATTGAGAAAGGATTTTTCCAATCAGAAATAAGACAAAATGCCTATCGTCTTAAAAAAGAGACTGATGAGGAAGAGAGAATTATTGTGGGTGTAAACAAGTACTCTGAGCAAGAAAAGCAACCTGACCTTTTACGAATAGACGACAGAATTGAAATCCAACAAAAGAAAGCACTTAAAAAATTAAGAGATTCCCGCGATAACAAAAAACTCGAAAAAGCATTGTCTGCCATGAAAAGTGCTGCAGAAAAGGACGAAAATCTCATGCCCTATATTATCACATCTGCAAAAGCATATGCTACCACTGGAGAGATTAGCAATACGTTTAGAGAAGTATTTGGGGAGTATAGGCCAAAAGAAGTTTTTTAGTTA
>JAHELB010000080.1 GCA_024644385.1 Nitrosopumilaceae archaeon | reverse complement strand
CCTGCTTTGTATTCAGGTACTGGACCATCATCTGGAACGAGTCTAATTATTACTAGATCTTCTTTTAATAATTGAATATATGTAATAGTTGCCTCTTTATCTACTACCATTCCGTTGAATCAAGGAAATATGCGGTTAAATATCTTGTGTTAAATTCTGACAAAATTTCTTTCGAATCGCTAAACGTTAATAACCAATTTGAAAAACTTAATTCCGTCATACTGACAAATGGGCCGGTCGTCTAGTCCGGTAGGATAGGTGCATGGCATGCATCGGATCGAGGGTTCAAATCCCTTCCGGTCCACTTTTTTTAATTTTCATAACTAGTTTTTCTATTTCCTCATCTTTTTCTTTTAAAATTTCAAACATTTCTTTTTCTGAAATTTCTCCCTCAATGTTTATCAAAGCTTGTAATGCACTTTTTTGTACTTCTAGATTAGAATCCAAAATACATTTATGAATTATTTCTTTTGCATTTTTAGCTTGGAGATGTCCCAAAGCACCCAAAGCACATGATCTTACCATGGAACTTTGGTCGTTTACAAGATTTATTATTGCAGAAGTTGCAACAGTTTCATTTCTATTTGCTAAAACCAAAGCTGCAAACGCTCTAATGTTTTTACTAGAATTATTCAAACTTTCAATCAGCAAATCGCTAATATTATTTTTATTTAAAATCAGGGAGCTAAAAGCTTCACCCCGAACCCTAATATCTGAATCATCTAAACAATAAATAATTTTTTTTATTTTTCTAAAATCATCAGTTAATTCAAGATTATTTAGAATTTTGATTTTTTCTTCACTATTGCCCGATTCTAGGATTTTGAATTCCTGCCCCAAATTATTATTTCATTGGTTTTATGATACTAATAATAATTCCATTTTTTTAAGATCTTGATTTTACAGACAAAAATCCCCTTCTAGATTTAAATTATCCCCGAACTGAAAACATCCATGTCAAACGAAACAAGAGACACAATATTCATTGGCAAGAAACCATTGATGGCATATGTCACATCTGCCCTAATTCAATTGGCTAACTTGCCTGCTGTCAACATCAAAGCTAGAGGACTCAGCATAGGACGTGCTGTAGACGTTGCCCAAATCATTGCTCGCAAAACAGAAAATGCAGGATATGCTATTGGCAATATAAAAATTGGCTCTGAAGCATTAGAGTCACAAGACGGTAGAACACGAAATGTTTCAACAATAGAAATCGAAGTAAAGAGATCACAATAATAAATTCCCTTTACTTGAAATTTTTATTTTTATTATCTTTTTGTAAACCCATACTTTTTCTCTAGTTTCCTAAACTTTGGCAATTCAACCAAGTCATTGAATTGATCAAAATTTAGAACTTTTTGTTTAAATTTAGCCGTAGTTCCAGTCTTTTTTAACTCCTTTAGTATGTTCATTGTTGCAAAAGAATTTGCAAACAATACAGATAGAGGATACAAAATAATGTTAAATCCCATCTTGTGTAATACTTTTGCAGAATTTAATGGTGTTGCACCACCTTCAATCATGTTTGCAACCAAAGGCGCTTTAATTGTTCTTCCAATTTTTTTCATTTCATCTAATGATTTAGGTGCTTCAATAAAGACCGCATCAGCTCCTGTTTTTTTATTTTGCAGTCCTCGCTCTATTGCATTATCTAATCCCTCGGTAGCTCGGGCGTCTGTTCGGGCTACTATTATGAAATCTTTCCTCTGTCTTGCATCTAGGGCCGCTCCAAGTTTTTCAGTATATTCTTCTTGAGATATTACTTCCTTTCCCTGCATATGGCCACATCTCTTTGGCCATCTTTGGTCTTCGAGAAAAATTCCAGATGCTCCAGCAGTCTCTAATTCTTGAACCAACTTCCAGACACTAAGCGCATTTCCATAACCTGTATCTGAATCCACAATTACCGGAACTGACACTGCTCGACAAATTCTCCTTGCGTTATCTACAGTTTCTGTTGCACCGATAAAACCGTAATCAGGCATTCCAAACAATGTAGCAGAAGTACCATATCCTGTTTGAAACATTGCATCAAAACCAACTTTTTCTGCAATTTTTGCTCCAATAGCATCATAAACTCCAGGGATAACAATTGGTTTTTTTGATTGTAGCATATTCCTGAGATTTCCCATAAAGTAAACTTTCTACAGGATTATTTATGAATTAAACACTCAAAATTACCAAAATTTTAGATTTTGATCCCTAAAATTTTTTTTAGGTGGAAACAAGTTTAGCGACTGTCAGTAAAAAGGCACTCTAGCCTCCTTAGTCATTAAAACTGCGCCATGACTATAACAATAAGGGGATTTGGTTTTTTGCATAAATCCTACAAATTTCAATTCCTTTAATCTTGAGATCCAAAAAATAATTAATACTCCTAGGCGAGATTATGACAAAGAATGTATATTTCATGCGTACAACTTAATTTTATTTCACAAAATCAGACACGATAATTTCTAAGTAATCATTAACTGTAATCAAAACTAATCCAGCTTTGGACCGGAACGATCCCTTGATTATTTCTAGTGCGCTTATTCATTGTGTGAATCTGGTCCAATATTTTTATCCATAAATCTTATCGTATTTCCTCAAATTTGATTTTTATTTTGAATCCAGATTAAACAAGGTTCCTGATTTTTTTATTGAACGTATTTGAGTAAGATATGTCTTATCCTTCCCAAAAATTAATTTGAAATTCTTTTTGTAGAAAAAATTTCTGGATACAAAAAAGGGATTAACCTTAAGTACATGGTAATATTCTATACAATGAAGATGAGAAAGGAACTAAAGTTAACTGCAATTACAATTCTTACACTAACTGTAGTTCTTGTAGTGTACGCCAATGAGGCAGAAGCAGCTGCATATCTTAAATTTGATGGAGTTGATGGTGAAGCTAAAGATGATACGCATTTAAATTGGATAGATGTACTTTCGTTCTCACAAACAATAACAAGAGGTGATTCTGGTAGCGTATCTGCTCGGAGTTCTGCTGGTCCAGTTTTTCATGATATTGTTGTAGTTAAAGAACTCGACAAGTCTAGTCCAAAACTTGCCGAATCAATTGCAATGGGCAAGGTTTTCCCCAAAGTTGAGATTCATTTAACTTCAAGTGCCGGAACTTACTATGCTTATGAACTAAAAAATGTAATGGTAACAAGTTATTCTATTAGTGGAGATGCAGACGATCGGCCAACAGAAGAAGTAACCCTAAATTTTGCGGAGATTAAAACAACATATACTGAATATGATAAGGACGGAAAATC
>JAHELB010000079.1 GCA_024644385.1 Nitrosopumilaceae archaeon | reverse complement strand
GATGTAATTCCAGATATGGAAAGTGTCTCACCTGGCAAATACTGGGATTTGTTGGTAGCAATTGCAAAAATACTATCTTCAGGAATTTCCAATTCTGTTATTTTATCCCCTACTGAAAAGCTTGTAGTCGAGGTTGCACCTGCATAATTTACAGAAACATCATAATTGCCTCCTTTAATTCCAAGAACTGGATGTAAACTTAGTTTAGTTTGAAAATTCAATTTGGAATCAGGATAAAGTAAAACTTCAGAATAATAATTGGGACCATTTATTTTGATCTTTATTGATTCTGGTTTAAAATCACCAAGCTGAACTTTGAATACTTCTTCAGAGATATTTCCCTGGATAACAGCAGTTTCTCCAAATACATAACTAGGTTTTATAGAATTTATCGTTACGGAAACATCTTGAATGTTAGAAGTAGTTACGAATTTTCCATTTGATGAGCCTGCATTTGATTTTGCAAACTTCCAGTCAGAAGCCAAATCAAGATCATAGCCATCATAGATTCGTTGCCAAGAATTAAAGTCATTTTTAATATCAGATATTAAAGGAGTTACATCAACTACCACCCCATTGTTATCCCGTAGCTCAACAATTTCGTTGGCATCGGTAAACCACACAGGTTTGTAAGAGTAAGAGTAAAACTGACCTGGTTTGATAATAGTTCCTATCGGTATGGTAAGTGTTTGTTTGAGAACGGTAGTTGATGCAATTTTCCAACCACCTATATTTACAGCGGTATCAGTAGGATTGTAAATCTCAACCCATTCTGTAGGGGAAGATGAATCATCTCCAGGAGGATTTGTATCTATTTCATTTATTACAATGTGATCAGCGATTGGGGTTTGAGCATTTGCTGGAATGACAAAAACTACTAGAATTAGAATGGAAAATAAAATAGTAATATTCCTAATCATTGCGCCTTCCTATAAGGAATAAACTAGAGGCTTCTTTTTAGAATTGAATAGAGTAAAAGTTGAGCTAGTTGTTAAAGTTGACCTCAAAAATCTTACCTTTTGTATGTTTTTCATGCGTAATTTATAACATTTCACTATTTAGAGGGTTCGTACGATTGATCCAAGTCAAACGAAATTAGATTCTTTTATCTGACTGATACACGTTTTTTGCTTTGTTTACGGGCTAGACGAATCGGTTTTTTTAATTTTAACTTTGGTTTATCAGAGTGGAGACTTTGTCCCTTCTTTTGTGAGTTTCTTCTGGAAGTATTTCGAATTTTTTCCTCTCTTTGAAGTTTTTTTAATTTTTCAGAAGATATTTGTCTTGAAGTTTTTGTATTTGATTTTTTAGCATTTGCATTTAAACGTCTTGTAACCCATCCCTTTTTAGAAGCAATACTTTTTTGTTTTGAGTCATAAGATTTTTTTGTTGTTTTTTTTATTGAAACCATTTTAATTAACTGTCGATGTTTTGTTCTCCTTAAAAACTTATTTGATTTCAGAGTCACAATTAGGACATTTTTCATCAATAATTTTAAAACCACACTCCATGCAAATTCCTTCTCCAACATCTTTTTCAATCATTTTTCTTTTTCGAACAACATAGAATTTTATTGCAAAGAACATCATAATTCCAATCAAAGAAGAATATTGTAGAGGAATGTATTGAGTAATCCCAAGGACTACAAGAAAAATACCTGCAATTAAAACAATGTCACGTCTCTCAAAATTCAATTAAATCTGATTTGTCAAGAATTGATAAAAACATGCCGGAGCTCAGAGCCATTAGGTTTACTTCATATCAAGTCATTACTCTAACTCTTCTTCATTGCTCGGCACTAAATTTTAGTTGATATTTGTTAATAAGATAATGATTAAAGTGGTGGGATCGGCGTGATTCGTTCCAGACGATCTGTCGGGTTCATGTAATTTTTTCGATATTTGAGTAGGAAAAAGAGGAGTATCATCCATTAGGGATTCAGGGAGATTTTAACCTGTCTACCTCATGGGTCATAGATTTGAGGGGTTAAAGAGTAAATCCACTAGAAGAAAAATATTCGTTTCCCATAGATTTATGAAATCAATTTTAGTGTAAACAAAAAAAGAGCATGAATAAAGTTTCCCGTCAATTCGCAAATCTAGATACATTTCCAATTTTGCCAAATTATTTTGATATTTGAAAAATAGATTTGGTCGTAAAGAAAATTAAAGTATTATGCCATCGTTGCAAGAATGGTCTTAGATGAATACTAAAATTCAACTTCTTTTCTTTTCCCTATCTGGATTTCTTCTGGTCCTTGTATTTTCAGCTTATATTGTACCATCTGAGGCAAGTCCTCCACTAAGAATTGTCGTTTTGATTGACGGGCATATGGTAGATTTTCTTTCTCAATTGAAGATTTCATATCCAGACAATTGCACCTTTTTTCATTATCATGCACAGTCTGGTGGTTCAGTGACTGCTCTAGACGGAACTGTTTTGGTAGATCCAGATCCAATTAATTGTGGTTATGGAATAGCTGGTTCTCTTCCCTCTGGATTCGTAGATAACATTCCAAATGACGATGACTTTGATGGATTGGATAACGATACTGAAGATGCCTTAGGTTTAGATAAGAATAATCCAGATTCTGATGGAGATGGAAAATTTGATGGGGATGAAGATAACGATAATGATG
Source organism: Nitrosopumilaceae archaeon (assembly GCA_024644385.1). Taxonomy (GTDB): domain Archaea; phylum Thermoproteota; class Nitrososphaeria; order Nitrososphaerales; family Nitrosopumilaceae; genus Nitrosomaritimum. The sequence continues at coordinate 651 of JAHELB010000079.1, read as the reverse complement.
GCTTGACAAACAGTGAGGAGACAAACATACATATGACAAATCCGGGAAATCCGGATTCCAATGGAAATGGCACTCCAGATAAAATTGAAATCTTTCTTTCCACCACTGCCAAAGATTTTACCAAAATTCCAGTAATAGTAAACATTTTAAAAAATTCTGGGGCAACAACTGAACATACAACTGAAGCAATTGAAAAGGCGAATGTTGTTCTAAAAAAAGCAAAGGTAATGTTGGTTTTGATTAAAACAAATGTTCTCACAGAAAATGATGGGGATAATGGAGGTATGGGAGAGGGAACAGCAGGCGATGCGATACTTACAACTAAAGAACGAAACAGTGTTCGCTCAACTGGAGGAAATGAAGTAGATGATCTTCCTGGCAATAAGGGAGGAAAAATCACCTTTGCCAAACCGGGCGGCGTAAAATCCGGAAGTACAACACCAGGAATAAGTGTACATGAAAACCCTACAATTATTGTAGAACAAAGGGCAACAACTGACAACACTGGTGCTACGATTGCTCATGAGTTTGGACATGTCTTCACACTGGAGCATCCAAATGAAACTCTAGAAGTTGATGACAACAAAGATGGAAACATTATGACACCATCAAATGGTGGAAGGGATGATTTTGTAAACTCCAATGATCAAG
>JAHELB010000034.1 GCA_024644385.1 Nitrosopumilaceae archaeon | reverse complement strand
ACGTCTTTTTCCTTTTTAAGACGTAAAATATCCTCTTTTAATTTCGAAGTATCCTGGACGAGCATAGTCAATTAAAAATGCTCCTAGTTAGAATTTAAAGAATGAGAAGATGCCTTGAATTTTATCAAATTTAGGTAATAGAGGCAATTTTTGCCATATTATGTTCCAATTTTAATTTCCTCAGAACAATACCCCCTCAGAGTTTCTATTGCCGATAAAATTGCTAGTCTACTGGTTTTGGGATTATTAGAATCGGGATAGTTTTCTATAACAAGAGTCATCTTCCCGAAACTTCCAGCCGCTTCAATGGTGTGAGTATTCTTATCAGTATTTGGATCTGCAACAATTTTGACACTAGTTTTTTCACTTCCGATTCCTGAAAGAGAAAGCAATGCTGCAACGTTAATGTTTGCAGGAAACAAGAAAACAGCTTCCTTTGCAGTTCCTTGAAAGATTATAGTTTTTGCTTCAATGGTATCTAAATTAATATCAGATGTTTCAAAAAATTTTGCACCTTTGAGTGATCTTGGGTGTTTTGTGGTGGTAATCGATATGCTGTCTAGTTCGTTTCGAACGGATTTTATCGCATCCAAACCTGCAATAGCACCAGATGGAAGATAGATTGTTTTTTTAAAATCCTTGCATGCATCAGATAAAATTTCATATACAGATTCATCAAGCAGAGCACCAACACTCATTATCATCAAGTCTTTTTTATTTTGAAGAACACTTAATGCAACGTCTTTGACGGCATCTTGAGAGGCAGCTTCAACTATAATATCAACGGGGTTTGAAGATAGCAGATGAGGATTCTCAACAATAATGGGTTCATGGCTTAGCTGTTTAGCTAGTTTGGAGGAAGCATCTTTAGATTTATCATAAATGTGTGTTATTTTTGCAGGAATTTTTTCTGAATCAATGGCCAAAGCCAACTGGGTTCCAATAGCCCCACAGCCTAACAACCCAACTTTCTTCATTAAAATAAACTAAAAAGTATTGCCTAATTAATTCTAGTCAAAGTAGTAAAAAGCAAATTTCTACCAAGGAATACAATTCCAAATAAGGAAAGCCCAAAAATCAAAACCGAAACTGTTCCAAATTCAGGTATTACGGTGGTCCCAACTACCTCAATATGCTTTGTATTCTCAGGAATGAATACTCCAACTACATAGTCATTAGGGAATTTCATTAGGTCATAACCCGTGTCAACCCCGTCGACTAGAACTTGAAAGTTTTCTTTTTCAGCACTGATTACTTCAAAAGGAGTTCTAATCCAAAAATCAGTTCTCTCTGGAACTTCACTCAGTGTAATTTCTAGAGATTTTCTTTCAGGGTTTACAATTATTTCAGAAAGGGTAGGATCCTGAAAGTCACCTCCCATGGCATCTAAACTGCCGTGATATCCATAATAGAGATCATATGAATTACCATCGATTTCAAGAACAAATTTTCCACCTTCTAGTTGGGAAATATCTAGATACTGAGCAAATGCCTCAATATCTAAAACATGCTCAGCATATACAGGTGAAACTGAGGGAATTGCAAAAAATAACAGAGATACCATCAAAAAATTTTTATTCAAAGTATTTCAAACAAATTTTATCACCATCAAATATAATTAATACACATATTATCACGGCTGAGTTTTGTGTCTGACTGTAAGATGACAAGTAGGATTTATCATCAATCTATTTATGATAAAAAAAGAATGTGAATACATGAGTGTATGGTCTAAAAATAAAATTATTTTTGGATTGGCAATATTTCTTGTCTTTTCTTTGGCAATACCAGTAAATGCCGAAGTGGATTCACCAAAAAAACAATGGAAAAATGGCATTCCAGTTGAAGATATTATTTGCAAAACAGGACTTGAGCTTGTAATTCGAATTAATGGAGCACCTGCTTGTGTAACTCCAACTACAGCTGAAAAGTTTCAAAGGTTAGGTCTGGCATCCATCCCAATAAAAATGAAAGATATGGAAAATAAAACGCCAACTTCTAAAATTATCAAGGACAATTCGATTCAATTCAAAGATGCACAAAACGAAATTACAAACATTCCGGCTTCTGGGAGATCCTTTGTTAATTTTTACATCACAGATGATGATTTGAATATTGCACACACAGGAGTAGAAATAATTCCTACTTCTGGATTGCTCGAATTTACAATAAATGGAATTCCTGTGAAAGGACCGGAAACAATGGTTGAGACTGGTCCCGATACTGGAGTATTTTTTGCAAAATTACAGCTTCCAGAAACAATAAACGGAAAACCAGTTAGTCAGGAAGATATTGTACAGGTGAGGTATCTAGATCAGTCAGATGCTGCAGGGGAAAAAAGAGTTTTGGTTAAATCCATAAAATTGCAAAATACGTTTGCTCAAATTCAATCCTCCTCAGATAAGACACGAATAGGTCATGAATTTATTTTACGTCTTTATGAACCTGATGCCAATCTGGATTCAAAGGACATTGACAGAATTCCAATCAGTAAATTCGAATATCGGGGAGAGGGAGGAATTAGAAGTACCTTGGCAAATCCTAAGTTTGATGCAAACTCTAGTTACCTACTTGAAACAGGAGAAAACACTAACATTTTTGAGGTTAAAATAAAGATTCCCCGTGAATTAGATGGTAAAGTTATCCATATTGGTGATATGTATGAGATAAGATACATTGATACTTCAACTCCTTCTGGAACAAGTGAAAAGATTATCCTGAAAGGTAAAATTGGATTAAATTAGATTTCTAAAAAGGATGTAGAGACAAAGATATAGCAGTTATTTTTCATGTAAATATTGGAAATTGGGAATTTAGCCTTAGGGATAGGACTAGTAATCATGGGAATTATAGTAGTGTTTGTAGGGTATCGGTTTAGTAAAAAAATTGGAATATTACATGTAATGATTTACTTTATGGCATCGTTTGTGTTATTGACTGGAACGTTGTTGCTTTTTGCACATGACAAACCTGCCATATTTTTCTGATAAAAATTTACTTTCTAAAAGACACCTCAAGCTGCACATATCATTAAAATTTCAGAATTAAAAAATAAAAAAAACCCTCTAGTAACTTTAAAAATTAATCAAGAAACTATTAGAGATTTATGCTTTTTTCTTTGCGTTGGTTATTGCTCTTGCAACAATGATTGTTAGTATAACTGCAACAATTGTAACAAGTATTGCGTACATCAACATTGGGCCAATACTTTCTGCCTCTCCAAAGATTTCTTTGAAGATTGCAATTATTGCACCATTCCATGCCAAAGCAGCTACAAGTCCAAACGCAGCAGTAACTAGAGCGCCTATTTTGTCAAGAACTTGAACCTTTAGTGGTTCTTCTTTTACTTCTTCTGCCATAACTTGACGCAAAAATGACTGCATATAAGGCAACTCATCAATTCCCCCTAGTGGTAATTTAGGCTCATTAGCACCATATCTCCTGACAAATCAAAAAAATTACTCGTCTATTGTCAATATTTAGGATAACCTAAAGATTTTATTCAAAAAAACTAACTGTTTTTGTGCTCAATTCAGTCTACAAAGATGCAATTTTGAATAGAGACAAAATATTATCTGTTCTAAAAGGTCCAAAATTTGAGAGCATCCTTCAAAAAGCCAGAGATAATTGGATAGAATATCAACCTAAAAAACATGAGGCAGTAATTGCTGGAATTGATTCAAGTTTTAACAATACAAAATTTCAAGGAATAGAGCTTTGGGCAGCTACTGCAGTTTCAGTAAAATCTGATGGAGAGATATTAGCTGATCTTCATGATTCTGGATTGGGTTCTGATATTGATATTTCGAGAATTGCAAGTAAAATGGAGATTGATGCTTGTCAAAAGTCTATTGATGAAGTAGATTTAGTTTTAATGGATGGTTCTCTTCATTCTCAATTTATGACTAGACAATCAACTTTGGATTCATTAGTTGTAAAAACGATGAAAAAGAAAAACAATGTTTTTTTTATTGCAAAAACCTCCAACACAAAAAAACAGTTTGAAGGTTTGGGATCTCTTGCAGGAGATATTTTTTATTATAATCACGTGACTAAAGCTCCTGGATTTTCAAAATTATTTATAGAAAAAAAATATGGGCATGACAAAACAATTGCATCTACATTTGTAAGATTAACAGAGTCCACACCCATTATCAAATTAGAATTTCTAGGAGCAGATCACCCCGAAAATGAAATAAAATCATTGTTAAACCAATTATATAAAAACAGTGTTGGAGGATATCCCTACGCATTAAAGCTTGCTCACAATAACTGTAAAATATCTGATAAGGAGCTTTCAAAGATGGTAAGTCTTTTGGGATTAAGTAATGAAATTGGTTCAAGGGAGGTTCTTGGATGAGCTTAGGTTATGTGATAGGAGAATCAAAACCTACATTTGTTACGGCACTTACGTCTAGACCTCTATCTGTTGGAGAATACGTAATAATTGATACTGAAGAAGGAAAAATATTGGGATTGGTTGAAAAATCCAAAATTTCTAGTGCTGCATTTACAGATGTTAGGAATTTTGACGAAGCTACAGAAAGTATTGAAATTGCAGAGATTAACAAACGAGATAAAACCTTCTCCTCAAACATTGGAATTTTAGGATTTTTAGAAAATTTACAAAAAGGCCAATCAATAATTCCAGCAATACCACCAATTCCAGGCACAGAAATATCTCAACCTACACAACTAGAGTTGGAAATGATTTTTAGCTCCAACAAAGAAGGGTGGGTAAAAATTGGAAATCTTTTAAGGAACAAAACCATAGAAGCCAAAGTCAATTTAGATAAAATTGTATCTAGACATTTAGGAATTTTAGCAATGACTGGTATGGGGAAAAGCAATCTTGTTTCTTTAATTACAAAACAAATTGGAAAACTCAAAGGGACAGTAGTTATTTTTGATTATCACAATGATTACACTAGTCTAAACATTCCTGGAATAAATGTCATCGATGCAAAGATTAATCCACGATTGCTAGATGCTGACCAGTTATCAGAAGTATTGGAAATAAGAGACGGTGCCAACGTACAACAGCGCGTTTTAAGAATGGCCTTTACAAAAAATGTTAAAGAATCAAAAGAATTTTGGAATAAACTAGAAAATGAATTAGAATTTATTGTAAATGCTGAGGACAAAAAATTAAAAGAGATTAGAACATCAGGATATCGAGTACAGGACATCGTAGAAGAAGCACAAAAAAGATTTGAAGACATTTTAGATCCTGACATGGGGGATCCAGTTAGCTTCATAAAAGAAGGGAAAACTAATGTACTGAACATTTCAGAATTGTCAGAAAAACAAGCAAATGTAGCTCTCGCATTTTATTTGCAGCAATTATTAAAAGATAGAAAGGATGCAAGCATTGCAAAACACGGAAGATCCAAAAGAAAAATAAACTACAAATTTCATTCACCAATTTTTGTAATTATAGAAGAAGCTCATGTCTTTATTCCAAAAGATCATGATACTAGTGCAAAGTATTGGGCAGCTAAAATTGCAAGAGAAGGACGAAAGTTTGGATTGGGGCTTGGAATAGTCTCTCAACGACCTAGAAGTGTTGATCTAAATGTTCTAAGCCAGATGGGTTCTTTTGCAATAATGAAGATAATTCAAGAGGATGATCAACGCCAAATAGCCTCTGCAACTGAATCTACCAGCCGTGAATTGATTTCTCAATTAAATTCTCTTAATGTAGGAGATGCCATATTGGTGGGCCAATGGGCCAATCTACCATCTTTGGTTCATGTTGATGAGGTTAAAGAGAAAATAATGGGTTCTGATCAAAGTGCCGTAAATGCATGGATAAGTGCAGAGAAGATGAATGGAATCGCCGTAGAATCTACACAGGGTTTAGTTCAAAAAGATTTGTTGTTAGATTAAATGATATTTTCACATATTTCAGATACACATTTGGGATTAGTACAGTATGCATCCGAAGAGCGAGAAGATGATATCTATCAAGCCTTCAATGAAGCAGTAAATACATCAATAAGTGATCATGTTGATTTTGTGATATTTGCAGGAGATATTTTTCATGTACCAAACCCTAGTGGAACTGCAATTGTTCAGATGGCAAATGCGTTAAAGAGATTAAAACAGAGTAACATAGATTCTTTTTTTATTTTAGGAGAACATGATATTAGTAGAATTCGCACTACACCCATACCTTATGTATACCATAATTTAGAATTCTCAAGATACATTGGGCAAGGAAAACCAATTGAATACAAAGGGATACTTTTAGCAGGTTTTGATAAAATTAGAAAAGCTGAAATTCAAAATTTTGACGAAAAGTTTGCAGAAATCGATAAAATAGCTAAAGAGCATGTTGGTCATAAAATTCTAGTACTTCATCAAGGAATTACCGAATTTAACAAGTTTGCAGGAGAATTGCAATCTACTGACCTGCCAAAAAATTTCACATACTATTCCATGGGACATCTTCATGACATGGAAATTAGGAATTTTAATCATCTGTCAGGTCCTGTGGCATATCCAGGATCAATTGAACTTACAACAAGTGAGGGAATCAAGGAAACCAAAAAAGGATTCTTTGAGGTAGATATTTCAAAAAAAGAAGCGACCCCAAATTGGATAGAGCTAAACACACGACCTCAATTTTCCTTTAAAACAAAATATTCTGAAATAACCGATCTGGTTGACGAGATTTTAGGAAAATTATCAAAATTGGAACGAAAACCAATTGTAGAGATAAAAATCCAAGGGGACAACATTGAAACAGACCACATTCAGGCACAAATTGGTCGCCTTTACGCGCAAACATTAAGATGTTTTTGGAGAATTGTCTCAACGAATCTTTCGGATTCATCAGTTTTTCTGGATAGACCAAACGTCATTGATGATGAGATGTTTAGATTATCAGTAAATGCATTAGGATCAGAACAAATTGCAAACTTTGCCTTAAAGGATCTTCTGCCCCCTTTGGTCTCAACCCAAATTAAAGAAGCAACACAAGTTGTTGTAGAAGGTTTTGAAAATTTCAAAAAGGAGAAAAAGAAATGATCACCTCAATAGAATTAGGGGATTTTCTATCACATTCTGAAACAAAATTAGAATTTGAAAATGGAGTAACGGTGTTTGTTGGTACAAATGGAGCCGGAAAATCAAGTATAATAGATGCTCTAACGTTTGCATTATTTGGTCAGCATACAAGAAAATCCAATAAAGGTTTGATAAAGAGGGGTGCAACACAAGGATTTTCAAAAGTAGAGTTTTCGATTAATGGGAGACAGTATCAAGCTGTTAGAAAAGTAGACAGTAAAGGTGGATTAGCAGCAAAGTTTTCTGAAAAAATTAATGATGAAATTCAAGAGATTGCAGCTGGAGAAAGAAAACAATTTGGTGAGTCAATGACACATGAAATTGAAAAAGTAATTGGTTTGGATTTTGAAAAACTAAAAATTGCATCTATTGTTCAACAGGGGGAGCTTAATTCTATAATAAAATCAAAGCCAAAGGAGTTTAAAGAACTACTCAATGCAATAATCGGAATTGATAAGCTTGATGTGGCCTCAACCTCGATGAAGGAGGTAACTAAAAATTTCCGCCAAAAAATAAAAGAGAAGGCAGGTTTTGACGATACTCAAATAGATTTTTTATTACAAGATTTAGAAAAACATCAAAATGAGCTTCAAGAGGCAAAACCGAAAAAAGAAAATCTAAGAGTTTCGCAAAAAAAAATACAACAAGAACTCCTCAACTTACGCCAAAAATTAGAAGAAGATAGTCCAAAGATTGAGAAAATAAAACTATTGGAATTAAGAAAACAAGAGCTGACAGATTATGCAAGGAGGGCAATTCGAGAAATTCAACAAGAAATTGCCCAAAATGAGCGTAAAATCCAAGATTGTGAAGGATGTTTTCAAAACGCGGGACTGAAAAACAGTTTAGAGTCACAGATGGAGAGAATAGATTCTTCGGTAAAAGAAACTCAAAAGAAAATTCAAGAATTATCCAATCAAATAGCATCACTTAGGGAAAAACTAGTTCTTGCAGCAAAACTTCAATTACATGATAACAAATGTCCTGTCTGCGATTCAGAGGTTGAAAAACTAAATCCCTTATTTCAAGAAGAACATCTTAAAGAGGAACTTGTTTCAACTCAGGAACAAATAGTTTCCCTTAAAATTGAACAAGAAACATACAATAAAAAAAGAGCAGAGTTTGCATTACAATTACAAAATGCAAGAGATGCAGAAGCTGTATTGAAAGCCCATGCAATAAACAATGAAAGTGAGTTAAAAAGAATTAAAGAAGAAGTGAATATGAAAAAGACAGGTATTCAGAAAATTTCTTTTTCCTCCAATAGTAACCTTTTAGAACTTGCTCAAATTGATTATCATTCTAAAACTATTTTTGAAAATATTTCTAAATTAGAAAAAGAAACTGTAGGTTTTGATGAAATGAAATTTAAAAATCTTAAAAATTCAATTGATGAAAGACAGGGAAATCTTTCGGAGATTGACCAACAGTTGGGAGCAATAATGGAAAAAATTGCAAAAAATGAAGAACAGATAACCATCATTCAAAATGCAATAATTGAATTAAAATTAGTAAAAGAGTACATGGTTAAATTAGATTCTATTCAATCAAATGTTTTCAGTAGAGATGGAATGGTCGCAACTAGTTTAAGATCATGGGCACTTGATATGATATCCACAAAAGCCTCAGAATATCTAACATTACTAAATACAAAAATTCAAAGGATTCATCTAACAGAAAAGGTAAGAGATATCAACATTATTTGCTATTCCAAAAAAGAAGTTCTTGATTTAGAATCGCTAAGCGGGGGCGAACAAGTAAGTGTTGCTTTGGCTTTGAGATTAGGAATGGCCAAACTGCTGGGATCGTCAAATCTCAATTTGATGGTACTAGATGAGCCTACAACTCATCTTGATGCTGAAAGGAAAAAATCACTAGTTGAAGTATTGTCCCAACTATCAAATATTTCAAATTCTGAGATGCCGATGCAATTCATAATAATTACACATGATGCCGAAATTTTTGAAGATTCTACTGTTGAAAAAATTTACAAATTTGAATCAACAGAGAGAGGAAGTAAAGTTACAGCCCTTTAGAATATTAGCTTACAATTACCTCGCCAGTCATCCAAGGATGCACAATACAAAAGTAGGGATAGGTTCCTGCTTTGTCAAAAGTAAACTCGAAGATATTTCCTGACATAAACAAACTACTATCAAAAATACCCGAGGGACCATCTACTGAACTTCCAGATGTTACTGTGTGAGCTGCAGTATCGGCATTATTCCACGAAACAGTTTCCCCAACTAGAATATTCAAAGAATATGGTTGATAGCATTCATTATCCTTTTCACATCCTGGAACACCACTTCCTTCAGCTAATAAAACATTGTGAGTTTTAGGAGCTGCAGGTTTGGCCATAGTTGGTTCTGGGATTGGTTCTGGTGTTGGTTCTATCTCAAGACATTCGCCAGGATATGACAATTCAACACCTGAAACATGCAACATACACAAATTACCATAGGTTTTTCCATCAACACCACATTGAGGCAGGTATTCCTTTGTACAGATAGTGGGTTTTTCTCCAGTTGGCATTGTTGGGGCTTCAGAAAGATAACCTGGATCTAGTGCTATCATTCCCAAGATTCCAGCAATAAGAAGACCCACTACTGTAATGATAGCATATGTAAGGTTCATTTTATCCCCCTGTTAGTTTTGCAAACTTTGCATTTTTACTTAGTTCTTCCATAAATTGAATATTAGATAAAGCTACAATGGCAGATTCCACAACCGGCTTATCAGGATCATTTAGAGCTTTTTCTAATGCAGATTTGGCTTCAGTTGAACCGAGAACGCCCAATGCAATTGCTGCTTCATGTCTTACAAACATGCTGGGATCATTGAGAGTAGAATCTACAAGGGCTCCTATTCCACTTGAAAGGCCCATTTGTCCTAACGAAAATGCTGCTTCATGTCTTACAAGTTCATTTTCATCGGATTTGAGGACTTTGGCAATGTGTGGGACCTTATCCTCCCCTCCAAAATCCACCAAGATACAGGTAGCCCTTGTTCTAATAACATAATCAGGATGATCTAAAAGATTGACAAAATATTGTGTGTCTTTTTGTTCATATTTAGATTCCATTTCTGCAAAAAGCTGAAGTCTGTCCTGAGTCACTACTTGCATTTGGTTTTGGAGGTTTTTGTGTCCTATATTAGGTTAATCAAGATTGTTTCATTTTTGTAAAATTTACATCCCATATGGACAATAGAAAGGTAAGATAATCAATGGATAAGATTTTTTCCGAATGTGGTTAAAGAAAAAATTCCAAGAAAAATTCAATCTAGACTCTAACCAAGTTGGTTTAAGAATTTTAGATATCTATTTAATGGAAAAAAAATTAATTGTCACTAATGAGTGCAGTAATAGGACAAAAATGCCCTGATCTAGGTGTTTCCGAATGGGTTCAAGGTGCTCCTACTAGCCTAGAGAAGGAAAAGGACCATATTGTTCTTGTAGAGGTGTTTCAGGTAAACTGTCCAGGATGCTTTATGCATGCAATTCCTGAAGCCATAGACATTTACAACAAATACAAGGATGACGGTGTTAGAGTTTTAGGAATAGCTACTGCTTTTGAAGATTTTGACAAGAATACTCTAGAAAATCTAAAAATGCTTGCAGAAACCGGCGAGGTAATTGGTGAAACAAAAAATGCACTATCTATGTACGGACAGTTACAAGATGGGAGTAAATTACCTTTTAAAATTCCCTTCCCTTTAGGAATGGATAATTTAACCAAAGTGGATGGGAATGTTAGTCAAGATCAGATTATGAAATTTATCTATGCTCAGCTTCCAGAGTTTGATTCACAGCCTGAAGATTATAGAAATCAAATTATTCAAAGAGTAAAAGATCATTTCAAATCAAAGGAATATTCTGCAGAAACCTTTGAGAAGTTTTCCTTACAAGGAACCCCCTCTACCATTCTGATTGATAGAAAAGGAATCTTAAGAGATGTCTCCTTCGGTCAATCCGGACCTCTAGAGCCTATGATAAAAAAGTTGTTGGCCGAATAATAATCCCAAAAAACCTTGCTGATCCTTTTTCCTTATTTTGCAATAAATTTAATATTTAGTTTTTTTAGTAAAGAAATAAAATTGCTATAGATATCGAAACCACAATAAAAAACCCTGTAATCAGAGCAACTTTATCATTTTCCACAAATTATGAGGAATTTTTTAAAATAAAAACCATGCATGATTTCAATTTATTAAGGAAAAATTTTAAAAATAAAAAAATTTTTGATCAAAGCCCGTACAATAATGCCATTATTGAATAATAAACTATTACACTTATTGCAAGAACAATTACCCCAATCTTTGCTCTCTTCATCTCTTGGTTAGTCTAAGAACTATTAATGCAGGTACTGTAAAATAAATTCCTAAATTCAACAAAATAATGCTAAACCCATAACCAATAACTTCGTAGTCCGAATTTAATTCAGCATTGTTCAAAAGTGACAGAGAGAGAATCAAAGGAGTTATACCTATTTTTACCGTTTCCTTAAACCAAGAATGTTCTCTTTCCAAATCTGCAACCTGCGGACTAAACGAGTAATAGACCCCATTGAATATCTCCATAAATTCAGAACCGGATTTGGTGAGTAGTAATTTATTGTCCCGTAATTCTCGCAAATTTTGAACTTGGAGGGATAATTCAGAATCAAAGGTGGCAGTTGCAATTAGACAACCTCCTTTTTCTGAAGAGGGGTTTTCATCTATCAATTCACTATTCTGATTTTGGGATTCATCGTTATTACCTTCATCTTTCAAATAATTAGTTGCAGTCACATCTAATTTGTTATTTCCCGATCCAGTAAAGTTTAGTGTGATAAAAGAAATTTTTTCATTTGACCGTACAAGTGGAAAGTATTGCTGGTCATTAAGGAAAAAAGTAAAATTTCCACTCAAAAACTCTTGAGGAATTAACAGGTCGCCTAAATTATTTTCTAAACTGCTAATGATGTGGAGAGTTAACTGTTTTTGATCTTTGTCAAAATCTACGTTTTTTACATCAAAATTTGAAGTAATTGTTATCTCAAAAACATTTCCTCCTGTTTCAATATCAAACCTATTTACAAGACCTGTTGCATCAGAAAGAGCTCCATAAGCAGGAGTAAAAGCAAGTATCAACAAAGATGGAAATAATAATCTAAAATCCAATTTTATGCAGCAGGTGCGCCGACTCTATTTCTTAATTCTTTATCCTGAGCAATTCGTGGATGTTGTGGATCTGCAAGGATTACTTCAAACCAATAATGCATACCGTCTTTGTATACAAAATATGAACCCAAAAGTTTCATGTTGGGATATCTTTCAAGGACTCTTCTCTCAGATACAGTTTTCATGTTATCATCTGCTTTTATTCTAGTAACACCAAGGTGCTTTGGTCTTCTGCCACCAGTTGGTCTCTGTTTTCTCATTCCACCGGTTCCCACTCTCATCCTAACTACGACAATACCTTGTTTTGCCTTGTACCCTAAGCGTCTTGCCCGTTGAAGGCGACTGGGCCTATCTATCCTAGTAATGGCATTTTGCTTACGCCAGCCAACTACCCGATCTCTTAGATCTGGTGAATTTTCGTTCCAGAGTTTTACCCAAACCTTATCTTGTAAACTAGGCATATCGGCATTGGTAAAATACCCTTTATTAACTGAAATGATTCGCGTTTTGAAAAGTATTTGCCTATAAGAAGGTAAACATCTAAACTAGTTTTAGATTCCAGGAGGGCAAATATTGCTTGAACTAAGTCTTAGTAAATTGAGGTTATTTTACCGAGCCCATTTTGCATTTTGATATTTTTCTTTAAATTGGTCTACTATACAATCTAAGAATGGAACGGCATCTTCACATTGTTCAACCATCCTCTTTTTACTTTCCATTTTTTGAAACATCTCCAATGCTTTTGCCTTAAACTCTACTTCGGGATCTGTATAGATTTCAATGTCAACTGTATCAGAAGAAGTTATCCAATCATCACTTACCTCTAATTGGGCTACATAGAGTCCAACCACATCAGGTGTAAAATTTACATTTTTTGAGGTTGAAATAGAGGGTGACATGGTTACATTACTTTCCTCTGGTACGGATAAAAATGACCATAAATATGATAAATTATCGCCGTCTGAATCAAATGAACCTTCACCATTCAGAGAAACAATAAATCCACCAAATGGTACTTGCTGATCAATTCCAGCATTAGCAATTGGGGCGGTATTTGTATCCGATGTAGAGGTTACTGTCGTGCCACTAGAAAATGTCAGAACAGCCAAAGCAATTAGTACAAAATCCATTAGATTAGATTCCTCCCTATTTTTTCCAAAATTTCATAACTTTCAGATAACGATAATTCCATAGTTTTCATGATCTGTTTTTTTGAATTGATCGCTAAAAGATTGTAAGTGAAAAAATATTACCAAGAAACAGAATTTTGCAAACTTTTTTTAGAATTACAAAATACAGGCTTGTTTAAAAGAAAAATTGTAATAATTTTTTAGCTACAAAAGTTTAGGTTTTTTTGAT
>JAHELB010000033.1 GCA_024644385.1 Nitrosopumilaceae archaeon | reverse complement strand
TATCTTGCTCACATTGGGGGCTTTGTGGTTGGTCTTGCTTCAGGATATCTGTACAAGAAAACACACAGATCTGATTTTACATATGGAACTCGCTATGGGTATAGACAAGATTAGCAATTCAAAGGAATAAATCGACGAAATAATTTCAATAATTTATGCCCTTGATAACCGTATCAATGTATCCAGGAAGATCTCAAGAACAAAAAGACCAATATGCAAAGGCAATTACAAAGTCAGCTGTAGAGATTCTAAAAACTAAAGAGAACCATGTAATTGTAGTCTTTGAAGATAATCCGAAAGAAAACTGGTTTTTGGCAGGAAACCAACTTTAATTATTTTTTAAAAAGAAGGGTTTTTCCCTTCCAGTAAAAGGGAAACACATACACACTATAATCTATTATTTACTAAGTACAAATTTGTATAATAACAAAATGGTACATTTGTTAATTGTACCATCTAAAAATTCAAAAAAATTAGAGTCCTTGAGTTCCTATTGCGTCTTCATTGTTGTGAATTTTATCAATATGGTTTGATAGTTGTTGGTTGTTCTCAAAAATTGATTCACAGTAAGGACATTTACTTTCTTTTGACATAATTCTACTATACATGTCACCTATTTATGGCTAGTCAAAAAGAACAAAAATTTCTTAATTCTTTTATTCCCAATAATAATTATAAACTCTATGAAAGTAGGAGTTGTTCAGTTTAAAGCATCTACTAACAAGGAGACTAATCTGAAAACAATCCTTGATTTCATCTCAAAAGCAGCACAAAATAAAGCGACGCTTGTTGCCTTTCCAGAGTTTATGATGTTTTATACGAACTCATCCCAGTCGCCCGCTCAATTGGCAAGTCTTGCTGAAAAATTAACGGGTAATTTTGTAAAAACCATAGCAAAGGCAGCAAGAAAACACCACATTCATGTAATTGGCTCTTTTTATGAAAAGAGTACCAAAAAAGATCGTGTGTATGATACTGCATTTGTTATTGACAAAACAGGGAAGATAATCTCAACTTATAGAAAAATTCATCTTTATGATGCCTTGGGATTTAGAGAATCCGACAAAATGATTTCAGGATCAAGGATAACCCTACCAGTAAATACATCAATTGGTAAGGTTGGAATGATGATCTGCTATGACTTGAGATTTCCAGAGATGTCGCGATCTCTTGCCGCTTCAGGCTCTGAAGTTTTAGTTGTACCATCTGCCTGGGTAAAAGGTGATATGAAAGAAGAACATTGGTTAACATTAAACAAGACTCGTGCAATTGAAAATGGTTGCTATGTTATTGCACCTGATCAAGTAGGTAACATTTACTGTGGACGAAGTGTTGTAGTGGACCCTTATGGAAAAATTTTACTTGATATGAAAAAGAAACAAGGAATTGGTTATGCAGACATTAAATTAGAAAAGATAAAAAAAATTCGCAAAATTCTACCACTACTTAAAAACAGAAGGACTGATGTTTATCCTAACTTGAAGGTTTAGTGTTTCTAGATTTACATTTAAAGTTGGAACACTGCCTAGTCCATTTTTGTTTCCTTGAGTAACGAAAAATTATCATAGGCCATTTACATTCCTCACATGATACTTTGGTTGCCCGTAGTCTTGCTTTTTGTAACAGCGGGGTGGAGGCTTTGCATCCGCCGTAAAAATTTGAACAACCCATGAATCTTTTACGAGTAGTTCTTGATCGAATTATCATTAATTGACCTATCTTGCACTCTGGACATTCCACTAGTCCTTTCTTGGGGGTGTTTGTTCCCAATATGATGTATTTTTTTTCTTTGGAGGACCAAGAAAGAAACCCATTGTTATCAAAGTATTGGTCGATCTCTTTTTTGAAGATCAAAACCCTGGACTTGGTAGACTTTACAAAATGCCTTTCCTTTTTCTGCTTTACCTGAATAGTTTGTAGCTGTATTTTTTTTCCTCGCATTTTTTCTAATGATTTTACTAAAACGATTTTTATAGGGATTATAGTCAGTCTTGTTAGTGGAAAAGGTTTGCGTTCTTGGTGCTGGTAGTACCAAATATGGAAAATTAGCAGATAGCATAGCAGATATCACTACCCAAGCATCAGTATCAGCCATAGATAGCGCTGGAATTGAGCCTAAAGACATCAAAGCATCCTACATTTCAAATGTTTTCGGAGTTGCAGACAAGCAGGTACATATCGGACCAGTCTTGATGAGCAGGTTGGGAATTCCAGATAAACCATCATTGACAATAGAGTCTGCTTGTGGCAGTGGCTCTGTATCTTTTAGAGAGGCTTATGCAAATATTGCTGCCGGGTTTTATGATTGTCTTATAGCAACTGGTGTTGAAAAAGTGACTCACACAGGAACTGAATGGACAACTACCTACTTTGCCTACTGTTCAGATTTTTTCTATGAAGGACAAGCAGGTGCCTCATTTCCTGGTTTATTTGCATCTATGGCACGAGCTTACTTGACAGAGTTTGATGCCACCGAAGAAGACTTTGCAAAAGTTGCTGTAAAAAATCATGATAATGGTGTATTAAATCCAAAAGCCCACATGCAAAAGAAAATTACCATTGAAGATGTAATGAATTCTCCAGTAGTTGCCAGTCCTCTAAAACTTTATGATTGCTGTCCGTTCTCTGATGGTGCAAGCTCGGTCATTCTTTGTTCCGAAGAATTTGCAAAAGCACATGGTGGTGATTATATCGAAGTAATTGGTTCAGGCAGAGGTGGCTCACCTGCTGCATTGCAAGGCCGTGAACATTTGACAACTATTCCAAGTACAAAGATAGCATCTGAACAAGCATACAAAATGGCTGGAATTACAGCAAAAGATGTAGACTTTGCAGAAGTTCACGACTGCTTTACCATCGCAGAAGTAGTTGACACTGAAGACTTGGGATTCTTTGAGAAAGGAAAAGGTGTTCAAGCCGTTCGCGAAGATAGAACAAAATTAAATTCTGATATTTCGATTAATCCTTCAGGTGGTCTTAAATCAAAAGGACATCCCATTGGAGCCACTGGTATTGGGCAAGTAGTAGAGGTATTTGATCAACTGACTGGAAAGGCTGGTGAAAGAACAGTCAGAGATGCTAAAATCGGTTTGACTCATAACTTTGGTGCAACCGGTGCAAGTTGTGCAGTTCATATATTTCAGAGTGTGTAAAATGTCTGTCGAAGAACAAGTAAAGGAAAATGCTAAACAAGGTAAACTCCTAACCCACAAATGTACTAACTGTGGTTATCTTCATTTGTCTACTGCCTACTATTGCCTAAAATGTGGTAGTAAGGGCTTTGAAGATGTCTTTTTAGAGGGTACAGGCACGATTGCTACTTATACAATAATCACAGTGGCGCCTGCAGGCTTTGAAAAATATACTCCTTATGCCTTTGTGGTGATGCTTTTGGATAATGCTAATTTAAGAATTTCAGGATTTATGGCAGGCATTTCCACCCCCGAAGATCTTCCCGTTGGAGCCAGGGCAAAAATAACTGGTTTTGATGAACGGGGAATTATCATTGAAAGACAGTAAAATAATTTAGTAAAGTTATAAAAAAAATCATATTAGTTTCTTAATTATTTTGTATTTCTGATCCTTTACATGTCTGTAGAAGTCACATGTGGAAAATGCGGTGAAAAGATCACAACAATGAAAATGCTAAAAGCGCTAAAAGATGTATTGAATCCATATCATGGAAAATGTCCTTCTTGTGGACAAACATTATCTACATCGGAATTTTCTCTTGATGTTCATGAAAACTGATCCAATTTTTTAAAAAAAATGATCCAAACAGATCAAAAAATGATCCAAACAGATCAAAAAATGATCTAATTTTTAAAAATATATTCTAAAACCTAAAATTTGATCTAAATTTAAAAATTCTTTTTCAGTCACAAGTCTTAATTACTCCTTTTTTAAGTCATGATTATGGATATGAGTGAGGAACTAGAAGAACCAAAGAAAGGTAGTATTCTCCAATCTACATCAAAGCGAGTTAGAATGATCTTTTCTGTAATGGCAAGCCCTAACAGAATAGATATTTTGAGAATTTTAAATTCAAAGGGTCCTTTGACCTACTCTGAATTAAAATCATTAGCAGGATTCAAGTCAAAAAAAGAGAGTGGAAAATTTGCCTATCATCTAAGAAAATTATTAAGGCAATCCCTTGTTGCATTAAATAAATCTGAAAGACGTTACACAATTACAAATCTCGGAAAACTTGTTTTAAGCTTAGCCAGACAAATTGAAGAAAGATCAATAATTGAAAGTGGAAAAATGTATGTCCGAACATCTCACGAATCCATTGAAGAATTTAACTCTCACAAAATTATTCAATCGCTTGTAAGAGAAGGAAGCCTTCCATTAGAACTAGCACAAAAAATTACTGAAGAAGTTGAAAATAGAATTTACAAATATCAAACTACATATCTTACAGGTTCTTTAATACGCGAAATGGTAAACTCTGTTCTTTTAGAGCATGGCCATGAGGAGTACCGCAACAAACTGGCACGCCTAGGCCTGCCTGTTTATGATATACAAGAAATGCTCTCAAATCTCGATAATGCAGGAGGTGGTGCTGATGGTTTGTTATTTACGACTGGCCAGCGTGTATTTGCCGAACACTTGCTAACCAATATTTTACCCAAAGATGTTGCAGATTCTCATCTTTCTGGAGATTTACACATTACAAACCCAGGAATATGGTCAATTATTCCAGACACAATTTTTGTCAACATTAAAGAACTCATTGAAGATGGAATTGTTCTTGGTGGAAAATATCTTGATGTCTCAAGAGTCCCATCATCAAAATCACTTGATGATATAACATCATCGTTGTCAGTAGTAATATCTTTACTCTCAAAAGAAGCATCACAAGAAATTGTTCTTGATGGACTTGCATCTTTGTTTAACAAGCATTCAAAGGAGCTCCCAGAACTTGAACAAAAACTAACTAATGCATTTGCTACTGCATCTACAACATCAAATTACAACAAAGTAGGAACTAATATTTCAATTAGACTCGCTTTAGGTTCTGATACAAAAATTATTAATTCCATAATTAACGCATACCACAATTATGCAAAGATTACACCAATTCCTAAAATTGGATTGATAATTGATTATTCCAAAGGTAAGATTGCTGATGTTTCAGAACAAACAGCAGAAATAATTTCAATTGGAGGAAAGGTAACATTTGCAAAGAATCAAATTTCCAGTTATGGAATAACAAATGGTACAACAAAAACTACTGGACCACTTGCAATTACATTACAATCAGTTTCTATAAATCTTCCAAGACTTGCCTTTGAATCCAATAAAGATGAAACATACTTTAGAGCAAGATTAGCATTACTTATGAAACCAGCATTATCCTCTATGGCATTAAGAAAGAAAGATATTTCTGATCTTACCCGAAGAGGATTAAATCCAATACTTGCAAAGAACACACAATATATGCAAAGAAGTTCAGTATCGCTAGTTGTAAATCTTGTTGGTCTAAAAGAAGCAGTCTTTAACATCTTGGGTTACAAAGACAACAAAGATGGTCGTGCAGTTCTTCATAAAGTAATAGAAACAGCAGTTGATGTTAGTGCCAAAAAAAGTAAGGAAATTGGGGATCCTGTCTATATATCCATGACTGAGACTGAGGGATCTCTTCGATTTGCCAGCCTTGATGGCGAAAAATACGGTAAAAACTCTGCCCTAAATACATCAGATTCTGATTCCTATTCTCAAGGAATAATTCTTAATTCTGCTGAAATCGGTAATTATACAGCAAAAAGTGATGAAATCATAGAGTGTAATAAACTATCAAAGATTCTAAATGGTGGTCTTTCAGTTATTTTACAAATCGATAGCGATGCAAAAATTGGAGAGATAAAAAAATCCATTGAAAAGACAGCAGAGTTGACGAATTCCTTCAAACCTGTACGAAACATTGCTATCTGTGGTGAATGTGGCTTTAAGGACCAACCATTTACAGACAAGTGTCCTCAATGTAAATCCCCTTACATCGTCTGAAATTCGTAGTTTCAAAACTACAAACGATCTTCATGCAAAAAAATTATCTCCATTTATAATTATATCGTTGGTATAGAGTTGAATAAGTTGTGCCGGTATGAATTTCATAGTAGTGGTATTAAAAAAATTGACAAGTAAAGGGGACAAGATCAAAATTTTTCGAGCACACAAGTTATATCCACATTCATTCTACCCCATGCGGGGAGATTATTATTGGACAATTCACAAATTGAAAGTACTATCAGTGAGATCCGTAAGCGCAGTGGCGCAGTAACGGCCTTCAATGAAAATAAAATTTCAAATGCCATCTTCAAGGCATTAGCAGCCACATCTAAAGCCGATCGTGTGCTGGCAGATCAACTTGCAAATAAAGTTGTACAAAAATTAGTTGAGCAAGGATTCACAGATAAAAGAGCACCTAGCGTTGAGGATATTCAAGATATCGTAGAATCTACTCTTATTGACAGTGGTAATAGTGATATCGCCAAAGCATATATCGTTTACAGGCATGAAAGAAGAAAACTAAGAGATGAAAAGATGAAGGTTTTAAATTCCAAGGCTTTGGATCCTGTTTCAAAGAAATTTGATCTAAACTGTCTTAGAGTTTTGGCATCTCGATACCTTTTCAGAAATGGAAAAAACGAAATTACTGAGACTCCTACTCAAATGTTTGAGAGAGTAGCAATTTTGGTTGGAGTAGGCGATATGCTCTATGATGCTCAAGTCTTTGATAAATCAGGAAACAAAACTCAAAATATTGAAGAAGCAAAAGCCTATCTTGAAAAACTAGACAACTTTGATTATAAATTCAAGGTTGGCGATTACTTTCTCAACAAGTGGCACTTCAGATCACTGATAAACCATTACATCACACTTGCTAACAACGGCCAAATGAAGGTAAGCTTTAAGGAAATACTTACCCTACTTGCAGCCAAGAAATTCGATTCGTATGCAGACAGAATTACGGAATATTGTGAGTTGATGAAATCTCAAGACTTTCTTCCAAATTCTCCTACCATGATGAATGCGGGAGGGAGATTAGGACAACTCTCTGCGTGTTTTGTACTTGGAATGGAAGATGAAATGGAACAAATCATGAAATCTACATCAGATGCCGCTTTAATTTTCAAATCAGGAGGTGGAGTTGGAATCAATTACTCTGACCTTCGAGAAGAAGGTGATATTGTTGCATCCACATCAGGTGTTGCCTCTGGACCTGTATCCTTTATGAACATAATAAACACTGTCACTGAAGTTGTAAAACAGGGAGGAAAGAGGAGAGGTGCTAACATGGGAATCATTGAAGCCTGGCATCCGGATGTTGAAAAATTCATTACAAATAAAACACAACCAGGAATACTCGAGAACTTTAATGTTAGTGTTGGGGTCTGGGAAGACTTTTGGCATTCCCTGGTAAACACTGAAGACGGAAATTACATGCTACGTAGTCCTCGTGATAAGAAACCTGTCAAGGAAATTAATGCTCATCAATTAATCGATTTGATAGCACTTTCTGCATGGAAAAGCGCCGAACCAGGCCTGATCTTTTTTGATCAAATAAACAAATACAATGTATTTGCAAAAGCCAGAAAAGCTCCACTGAGGGCAACAAATCCATGTGGTGAACAAAGTCTATACCCATACGAATCATGCAACCTAGGTTCTATCAATCTTGCCAATCTTGTAAAAAGAAAAGCAGATGGTGAGTATGAATTTGATTGGCAAAGATATGAGGAAACTATTAGGAAAACAACAAGATTCCTAGATAACATCATTGATGTGAATCATTATCCTGTGAAAGAGATAGATATTGCTTCCAAGGAATCCCGGAGAATTGGATTGGGCGTAATGGGTGTTGCAGATCTATTATACAAATTGAAAATTCCCTACAATTCACCTGAAGGATATGATCTTCAATCAAAACTATCTGAAGCCCTAACATACTATTCTATGGAGGAAAGTGTAGCCCTTGCAAATACTCGTGGTGAATTTCCCTTATGTTCTAAAACTGAATATCCTGAAGGGAAGATTCCGGTAGCTGGGTATTTTGAAAAACAAAAAGATTTACACTCTTACGAGTGGGATGCCCTAATTGAAAAAATCAAAAAACAAGGCATTAGAAATGTCTTGACTACTACAGTAGCTCCAACAGGAACACTATCAATGATTGCTGATTGTTCAAATGGGATGGAGCCAGCCTTTGCACTTGTATTTGAAAAAAGAGTTACCGTTGGCCGATTCTTCTATACAAATAAAGTTGTAGAGCAAGCTCTCAAAGAAGTTGGATTGTACAATGATGAAATTCTTGCAAAGATTGCAGATAATTATGGGTCTTTGAGAGGAATTCCTGAAATTCCACAATGGATGCAAGACGTCTTTGTTACGGCAATGGATATTCATTGGGCTGATCATCTCATGGCACAAGGAGTCTGGCAAAACTGGATTGGAAATGCAATTGCCAAGACAATTAACATGCCATATGATGTTACCGCAGAAGATGTAAAGTCGGCATACTTGTTGGCCCATGAGATGGGACTCAAAGGTATTACGGTATATCGTGACGGTTCTAGGCATAAACAAGTACTTCACATGACCAGTGAAAAAGCCGAAAAAACATTTGATGTAGTTCCGAGTCAACATGTATCGAATTTTATTAGCACCACCATAACAAATCCATACATCAAATCCCAAGTAACGGCTTCTTTGGAAATCAAAATTCATGAGGAAGAAATTTCAGATGAGCCACAAAGACAAGAAGAGTTGTCTGAAGATCGATTATGCCCAACTTGCAGGAACAACCTAGTCTTTGTAGAGGGATGTAGTATCTGTATAGAATGTGGATATAGCGGTTGTACTTCTGGATAGATAAAACGATCACAACTTTTTTACTTTCTTTTCTTTTTCAATCACCGTGGACAAGAAAATTTTAGGTGGGGTTGTAGGAATAGCGATAATTATTGTTATAATGACAGCCATTTTGGCCTTACCAAATTCTGAAAATAACAATACTCTACAAGGTAAAGAAAAAATTGGTCTGGTAATAAATACGCCCAACCAATCAGTATCCTTACAAAAAGTCGATGAAATCTATTCAGATGCATCATCAACTGGAATAGGGAGAAGTAATGTGTATCTCTTTTGGAATCTTATTGAGCCTCAACGAGGCGAATTTGAATGGAGTCAATCAGATGTAATCATGGGATTAAATGAAAAAAATAAACTCAAAGTAACACTCTTCTTTTCGATAATTAATGGAGAAACGCGAGGACCCTTTCCAAGTTGGATTGGCAACCCTTCTATTAATTCAATAGGCGAAGATAGACTCGTAAATGTCCTTGATGAAATTCTAACACGATATCATATAGTAGATTCTGTAATTATTTCAGGGGAGACAGAGTCACAATTTCGTTATTCCGAACAAAACATTCCAATATACAAGGAATTATTTTCTGGAGTTTACGAAAAACTAAAAGAGAAACATCCTGATGTAAAGTTTGGTAATTCATTTGCATTGCATCAGGTGGTAAACAAAAACCTGGAACATATTGTTAGTGAATTAGCCATAGGTGATTTTGTAGCATTTTCATACTTTCCAGTTAATTCCTTGAATGATATCGTAAAAACTCCTCAAGAAGCCAAGATAGATTTGGAGAAAGTTTTTGAAATGGTTCCAAACAAGAATATTGCATTTTTTGAGGTAAGTTGGAGTACATCTGATTTTGTGGGGGGAGATTCAACTTCTCAAGAGGAATTCTTAGTAAATCTGTTTGAGTATTATTCAGAAAATGAGTCTGATATAGAATTTTTAACATGGTATAGGCAATACGACAGACCAGAAGGTACCTGTGTTCCAGAGAGTCAAGAAATTGGTGAGACAAGCATTAGTGTTGGAGGCGGTTCAGGTTTGGGTAGTAGCGAATATGTTATTGAAAGATTAAATCACTACATATGTAATGCAGGTCTTGTGGATGTAAAGGGTAAACCAAAATCTGGATGGAATGAATTTAAAAATCAAATTGAAATGATCAATTAAAATGATTTCTTTAATTTTAGCTGAATCTTCTTTAGAACTAATTCCCAGCGAATTAAAATCACACCCCTCAGTAATTTCACATGCACAAAAACTTGGAAAGAAACCTTTGGAGATTTTACTCGATAACTCTTGGCATTTTGCAGCAATGAAGGGAATTGCAAACGAAATAAAACGGGGAAGGCCAGATCTTGTTCATTTTTGTATCCTAGAGGCAACATCAATTCCCTTGTACCAAAAAAATGAAATTAAAATTTACATCCATACAATAAACGATAAAGTAATCTATTTTGGAAATAATATTCATATCCCAAAATCTTACCATAGATTTGCCGGATTAATTGAAAAATTATTCCTAGAAAAAACCATT
Source organism: Nitrosopumilaceae archaeon (assembly GCA_024644385.1). Taxonomy (GTDB): domain Archaea; phylum Thermoproteota; class Nitrososphaeria; order Nitrososphaerales; family Nitrosopumilaceae; genus Nitrosomaritimum. Next base: position 3,285 of record JAHELB010000033.1, on the reverse strand, counting down.
GATTCTAAGGGAAATAATTTATTGGAAATCAAAGATAAATCGTTTTCAGATTTAATTGATGAAATTAATCCTTCCATAGTAGTTGGATTCTCTAGAAAAGGAAAACAACTTTCTTTTGAAAACATTGTTAATACAATCCCGGAAAATTCCTGCTTGGTAATTGGTGGATTTCAAAAAGGACATTTCTCTGATAATATACTAAAAAGAATCGATCAACTGATTTCTTTAAATGATTCTTCTCTTGAGGCCCATGTTATAGTCGCAAGATTGCTTTATGAATACGAAAAAACCATTTTTATGTAGGAAATTTTGTTTTCCTTTTTGTGCAGTCATAGTATAGCCTGGTTAGTATTCGGGGTTTCCAACCCTGTGACGCGGGTTCGAATCCCGCTGACTGCATTTTTTCAAATAAGAACCCATTTTTAGGTGAATCCAAAATCATAATTATGAAACCAGCCATAAGAAAAATTGCTCTTGAAAGAATGGAAATTCTAATCAACATTGCCATATCAAATGCTAGAACAAATCCGGAACTTTCTCAACGGCAAGCGCAACTTGCACGCAGGATTAGTACAAGACACAACATTAGAATGCCATATGATCTTCGAATAGTATTTTGCAAAAAATGTAAATCCTTTATTGCTCCAGGAATTAATTCTAAAATTAGATTAGGCAGAACATCTGTAAAAGCAATTAGAATTTCATGTAACCTCTGTGGGCATACTTATCGAAAAATAATATCTCAAAAACATTCCTAATTTCCAAACGGAATTTATATTATCTTATAGGATTCTAACAACTATGAAAAATGCATTGGTTTTAATTATTTTAGTAACTTCTACGCCTAATGTATTTGCAATGACTGTTAATGATCCCACACTTGTTGTCGAGGAATTTGTAACCGGGCTTTCATCACCAACTTCGATTTCCTTTGTCGGCTCTGATATTCTGGTTTTGCAAAAAAATGACGGGAAAGTCCATCTGGTTCGTGATGGTATTCTTCAAAATAATGCAGTTTTGGATGTTCCTGTAAGTAATAATTCGGAGAGAGGTTTGTTGGGAATTGAAAGTGTAGGAAATAATGTTTACTTGTTTTTTACTGAATCACTGGAAGACGGCCAAACCCCTCTAGGAAATCGTATTTACAAATATTCTTGGGATGGAACAAACTTGATAAATCCAATTTTAATTAAAGACTTACCAGCTACACCTGGTCCAAATCATAATGGTGGAGTATTAGCAAAAGATCTTGACAATAATATTTTTGCAATTATAGGTGATCTTAATCGAAATGGAAAGTTACAGAATTTTGAATCTGGTGAGCCTGATAACACGAGTGTAATCCTACCAATTGATCCGTCTGGACCAATCCTTGCTATGGGAATTAGGAATAGCTTTGGTCTTACAGTTGATCCTCTGACTGGAAACATGTGGAATACAGAAAATGGGCCATCAACCTTTGATGAAATTAATTTTATTTCTCCCAATTTTAATAGTGGATGGGAACCAATAATGGGACCTGCAACTCAGGAGGAAATTGACTCACTCCCTGGATTTGAAGATTTTGTGTATAGCGACCCGGAATTTAGCTGGGAGGACACTGTAGCCCCAACTTCTATTTTGTTTATCAATAGTCTTTCCTTTGCCGATTACTCTGATAGTGTATTTGTTGGAGATTGCCAAAACACCCTTTACAGATTTATTCTCAATGAACCAAGAGATTCTTTTGTATTTTCTAATCCTGATTTGTCGGATCTTGTTTTAGATGTTGGTGATAATTCTGAGGAAATTGAATTTGGAAGCGGGTTTGGCTGTATAACAGATCTTGAAATGGGTCCTGATGGGTTTTTGTATGTCTCTTCATTATACCATGGAAAGATTTATCGAATAATGCCAGCAGATTCGTGTATTGTTCCCTATTCTGGAGATATGATAATTACAAATTCTTGTACACTGTATACTAATGTAAATGTCCCAGAGAGTGTTTTAGTTCAAAATAATTCTGTGTTTACCATTTCATCTGACGTGACTCTTGACATTGATTTTTCTCAGCATAATCTTACTGTTGAATCTGGAAGTGGGGTCTTGATTAAACTTGATGGCAAGATCACTTAGGTTCTAATTTTTCTTTATGGTTTGGTTATTTTTCTACTAGAAAAGGAAAAATTTTGTAAATGAAAAAATAATTTAATTTAAAATTATTTTCTCACAGTTTTTTGAAATAATATTGTTGTCGAGCTCCTCAAGGCTGCTTATAAGGACAGTATCATCTCCACCACCACAATTCACTCTATCTAGTTCATCATTTGGGAATAAACTGAAAATATCATCACCTCCACCTCCAATTAGGACATCCTTTCCAGGCCCATCAATTATCATATCATTACCAGGACCTCCAATTATCATATCATTACCAGGACCTCCAATCAAAATGTCATCTCCACCTGCACCAATGATTTTATCATTACCCTTCTGTCCACATAGAACATTATCTGACCCATCTCCAATGACTTTATCATTGCCACTAGTAAATGGATTCTCACAAGGAAATCCCTGCGCTAAAGCAAATCCTATCGGGATAGTAAACAAGACAAGCAGAGAAATTAGTAAAATTTTATTCATTATTCATTACCTCAAATTAATGGAGATGGACCGGGATGACTTGGACCTCCATCTGTTGATACGTTAAAAATTCCTGTCATTCCTGCTTCCATATGTCTAAAGACATGACAGTGATACATCCAATCACCAGGCCCTACACCTTCACCAGCTTTTACAACAAACACATGTCTTGCAAGAGGTCCAATATTTTTGGTATCAATCACATCAGTTGTCCCTTGATCAATCCATCTGTGAGCATGCATATGAAATGTATGAAATTCTGTTCCTAGCCCTACCACATGAAATCTTACTTCATCATTTAGTTTTGCAGACAACATTGGGTTTAGCCAAAGAGGCGTTTGCAATCCACCTTTAGTGTTGTCAATCTCTAAACCCCAAAAACTAGTTCTTACCATGTATAGAACATATTCTTTGTCAATTTGCTTTACTGGAAAATTCCTTAACTTACCATCAATAAATGCCTCAGTTTGTGAATCGTTAACAATTACAACTCCAAACAACCCTTTATCTTCGGCACCTGTTTCTCCACCAAAGGTATGATCGTGGTAAGGCCAGGTACCAACTGTTCCTTTAGCTGCAACCCAATGGTATGTTTTAGGCTGGTCAGTTGTTGCACAAGAGTCTTCTACTTTATTTGTGATAGCTAAAGTACCGTCATCTTCT
>JAHELB010000078.1 GCA_024644385.1 Nitrosopumilaceae archaeon | reverse complement strand
ACCAAAACATTACATAGTATATCTAAATATTATTCAAGTGAATGGCAAGAAAATACAAGCCAATAATTTCCTACAGATTAAAGGAAATTCCCATAAAACAGATAAAAATTTGGAAGGAAGCACAAGCGAGAAAATTAGACCGTGAAGGAATTGCAGAGCTTGCCAAATCTATTAAAAACGAGGGCTTGCTAAATCCACCACTAGTCCAAAAAGAAGGTAAAAACTATCTTTTGATGTCTGGCCAGCGAAGGCTTGCAGCCATGAAAAGATTAGGTGCAAAAAAGATTCCCGTTCATTTATTGACTAAAAAGACAGAATATGACCTTGAAGATGCAAAGGCAGCTTCAGTAGTGGAGAACATTCACAGAAACGACATGAATCACAGAGACATTGCCGAGGCCTGCAAGTATTTGACTGAACAGGTGGGGAAGTCAGCTGCTGCAAAATCCATGGGAATGTCGCCCAAAACACTCAACAAGTATCTGGGATTTGCAGGGGTTCCTGATAAGCTAAAAGAGCTAGTACCCTCCCAAATATCACGAGACGAGATGACCAGGCTTTACTCCTTGGTACTAAATACATCAAAGGCAGAAAACATTGTTAAGAAGATTTCAAAACTTGACTCAGCATTGAGAAAAAAATATCTTGTTGCCCTCTCCCAATCCCCAAAATCATCCCATTTGAAACTCCTAAAACGAGCAAAATCGCTTTTAATCAAGCAAAATATTTCCTTTAAGATATCAAAGACAAATGCCAAAAAACTATCATCAGAGTCGAACAAAAACGATATGACACCAGATGAGCTTGCAGGAAAAATAATTACAGATTATCTCAAGCGCAAGAAAAGAAGATAGTTATTTCATTTGCTTTTATTCAATAAATCATATTCAAATCTAAATCAAATTGACATTCCAATTACCATCAACCCAAACACCGATAACTTTTACATTCAAATCCCATGAAGAAATAACTTCCATACTTTTTTTAATATGAGATTTATGCTCTTCATCAGAAACTGGATTTCCAGCACAATCAAAATGCCCAGAAACCACAATCAGAGCAGATTTGTGTGCATTAATTGAGATGGAGACTTTGGTTTTTATTGATTCAAGACTCTCGTTTTCAGCTATTTTTTTGTCGACTCCAGGTTCAGTTATGGCATCAACATAATCAACAGAATAATTTGCTTTAATCCAATTTGTCAAGGGAATCTGAATTCTGCCATCCATACACGAAATCGAGGTTGCAAATTTTCCTTGTGCCATAAATTTTTGAGAGTCACACTGTATTTATTTTGTTTCCTAATATATGGCAAAAAACACAAATGATTTAATCGACTTTTAATTGTGTACAATGATTGTCATATAGTTCAAAAGACCATCCAGGGTTGATAAAGGTACTTTCCTTTTTAAAAACACACAATACAGAATATTTGTCAGGTCAGGATCTAAGCGACGTATTAAAAATTAGTCGTGTGGCAGTCTGGAAACACATTAAAAAAATTAAAGAATTAGGGTACAAAATAGAATCAAAACAAAAGTTAGGTTATAGATTAGTATCAAATACTGATTTGTTACTTCCTTGGGAAATTTCCTCAGGATTGAAAACTAAAAAAATTGGACGTGAAGCATATTATTTTGATTCTATAGATTCAACGCAAGAGTTTGCTATGAAGCTGGCTAAAGATTCCAAAAATAACGGAGCAGTAGTAATTGCCAAAAAGCAAACAGAGGGAAAAGGAAGAGAAGGAAGAAAATGGTTTTCGCCTACAGGTGGAATTTGGCTATCGGTCATTATTAATCCAGAGTTTGATATCTCAATTGTTACGTTGTTTCCAATTACTTCAGCACTTGCAGTATCAAATGCGATAGAGAAATGCTTTAAAATAAAACCAGAATTAAAATGGCCTAACGATATTACCATACAGGGGAAAAAAGTTGCTGGAATTCTGGTAGAGGCATCAATACAATCTAACAAAATTGAAAGCATTGTTTTAGGAGTGGGAATTAATTTTGAAGTTGACCTCAAAAAAATAGAAAAAGATTTGCATGATACCCCAAATTTCTATGGAGTTACTGCCTTACAAAATATAAATAAAGAGATAACACCCACCTATTTTACTCAAATATTTTTTGAGGAATTGGAAAAAAATATAGAATTACTAAATATTGGCCATGTAAAAAAAATAATAAAAGAATGGACAAAAAGATCATCCACAATAGGAAAAAATGTTCAATTAGCGACCAAGAAAGGAAAAATTAATGGAAAGGCCATAAAAATTGACGATGATGGCGCTCTTGTAATTTTCAATAAAAAAAATATCAGAGTACTTGCAGGCGATATTATTCATTTACAAAAATAATTCAAAGTTTTGAAATAGCTTATTTTCTTGAAATTTTCTTTTTCGCTTTTGGCTTTGTTTTATTTTTTGTCTGATTTGAAATTAATGATGATTGTGTTTTTAAAATTTCTTTAAGATCTTTTTGAATTTCAAAAACTGTTGAGAGCATCTGTTCTAGTTCTAAGGAATATTTTTCATAGACCGATAATAATTCAGTTTGTTTAGAATTGACTTCTAAAAGATGCTCATTTGCCCTTAATAGGTTTGCAGATTTAATTAGCTCTGGAAATTCTCCAGATTGATCACCAATGTTTTTTAATTCAAAAGTTATATTTTGAATTTTTTTGCGTAAATCAAAAATAATCTGGCCTGCACCTACTTCCGTCATTCTATCGAAATGTATCAGTAATTGATTAAAGTATTTTTCTCCAAACTAGGTCTTTTTTGGTAGGTAAAATCTATAGGGAAAATGAATTATTAAAAAACAAAAAGTGTGATTGGAAAGAGTTTTCATGGGTTATTTAAAATCAAATTTTTTCAACATGTTTTTGAGGGGTTAATCGATCTCAATATCACCAAATAAACGAGAAAAAAATTTAATAGAATTGTAAAATTTCTAAATTGTATTAATTGAAGAATAAATTAGCTTAACCTACACACCAATAACCCGAAGAATATAGGTAAAAACGATAATAACTCAATAGAGGTAATTATATTTAAAATGTTAAAAAGCACAATTGTTTCAGGGCCAAGGTGTCCTTCTTGTGGGAATAAAAAAATAGTAACTGATCAGAATACCGGGGAATTATTTTGTGGAAATTGCGGATTTGTAGTTACGGATAAAATTTCAGATGTTGGTGCAGAATGGCGGTCTTTTGCAAATGATGAAACAAATAGGACACGAGTGGGTGCTGGAACGTCATTGACAATGCATGATATGGGATTATCTACTATTATCGGAACTCAAAACAAAGACTCTACTGGAAAGCCATTAACGACAGCCATGAGAAGTTCGATTGAAAGATTAAGGACATGGGATAGCAGATCACAAGCTCATTCTTCTGCAGATAGAAATTTGC
>JAHELB010000009.1 GCA_024644385.1 Nitrosopumilaceae archaeon | reverse complement strand
GTATAATCAAAAAGAAATGATAAGAGATGTTCTGAACTCCATTTTGAGTTCATCATACAAAAAAATCGAAGTAATAGCTGTTAACGATGGAAGTAATGATGGGAGTAAAAAAATATTAGATGATTTGGTCAAACAGCATGGTAGAAGATTAAAAGTAATTCACAAGAAAAATTCAGGAAAAAGACGTGCACTTGCAGATGGGTTTAAAATTGCAAATGGAGAGTATTTTGTTCTTATAGATTCAGATAGCATTATAGATCAACACGCAATTGAAGAGTTTGTTAAAGCATTTTCAAAAGATTCTAGGTTGGGAGCCCTTGTTGGACACGCCAAGGTCTGGAATTCCAGAAAAAATTTGTTAACAAAATTTCAAGATGTTTGGTACGATTATTTTTTTAATATCCGCAAAACAACGGAAAGTAAATTTGGATCTGTCCTGTGTTGTTCAGGGTGCCTTGCTGCCTATAGACGTGAGTCTTTAGAGCAATTTATTCCATATTGGGCAGAATCTCCAATTCACTACGGGGACGATAGGGAATTAACATCATACGCTATGGCACCAAAGTGGGCGAAAGATCAAATTGCAAGTATGTATGTGCACAAAAATGGGAAAAAAATTTCATCGCTTTCAAAAAAAACAATGCAAGCCATGTCAGAATATGATGACGCTGAAGACAGAGCATTAACAGCACAAGCATTTGTGGCTTGGAAGACAGGTTACGTTGCAAGTGCAATTGTATATACAGACGTACCAGAATCATGGAAAATTTTCATCAAACAACAAAAAAGGTGGAAAAAAGGCACTTTGAGAGTTAATTTCTTTGTAAGTACATTCTTTTGGAAGAAACATCCACTAATGGCTTCGATTTTTTATTTAGATTTTATGTCAATGTTTTCAATGCCAATGATAATCCTTACAGTATTTCTATATGTCCCCATTGTACTCAACAACGTTTCCTTACCGTTATTGTATTTGGCCGGAATGATTTTACCAGGTTTAGCACATGGTTCAGATTATAAATTTCGCGATTATCGAGCAAAGACCTGGCTGTTTAAACCCTTGATGGATCTTTTGACTACCTTTGTCACCTCGTGGTTAATATTTCCAGCATTGTGGGGATTCAGAAAAAATGAGTGGTTGACAAGGTAAAATGAAGAAGATATTTTTATTATTAGTTTTAGGGGTTTTTTTAATTCCAAATGTAATCGATGGGATATATGCAGAACAAGCATCTATTCGATTTGAATTAACATATCCCAATGGAGACAGGATGTCTCTTGGTAACTCTCAATTACAAATTAACTCTGAAGATAAGGAAATTAATTTAGAATTAATTGGAAAGAAGTTGGATCCTTATTTTAATTCCGAGTTACCTATTGGGAAAAAATACAAGATTTCTGCCTACTCTAATGATATGCTAGTTGGGACAAAATTTCTCGCACTAGAAAACAAAATAAGCCAAGTGATAAAGATCCCAATCAATCCATCTATTGGGATGAAATTTTTTGCATATTATGAGGATGGAGCGACTCCAATAGAGGATGCTGTTTTGAAAGTATACTCTCATAAAGGAAATGTAATTCAAACCACACACACCGATGCTGAAGGAAAAACCCAAAGGTTCTGGTTACCTTCAACAATTTCAGAGGGTGAATTCTACAAAGCAGAAGTTTCTATCGATAATGATATTGTATACGAGTATTCCCCAATAAGACTGGCATCAGGCAGTCATGATTTTAAAATTGTTACAGACTGGCCTGCCAAGGTTGATTATATCATTATTCAGACCAGTACTGAAAATAGTCCTAACTATTCTTGGGGGGCAAATTATATTGTCGAAATTTTTGATTCAAAAGGATTTGAAAAGACTGTAACATTTAACCGTGGGAGTGCTCACATATCTGAATTAAAGGTTGGTAAATATGGAATTTTAATTTATGATGAAAATGACCCTTCCCAAATTCTTGCAAACAGCGAAATTTCAATTGATAAGGGTCATGCAGAATTTAAGATTGAAACAGACAAGCCATACATTTCAAGAAAAAATTTAGAAGTTCCTCAAAATAATACCATTTTCAATTCTATCCAAACTACGTTTCAAGATATAGAAAACCTTGCTAATTTAACATGGGTTAAACAATCTGCCGCGGGAATTCAAAAGTTAAAACCTGATTCTGATTTCTTTTTAGAACTAGAAACTGGTGGAGAGGGAAATGCTGTCTTTACCAGAAGTAAATCATTTTCACCAATTAATCTGGCAAATAAGGAACTTCAATTATCCTATAAGATAGATAAGCCTCTATCGTTGAAAGAGTTTTGGGTATATTTTTCGAATGACAATTTTGAATCATCATGGCAAACCTTTAAAATTCCGATAGATGACATTCCACCTAATAAAAAAACAATCCAAATTTTTGAATTAAATGATATGGATATTACCGGAGAGATCAATTCTACAAAAATCACGCAAATTCAATTTAGAATCAAAGACAAATCAAATGAGAGTGTCAACTTAGAGATTTCTGATTTTAAAATTATGGATTTGCAAGATTCCTTTTTAAAAAAAGGTAATGATCCAAATATCTCAATTTTTGATTCCTGTGAATGTATTGCATTTAGGCTAGATGATGTACAGGACCATTTTCTAGATGATGTTCAAATGGAAATAATCAATTCCTTTATTGAAAGTGATGTAAAACTTACCATTGGGGTAATAGGAGGTCAAATCGGAGATGATCAAAAGTTAGTATCATTTCTGAAATATAATAAAAACAGTCCCTATCTGAAATTTGCCAATCATGGATGGGAGCACGAAAATTTCACTCAGTTTTCTAAAGAAGGACAAGAAATGTTGATTTTGCGTGCAAATGACAAGATCAAATCATTATTTGGAGTACAACCAGATGTGTTCATTCCACCATTTAATGCATTCAATGACGACACAATTTCTGCACTAGAGTCCCTAAAATTTACTCATTTTAGTTCAGAGTTAGATGAAGAAACACCTCCATTCCCAAAATATGGACAAAAATTGTACCGCTTCCCGGAAACCGCGTTTACCGGAGATTTGAATAAAGAGCAGATGAAATTTGTGGGTGTATCACACCAAACTACTTTACAACAAATAAATGAAAGCATGAAAAAATTTGGATTTGCCGTAGTTACTTTACATCCGCAAGAGTTCGCTAATTTTTATGACGATAATTACAAGAATGAAATCAATTCTCAGCAATTTAATGAATTAAAGTGGTTATTTTCCAGTTTGAAAGATAAAAAGATCAAAATTGTGTTCTTGGATGAGATAGATGTAGAATCTTCTCTGGTCCCTACTTGGATAAAACACAATGCTAAATGGTGGGCTGAAGAAAAAATTAATGACATTACGTTTGTAAATGGAATCCAATTTTTAATAGATGAAAAAATTATCCATGTAAACCCAACTGAGAAAAACGGACCAGTCCCAACGAAAATTCCACCTTGGATGAAGAGTAACGCAAAATGGTGGTCTGAGGATTTACTTTCTGATGAAGAATTTGTAAAAGGGGTAGAATATTTAATTGATCAGAATATAATTAACATCTAAAAAAATTAGCCTCAATAAACAAGTAAAATCCAAGTTTGTTTAAATGAACATACAATTGTTATAATTATTTAATCTCAAAAGTATATCTTATGAAAGTCTTACACATTGATGATTCGCCACAAATTTGTGAATTGTATTCAGATATGTTTACTGCAGACAATCACTCTATTACTAGTTGCAATGATGGAAAAGATGGATTAAAACAGGTTGTAAAAAATGATTATGACTTGATCCTGCTTGATATGTGCATGCCAAAATATAGCGGTTTAGATTTTCTTCGAGATTTGAAAACTCAAAGACCATCAGAATTGAAAAAAGTTGTGGTAGTTAGTGTTTTGGATTTTAATGAAGATCAGGTCAAGGAATTGTTGGATTTTGGAGTCCATTCAGTTGAAGAAAAACCTCCTAATCTTCAAAACCTTGTAAGCATGCAAAAAAATATGCTTTTTAAATAATTTGATTATTAATTAGTTGTTCTAAATTTTTCAAATAAAATCCAAAAATTAAAATCTAATTTCATACTATTATAAAAAATGCCTCATGATGATTTTTTTGAAGCAACTCTGATAGAGTTCACACAATTGATAAAAGGAGAAGAGAAAACCATAGCTAAGTTTGACCGGTTTGAAGATTTACCTTCCAAATTAATTGACAAATTCAAAAACAAGGAGGAATCTGAAGTTTTATTGAAAGGAAAAAAATGGAAGGTGTTAGGAATAAACAAGGATCTTCGTTCTCATGGTAAGGGGATGCATGTCAAGGTTAGGTTAGAGTCTACACAGTAGTTTTTTTAGAATAAATTTTTAGCAAATTTCAAGTTCCGCTGAAATTTGGTCCTTTATTTTCTACGTCAAAAGAATCTACCTAGTTTGATTTAATTTAAAATTGTCATTATCATGCGCATATTTTATTTATACAGAAATTTTTTTAAGAAATGGTTTGAAAAAAACCTCAAAATTAATCCTAATTGTCATTCCCATTGTGATTATTTTGATTATGTTTTCATCAGAAAATCAAGAAGAGGTAAAAATTGACCCATTTTATAAAATTGGCCTATCTGGGATCAAAGACAAGTATGCAATTGGAGAAGAACTAACTTTTTCCTTATTTCTTAATGGGTATGGAAGTGAATGTGGGTCATATGAAGTCCAGATAACAAAAGAAGGTAGGCAAATTGAGGGGAGGGAAATCAATATAGAATGCACCGAAAAAACTGCTAAAGTTTTTGAAAATATCAATGTCGATATTACAACCCTTACATTGATTTTAAGCGAACCTGGAATCTATATTGTAACAGGAGAATTTTCAAATAAAAATGGGGAAAAGTTTCAAGATAAAAAGAACATCGAGGTAAGTTGAATTATGCAAAGTAACAGATGCTAATCCTGCAACCAATTCATTATCATAATGAGTAATTTGAAATTTATCCTGAACGGATATGGAAATTACTACAACAGAGACATTCTTGTTTAATGCACTCAGTTTCAACTTGATGTCGGCAGACACCACATTCACAGTGTATTACCATAATGTTATTAGATTTTTTTAAGATATAACGGATCTGTTTTTTATATTTATAGAATATCTAATTTTGGAAAAATCTAGGTACAAATTACAAATAAAAACATTCGAGAAGCCTTATTTTTGGAAAAAATAATCTTGTATAGAAAATAAAAAAGAAAAGTTAATCGGACTTTGCTTTGTCGATTCCTTTTTGTGTGGTATCTTTTGCTTTGTCAAATCCTTCTTTACCGAGATCGGTTCCTTTCTCAATTGCATCATCGAGTCCTTCTTTTCCTTTCTCAATACCTTCTTTGACAGCATCTTCAGCTTTTTCTTTCATTTTGTCTAAAAATCCCATAAATGTACTTGTCTTGTCTCATACATAAACCGATCATTGTTTTTCAAATGGTGTAAATTATAATCTATTGAAATTAACAAAATAAAACGTATTGGGAAATTTTTTCTTGTAATGTCTCTTTTGTTATTGTGATATCCATACCAAAGCCACCGTTTTAATGTCAATGTCAGATCGTCTGGGTTTTATTGTTTTATCTACAAGATCTTCTGTTAGAGGATCAAATCTTTCCCCAAGATTATCAATTTCTTTTTGCAGATCCTCATTAAGTGAATTAATTTTTTCCAAAATTGCTTCAATGGTTTCTTCTGCACGATTGACATCTCCAAATTCTTTTCGTTGCCGTACGACACCACTTGCTGCAGTAGTAGCTCTACTTAGTGTAGACATGTTAAGGCCACCTCCCCCAGAAAAGGCAGATAATAGTGAGGCACCTATAGAAATAGCTGTCTGTAGTTTCCTGCCCTTTGATTGCTCTTTTTCTTTTTCTATGGTTTGTTTAGCTTTTCGTAGTTTCTCGTTGAGAGTCTCCGTTTTTGATTTGTATTTTTTACGTAATTTTTCAGTTTCATCATCTCGTTTTTCTCGAGCAACATCTCCTAGCCTAATACGAAAATCACGTTCACTTTCTAAAGGTTTTGAGCTCATTTCAAAATTCTTGCTCTCAAAAAAATGAAGTTCCTTATTTCGGTATAAATAATTACTAAATTCTTTTTTCCACTTTGAATAGCTTCTTGCTTTTGTAGCTTGATTTGGAAGGGATGTAAAGGTACCCTGACTTGGAGCCTTTTTTTTGAGCTGTCGTTCTTCTATGGCGGTTTCTTCTGCTTCCTCCCAATCAGCATCCAGCATATCCTCATCTAAATAAATAGACAAACAGACTTTGTTAGAGTAAATCTTTCTCTTTGTTTTTGGATGCACAAAATGGATTGTTGCCATACCAACTAGAGTGGCTTGAAAATTGCATAACGAATTTTTTGGAAATACAAAAAATTGTGGAATGCCGGGAGAAAGAATTGGAGGGGGTGCTGATTCTTTTAGTTCAATTTTTTTAGATGGTTTTGATTGAATGGTTTTTCCTCTTTGTACAGTATCTAAAAAGGGAATCTTTTTTTTATCTTTCATTAGAATTTTAATTTGATTTCTGGTGAGTGGTCCTCGCAGATAGGACATTGCCCATCTGGTATGAAAAATGACAGGACCTTTTTCATGAACATTGTGAAGGAGAAAAACCCTTTTACCAAGACTGGAAATTGTTTTATCAATATTTTTCCTATCAAAATTTGATCCACTCGAAATTCCCTCCAATCCATCGAGCATGCGAGCTTTGTCACGTTCTGTTTGGAGGCGCCCGATAAACCAAGTTCCCGTGTTTGAGAGTCCCTTGTAATCTAAATCCGCAGGATTCTGAGTAGCAAGTACCAATCCCACTCCATATGCCCTTGCTTGTTTAAGTAAAGTCAATAATGGTTTTTTGGAAGGAGGTTGTGCAACGGGGGGCATGTATCCAAAAATTTCATCCATGTAGATTAAGGTCCTTAGACTATTAGTGCCAGATCGTGTACGCATCCAACTTAGAATCTGATTAAGCAGTAATGAGACAAAAAACATCCGTTCTGCCTCTGTAAGATGTGCAATCGAAAAAATTGCCACTCGAGGTTTTCCCTCAGGCGTATAGAGAATTTGATCAATATCAAGTGGCTGGCCTTTTAGCCAACCTTGAAATCCTGGTGCAGCAAGAAGATTGTTTATTTGCATTGCAAATTTAAAGCGCTCCTTTTCTGGGAAGAATGTTTCAATTTGCATAAACCCTACCTTTTGGAAAGGTGGATTTTGAATGGATTGAATTATAGTTCCAAGATCCACTTGAACTCCTTGACGCCATAAATGATCAAATAACGTAGATAGAAGAATATGTTCCCGGCTTTGTATCGGATCAGCATTGATTCCTAACAATCCAAGAAGACTAGTTGCAGTAGTTGAAATCCTATCTCGAAAAAGGTCCGGTTCCTTTAAGACTTGCTCAGATGGAGCTGAAAAAGAAGAAAGTATAGAAACAGGAATGCCCATCTCGCTACCAGGGGTGTAAATAATAAAATCAGCTGCATCTTTTAAATTATGAATTCTTTCTTGGCTCTGATTATAACTATCTAATCCCTTTTTCCACATTTGGGCTTGTTTTCCAGCAAATTCGTCTGGATCAAGTTTTTTTCGTCGTGCATCATCTTCGTTTATCCATGGACGAAAATTTTCAGGAAGAAGGTCTGGAAAGGTAAGCAGTAGATTGCCCAAATCACCTTTTGGATCAATAATTATTGTGGGAATTTTATCCAAAACTGCTTCTTCAATTAGAGTAATACAAAGACCAGTCTTTCCACTTCCAGTCATCCCCACACACACTGCATGTGTAGTTAGATTCTTTGCATCATAAAGTAAAGGAATCTCATCTTCTTGTTTTTTTGATAAATTGTAATGTTTGCCTAAAAAAAACTCTCCTAGTTTTTCATAAATTTCCATAGAGAAATTCCATTCTTTTTTACCTAAAAGTCTTGTTTTAAGGAATAAAGATATTAAAATTTTAAAAATTAATGTTTAAAAAAATAAAATTTTCAAAATTGATCTGATTTTTCTATAAACAGAATATGATTAATTCTATTCAACAACAAATCCAATCTTGACATTGGCACGATATTCCGTAATTTTCCCGTCTTTAACGACTGCTGTATGTGCAACAACATCCACTCCTCGAATATCTTTGACGCTTTCTTGTGCTTTGGCTACTGCTTCTTTGGTAGCATCTTCCCAACCATTGGGAGATGAACCAACAAGTTCAATTATTTTTACAACCATTATTCCCTCCCTAGTGGGTCAGAATAAAATCGTTTCGAATAATATTTTAAATCATATAGAGAACAAATTTTTAAAATTATTATTATTATATTTAAAAAAAATAGTTATTACATGCAAAAAAATGTTAGTATTCTATTACTCTAGGAAGAGTCTTTGCTTCTTCTACCCAAGCCGTTACTTGGTCAATGGTAGGAGTTTTTCGAACTAGGTTTTTTTCTTCATTTACTTCTTGCATTTTTTTTTGCAGGTTCTCTGCATTTCGATTAGAAAGTTCGACTACTGTATCAACACCTGCTTCTTCTAGAAGATCAGAGTATTCTTCCCCAACACCTTTTATTCTAATTAAATCACAAAGATTTATCCACTCTAGAATTAATTTTGAAGATATTCCAGTTTTTTCAACCAAGTCTTTTCTCCCTTGAGGTGTTTTTCCATTTTCTAGCAAGTCATCTGAAGAATGCATTCCAACTGCTTCAAGTTTTCCTGCATAGGAAGGTCCAATGCCTTCTATTTCCATAATTTTTAAGGTCGTCATTTTGTTCTTAAATTTATTAATTCTCGCATTGTATAAATTATTTATGGAAAATTTTCAAAAATGGAATTTACTTAATTAACAAGTCATCAGTATAGTGAAAAATATTTTAGGATTTGCTAAATTGTCCCCAAAGTCACACAGATATCCCAAGGGCTTATCACACGATCATCATGAATAATCAAGGGTTGGGACATTTGGTACATTGTTTTTGAAATCTCTGAGAGTGTTAAATCCTTGGAAATAGTAATTGCTTCTGCTGGAGAGACAATGTTTATCGGAATATCTAAAAAATTATTTCTTCCCAGTAGAAAATTAAAATTTTCAATTGTTTCAATAATTATTCTATCGTTGATAAATTGATTTGTCCCTTCAAGCAATATTTTCCTTGTCTTATTTTCCAACATTAGTTTAATTACATCTCCAAAATTAGCCTCATTGTCAATGGTCACAATTTTCTTCTTTGGAATTTTGGAAATATGAAAATCAGATTCATCGTTCATTCCGATTTCGAGAAGTTTTTTTGCAGAAATCACCGAATAATCATCATTTCCAACATTAATTATGGCAAATGCCCTTCCTACACTTCTCCATTGAGAAATTAATTCTTTAAGGCTAGATTCAGAAGTTACTACACATAGCCTATTATCAGAGATTTCTTCAACAAATTTCGTTTCGAAAAAATCTGAAGTAGGATTTTTGAATACGCCTTGGATTATTTCCCTTCCTCCGATTACTCCTATGGGTTTGGTTGCATCCCGAACTACCACAGAATCAGTAAAAGATTCAAGATACTGAACTAGCATTCCTGCTACAAGTCGAACTTTGGCATTTTTTCTAACATTTACACAAGGAGTTGAGGTAAGTGAAGATCCTAACAATTCGCTAAGAGGAAGACTAGAAATATTAGATTCAGATTTTGACAAGTTACAGAATAGAGTCAAAGAACAGTATATTTGAATTAGGAATAAAAAAACCAACTCTGAAAATCATTATGACTTATTAAACAATCTGATTACAAAGGTTAGGAATATGGCAGAGGCAATTAATCATCCTCTTAAAAATAGGATTCAAGAATTACTGGTGTCATCGAATATTGAAAAAACTGCCATCTATAATCAAATGTTGGATTATACGATTAGCATATTTGAAACTCAGGGACTTGGAAGGGAATATTACGGATACCACAATATTGACCATGAATTAGAGGTTACCTACGTCACATTACTAGCAGCAACTTGGGAAAAAAAGATTCAAAAATTTAACACAAAGGATATAGAGTATCTTTTCACAGCAGCATTATTTCACGACTTTGATCCGGAAAAATCAGTAGATAGACCACATGAGGAAAGTGTAATTCAATATATTTCCCTTGATAAGGAGTTGAAGAAATTAATCAAGGAAGCAGACCTTGATTTAGAAATCATAAGAGCCTTAATTTTAAGAACATCATATCCATGGACTGGAGAATATAAAATTAAACCTGAGATTCAAATGCGTGAATGCTTTAATCGCTCTGAAGTCACAAAAGACAAACCAGAATTGCAAACCCATTATGAGGAATTAGGATGGTTCTTGTCCGTAGCTGATAGGATGGGAGGATACGCCATAGGAGATTTTTCGGAGTCAATGGAAAAAGCCAAGAAAAATGCTCATGCTTTTGGCTGGCATCCATCATCAATAGTAAGAATGTCTGTAAACTTTTTTGAAACTCTTTTAAATAAAGAGACCGAGATGTGTAGGCGGGTTTTACATGCCCTGCCAACCGAGATGAGAAAAAATTTTATGAATACGGTTATTTCTTTTATGAGTCTCCGTCAAGAAGAAATTAGAATTGAATCTAAATTTGAGTTCGAAAAACAAGTATTTCAGACAAAAACTGATTCCATAGAAGAGCGAGAATCTGATGATTATATAGATGCTTTAACATCGATATACAAAGAATTACCACACCCTTTACAATTTCAAAAGTTTGGGTTCGCTAAATCTATTTTAGATCCAAATACCATTATTGCCACTTTGAGATTAACTGATAGTAATAGTACTATTGTAGGATATGCCAAAGGTGGACCACTGGAGAACTATAATCTGTATGCAGGTGTAGAAGATGAGAATTTTGGGAAAAAAAATACTATATTTTTGGAGCCTATTGCGATGAAAATGGGGTATTGGGGACTAGGGGGAGGCACAAGGCTCCGAAAGACTTTCTCATTGTTGGCAAACTCTAAAAGATATAGATTTTTGACAAGTTTTGCACTAAGAGATGTAATTCAGAAAAAAATGGGTTCAGAAAATGTAGAGTTTGTAATGATGATTGATCCTGAACATTGGGATTATTATAGGGTTGATCTTTTTGGTGGAGTTGTTTGATAGCAGACAATACAAAAGATAATAAAATATGGCGAAAACAAATGGCTTATCTGTCCTAGATAAAATTATGCAAATCCTATTTCAGTAGATTTTTTTCTTAATGCAAAAACAAATTTCCTAAATGAATATAATTACAGTCCTGAGAGCAATAAGTAGTATTTTTGGAAATTAATTTTTCACCACATGTTACACATTTTGGCATGTGAGGAATGGTAAATTTTTAGATATTAAGGATATGTAAAAAAGTAATGTTACAGGAATTATCTAAAAACCAGAGTTCCGTCTAGCTTTTTTCATCAGTAATAACCTTCGTTTTAATTTGGTCCCACGTGGTTTTGTTCTCAATAAATATCCGCAACAAGGACACCAAAGCCCTTCCCATTTAAGATAAATTTCACACCTATTGCATCTTTTTTGACCTTGTTCATAACGACCTCCTTCTCTGGTATCATCCGTTGCTTTGTAATTTTTGCAAGTACCGTTACATTGCATCATACTTGTCTAGCAAGTAACTTGTAGAATAAATTTTGGATAAATTCCTAAAGTGAAATTTAAGGTCAAATTCATAACTGAGGAATAATTCAATCGCGAATTTAGAAGAATTTAAATTTTATTATTAATTCTTAAAAGATCTTAATCTTTAAATAATGAAATCTTAATTTCATATTATGAGTAAAAGAATTACCATAATGTTAGATAATGATTTGGACAAAAAAATGAGAATTTTACAAGCAAAAATGATTCAAAATTCCACTAGTTCAGTTAGCTTTTCAAGTGTTTTAAACCAAGTTTTAAGAGAAGGGCTCAAAAAATAGTAGACAACTTAAAGTAAATTTTCTCACATTACCAAAATTCTGACTAGGAATGATTTTATTAAAAGTGAATCATTTACAACATTAATTGAATACCAATAGCTAAAGTGATTAGGACGAATACGGTTGCAACCACATGGTTGTCATTCATATCGCTTCGATTTTTTAAATGGATATAAAATTTTGTTTTTATTTACGCGTAAAAATAATTATTTCCTATGTTTACATTAAATCTAGAATACAGTGATTTTATTTAAAATAAGAAATAACACCTAATATGGTTATTAGAGATAAAAAAATAATAGTTATCGCAATTATTGTCGGAGTTGCAGGATTGGCTTTAATGGTGGGATTTATAGGCCAGGGAAATATTCGACATGTTGAAATTTTTTGGCAGGAAAAAGTTGAACAAACAGTGGCCTTTGAGGATATCGATGGAAAAGTACAACTTAGAGGCGTTTCAGGAATTAAAGGCGAAACTAATCCTCATTTAATAAGCAGAACAAGTTTTGCATACATTTTAACTGTAGAAAATAATGGAGAGAAGAATCACAGACTTTACATTGAAGGATTGGAAATTCAAACCAACCTATTAGAACCCGGAGAGCAGGACGTTATTACAATTTACCCTACAGAGGAAGGAGTTTACAAGTATTATGACAAACGAGAAAGATTAGAACATTTAGGATTTCTTGAAATTAGAAGTGTTGTTCCAAGTGATGAATTTACGGGATTTTGGAGAGATTTGATTTAACATTTTAATTAAAATGTAGATTTGTCAATAAGTTTAGAAAAAAAAATAAAAAATTGACTAATTTAAGAAAATAAAAATAAGATCTTAAATTAACAAAAACTTTTCATCTATGCTGATTTTTTTACTTTTTGTGCAGCTGGTCCTTTTTTACCTTCGCCTACTTCGAATTCGACTTTATCGCCTTCATTGATGAATCCTTCAACATCTGTTTTGTGGACAAATAGATCATCGCCGGATTCTCTTTCGATAAAACCAAAGCCTTTAGTACGGTTGAACCATTTTACTGTGCCTTGTTCCATTTGATTTATTGAAAAAAGACTCCGTATATTAAGATAAGTATAAAAAAATTATCCAATAATGTCAATCTATTTTAAAAAATTTTATTTATTTTTGAGAATAGTTTCTAGAAATCCCTTGGAATATGACCATTTTCTTTAAGCCAATCTACTTGCGGTAAGGTAAATCTCCAAACTATATCGCCCCGCTCAGACTCTTTAAAATCCCATGGAGCAATAATTACAATATCATTATCACGAATCCAGACTCTTCTCTTTAATTTTCCTCTAATTCTACCTCTCCGAGTTATACCGTCAGTACACTTTATCATCACGTTTTCTCCCCCGAGCATTTTTAGTACCCTTCCAAAGAGTTCCCCCTCCTCAGGAATACGGATTTCTTTTAGTGCACTTTCATTTTTTACTTGACGCTTTCCCATATTGTAAATCATTATTTTAAACATATAACTGTGGGGTTTTGGGCCTTTTCAAAAAATCTCAAAAACAATAAGATCAATTTTATGTAATGGTGAATAAAAAGAGCCATGGAATTTAGATGTGTTCAGGATTGTTCACAGTGCTGTATCGAACGAGAATATTATCCGAAAAAAATTTTTGGGAAAATCGGGGTTTTAATCCTACCAGAAGAAAAAGAAAAAATTGAACAATTGGCAATCAAAAATGAATTAAAAGTTTTAATTTTTCCAAGAATTGGAATTTCTAAGGAAAAAGATTCAACATCAATACAAATTTTGGCATATCAAATGATGGGGAAAGAAAAAAATGGAAATACATGCCCCTTTCTAGATACCGAAACTAAGAAAACATCCCCCCATGGTGGATTTCCCTGCAAAATTTATGAGTCAAGACCCCTCGCATGCAAGGCATACCCTCTAATCGAATCAAAGCCAATGATTCTTGATCAAAAATGTAAATTTTGTAAAGAGGGCAATACAGCAGATGAAAATTTAAATTCCGAAATTGAATCTCTGCTAAAAATTAAAACCAAAATGACTACAAATGCAAAATTTGTTTGGAGATATGCAACAGGGATTGGAGAAGAGCAAGATAAACCCAAAATAAAAAAAGGTTGGATTTTAGAAGAATAAAATGGAATTATGGATTGATAACTGCGCGACCAATGATTTTTCGGGCTTTAAGATCTTCCAAAGCAGTATTGGCATCCTCAAGAGAATATCGTTTGGAAATTACTGGTTTAATTACTCCCTTTTTTGCAAGTTCTATTAATTCGACCATATCATTATAGTTACCAGTATAAGCACCCTGAATGGTAATTGATTTAAGTGGAATTGTTACAAGAGACAATTCTAGAGAACCTCCAAAGAGTCCCACGAGAACTAGGTTTCCCCTTTTTCGTAAAACCGTAAGCCCCATTTTTACAGTTTGAGGAGCATTTACAAAATCAATTACACTATCAGGTCCCTTTCCATTACAAATAGAAATTATTTTTTCTGAGGCACTACCACCCCCAGAAGATATTGAGCCTGTCACACTGGTATTAACAACAAAATCGGCACCCATCTTTTTTGCAGTATCAAATTTCTTGTCATCATTATCGATGCAAATTATTTTTGCTTTTGATATGGCTTTGGCAATTTGTATTGCCATCAAACCTAATCCACCTGCCCCAATTATTAATAAATATTCAGGAGAATTTGCAATTGCTTTTTTAACGGCATTGTACGCTGTTAGTCCAGAACAAGCCAAAGAAGTTGCAGAGTCAAGATCAACATCATCAAGTTTTGCTAAATATTTTGAGTTAGGAACTAAAGCAAAATCCGAATATCCACCATCTTGAAAAACACCCATGGATTTAGGAGTATCACAGAGATTTTCATTTTCAACTTTACAAGCAGGGCATTCTCCACAACCAATCCAAGGAAACACTAGAACCTTATCTCCCTTTGAAATTCCTGAAACCTCATTACCTATTTCTTCAACGATTCCGGCAATCTCGTGTCCTGGAGTGACAGGATATTTTACTCCTCTATCAGTTACTTTCATAAATTGACCATCCCCGAGGTCATACCCGCCTTCCCAGAGGTGCAAATCACTATGACAGACCCCTACAGATTTTACCTTTACTACAACCTGATGTCCAGATGGTGTTGGTGTCTCAGATTCAGAAACCGCAAGGGGCTCATTAGGGCCTGTAATTCTAGCAGATTTCATAGAGGGAATTTCTGACTTGACAATATAAGAGTTGACTGGAAATGACAAAAAAATAGAGCGCCTAGATATTATGGAATAAAAAAACAAAATATCTGTGAGTGAAGAAGGAAAACCAATTAGCATTTCACAAGAACCAGTGAGTATTCTTTTTAATCCAAGTTCAGTTGTTAAAAAAGATGTTTGGGATATTGATCTTATTGAAATTCTTAATTTACTAATTAGAATTCTGGAAAAAACTGAGAAAAAGGACCTGAGAATTGCAGGAATGGCGGCTCTATCATCGTCTTTAATTTACAGAATGAAAGTAGAAAGCATTTTTGCTCTGCAACGAGCAGCCATGGAAAAAAAACCAATTCATCAAAGAACAGATGTAGACATTGAACTAATTGATATTCCATATCGACATGAATCTACATATCCGGTATCTCTAGATGATCTTTTGGGGTTACTCCAAAATTTAATTGGCTCAATTGCCAATCCTCAATCACGAAGAAACAGACAAATTGACATTGAACCTATTGAACCTCCTGACTTTCAAGATTATTTTATTTCCCTTGAAAATATCATCGGAAAATATGAAGACCTAATAATTCGAAAGATTTCAAATCAAGGGTTTGGAATGCTTCAAGATATTATATCAGAATTAGATGTAATTGACTCTATAAGATGCTTCTTTGCAATTTTGTTTTTAGCAAGAGATGAAAAAATTGATATTGAACAAATCGAAGACGATATCAAAGTCACAATAATTAACCAAGATTCAACAAAATGATCAAAAATGAAAAATAAATTTCTTAAAGTAGACTTGGTATTGGAGATGAGATGATTGGCTAAAATTGAAGATGAGAATGAGGCAACTGCCCGTATTGAGGCGGCATTATATTCGGCAGGGAGACCTTTAAAAATTGAAGAGTTAATCAGGGCATCAGGCACAGAATCAAGAACTAAAACCCATAATATTCTCAATAATTTGATGAAAAAATCCAAATCAGTCTTCAAAGCCCTAGAAATAGTCACCCTTCCAGATGGATCATTTGTTTTTCAGTTAAAGCCAGAATATAGCTCTACGGTAAAAAAATATGCTTCAAAACCAGTTTTGCCAAGAGCTACACTAAAGACATTATCCTATATTGCATACATGCAACCAATCTCAGCAAAACAATTAGTTGAAACTAGAGGATCTGGAGTGTATTCTCATCTTAAAGAATTAAAACAGTTAGATTTTATTAATCACCAAAATGTTGGGAGATTGAGAATTTTCACGACAACTGATAAATTCCAAAAATATTTTGGAATTCAAGGAGACGTTGAAAACCTCAAACAAAAACTATTTTCAAAGATTCGTAAAACAGCACAAACAAAAACAAACTCAAAAACTCAAGTTATTCCAGAACTGGCCTAGAAAAAATTTTTCATGGGCAAATTGTTGCGTTTTGTATAAATTAGAGTAATTTCAAGATTTTCCGTGAGAAAATCAGTAGAAAATCTTGCAACAAGCAAAATCACTGGTGGAAGAAGACACCCATTAAGAATTAGGAGAAAATACGAAACAGATAGGTTTCCAAATGAACCAGTTAATGCAGCCCAAATTACAGTAACAAGAAATGTCAGAGGTAAAAACACAAAAACAGCTTTGAAGTCAATTGATTTTGTTAATTTAGCAACAAAAGATGCTAAAGTAAAGAAGACCAAAATTCTAAAAGTTTTAGAGAATGCGACAAACAATGATTATCAAAGACGAGGAATTATTACAAAGGGAGCAATACTAGAAACTTCGGAAGGAAAGTGCAGAGTTGTTTCAAGACCCGGACAAACCGGAACAGTTAGCGCAGTTTTAATAAAGTGATTTAATGAAAGATTACGAACATGTCGTAATCTGGTTGGATTATTTCAACAAGACATTACCAAGAGCCAAAGGAAGAAGATTAGAAAGAGAGAAATGTGTTTTCGATCCTTCGTTAAAAGAATTAACAGAAGCAGCACAAGCTGCAGGTTTTGAGATTAAAGAAACGGAGGAAAAAGTGAGATATCCAAGAAGACCATATGTCAGGTCTGGATACATTGTTTTATCAAAAGGATCTCCTAAGACAAATATTCTTAACAAAATTTCCGAGAAATTACTTTTGAAAAGGACAAAACAATCCAAATAACATCAAATCTAGCTATTAGCTAAAGTATTGTTGACAGAAGTCTATGAAAAGATAATGAACATTATTTTTTTTAATTGCAGGAGGTAGGCGAAATAATGCACCTTGCCGCTAGTGGCAGAGTGATCATCCAACTATCAGATGAGTTATCTGAAGGGACGATTCTTTGTGACGAAAAAGGAACCAAGGTTGCAAAAGTAATGGAGTTAATTGGTCCAGTAAAAAGACCATTTGCCTCAGCTACACCATTAACCAATAACATCAAAAAATACATAGGTAAAGGTGTTTTCGCCCTTGAATTTTCTCCTGCAAAAAAAGAAAAATTTAGGAGAAGAAAAAAATGAATATTCTAGAACCCCAAAGCTGTCCTGAATGCAAATCATCGTTAGTAGATGATATTCAGAATGGTGAAATAATTTGCTCGGGTTGCGGCGTAGTTGTCGCAGACCAAATAGCAGATTCTGGTCCAGAAACAAAAAGTTCGAATCTTGAAGACAAAATGAAGCTTGCAAGAGCAACAGGACAAACATCTTATTCTCAACATGATTTGGGAATAGCTACTGAGATTTCAATCAGTTCAAAAGACTTTAGTGGAAAATCCATAAACCATGAAGTTGTAAACCAGATGCACAATCTCAGAAAATGGCAACAAAGAGTTCGAGTTTCCTCACCACGAGAGAGGAGATTAGCCAATGTTTTATCTAAAATGGGTGAAACGTGTAATGGATTGTCTCTTTCAAAAAATGTTTTGGAAACTGCTTCCATAATATATAGAAATTTGGATGGACATATCGAGGTGAAAGGAAAATCAGTAGCAAGTATTACTGCAGCTACGATTTACATGGCATGTAAACAATGTCATGTGGTAAGATCACTTGAAGAAATTGTTCGTGGAATTTGTATATCAAAGGATGTCAAATCAAAAACAAAACTTGCAGCAAAATATTACAGAACCATGGTAATGGAAATGGGTCAAATTACTGCCCCAATAGTTACTATGGACAAATACATCTCAAAGATTGCAAACATGACCCAAACTGAGGTTAGAGTGGAACGACTAGCCTTGGAAATTGCCGAAAAAACCAAAGACAGTAGCATTACTGATGGAAAAGCACCTAATGGAATTGCAGCAGCATATCTGTATGTTGCCTCAGTTTTATTGGGTCAAAGCATCCTTCAAAGAGATGTATCCAGTATTGCAGGCGTCACTGAGGTCACAATCAGAAATAGATGTAAAGAGATTCTTACCGGTTACAAACTCAAAATTGCTTTGAGACCCTCACTGGCCAAAAATTAAACCCCCCCCCCCCCATTTTATTAAAATTACCTTAGGATCAGCTAAATTTCGTCGGTATTAAATATAGAAACCAAACAAAACGAAATATGGCAGTACTAGAAATCAAAGACCTGCATGTGAAAAGAGAAGGAAAGGAAATTCTAAAAGGAGTTAATCTGAAAACAGGACCTGGAGAAGTACATGCTATAATGGGACCAAACGGTTCTGGAAAAAGTACACTAGCTTACACTTTACTTGCACACCCCAAATACGAAGTCACCCAAGGAGACATTCTTTTGGATGGTGAAAGCATTCTAGATTTAACAGCAGACGAGCGTGCAAAAAAAGGATTATTCCTTGGATTTCAATACCCCACTGAAGTTTCAGGGGTAGGGTTTTCTCATTTTCTTAGAACAGCCTACAACTCTCTTAGTAAAGCACTTCAAGGAGATGACAGAGAAGTGTTCATTACTGTTAGAGAGTTTCAAAAATATCTCAAAGAAAATTTGAACAAAGTTGGTTTGAAAGAAGAGTTTCTTTCAAGATATCTTAATGAAGGATTTTCTGGAGGGGAGAAAAAACGAGCAGAGGTTTTACAAATGGCAGTCCTAAAACCCAAAATTTCGATTTTAGATGAACCAGATTCAGGGTTAGACATCGATGCGGTCCAATCGGTTGCAAAAGCAATAAGCGAAGTGGCAGGAAAAGATGCAACCATAATTATCATTACCCATTATGCAAGAATCCTAAAATTCCTAAAGAAACTTGATTTTGTTCATGTCTTTGCTAGAGGACAGATCTTAAAAACAGGAGATGCTGCACTTGCAGACAAATTAGAATCTGAAGGATATGAATGGGCATTAGAGCAAACCGCTTAAGAAAAAATTAACATAAATTCCAACAAGTTAATTCAGCATAAATTTTCAATTTTTTTATGTTGTATGAATTAACAGTGAAATTTCAAAGAAACCTTTTAGAAATATCAAAGAACCAAATTACTATCGGACTAGAAGCAAAACCAGTAAAAAGAGAAGCAAACAAAGAAATTATAAAAAAATTATCAAAACATTTCCAAATTCCAGCTTCTAGTATTCAGATTAAATCTGGACATAACTCTAAAAGAAGAATGGTAGAAATTCAATCCTAAAGAAACTAGTTTTTGTTTAAATAGGGTTTCTCAATTGGGAGAGCATGTCAGAAAAACCTGATCAATATTTTTTTAATTTCTCTTTTTTCAAAATAGATCCAAAGTGGAGATGGATGGCAGACCTGGCAAAAGCAGAATCCGCAAAAGAAGTTGAAAATGTAATTAAAAATTCAGGAATAATGTTTAGGTCCTATTCAAATCTTGGATTAAGGGATGATGCTGATTTTTTGTTTTGGTTTGTAGCCCAAACAGTTGAAGAAATTCAGAGAGTGATTGAGAAATTATACCAAACCGTTTTTGGAAAATATATTGTACCTTCGAGAACCTATCTTTCGTGTACTAGACCATCAATTTATGTAGATGCGGGAAAACCTCATGGTTTTGTCACAAGGACTGAGCCAAAAAAACACGTCATAGTTTATCCTTTTACAAAAACGCGTGAATGGTATCTTTTACCAAAGGAGAAACGTCAAGAAATAATGGATGAACATATAGAGGTAAGTAAAAAATACCCGCAAGTTATTCTAAATACGACTTATTCATTTGGAATACATGATGAGGATTTTATGTTAGCCTTTGAGGTAGATAATATTAGAGATTTCCAAGATCTTATCATGGATTTAAGAGAAACCCAAGTTTCTACCTATGTCAAAAACGATATTCCGATGATTGTGTGTGTTAAAAAAGACATTATTCCTCTAATAACAAGTCTTGGATAAATTTATCAGAGAAACCTTTCAATCATCTCAAAATCTGAAAATATTTTACTTGAAAATCTAGATTTGAACTACCGAAATCTTGGATAAACATAAATGATGAAATTTTTTATTTAAATTCAGAAAAATGAAATATAATAAACTAGGAAAAACTGACATTAAAGTTTCAGAAATAGGATTTGGTGCCTGGGCCATTGCTCTTGACTGGTGGGGTAAGAAGATTGAAGAAGACGAGGCAAAAAGGATGCTTAAAAAAGCATATGATGTAGGAATTAACTTTTTTGAGACGGGAGACATGTACGGTAAAGGAAAAAGCGAGAAACTGATTGGCGAGGTTTTCAAAGACATGAGAGAGGAGATTGTTATTTCTACAAAATATGGCTATGATTTTACAGGTGTTGAACAGGTTGGACACACAGAGCTCCCACAGAAATTTGATGCAGATTTTACAAGAATGGCGCTGAGGAACAGTTTAGAAAGATTACAGACAGATCATATAGACATGTATGGATTACATAATCCTAAGCTAAAGAACATCAGAGACGATTCAATTTTCAATCTACTAGATAGTTTTATTTCAGATAAAACCATTAAAACTTACCAGGTGGCACTAGGCCCTGCAATAGGATGGACGCAGGAAGGTCTTGAGGCAATGGATAGACCAAATCTCAGTGCGGTTCAAACAGTGTACAATATCTTAGAACAAACTCCTGGAAACGAACTGATGAGAAAAGCTAAGGAAAAAAATGTTGGGATTCTAGTTAGAGTTCCAGAAGCATCAGGGATTTTAACAGGGAAAGTAAACGCTGACACAAAGTTTGATGAAAATGATCATAGATCAGTAAGAAAAAGAGAGTGGCTTAAGGAATCATTACAAAAAGTAGAACAGCTCAAGCCAATTGCAGATAGAAATGGATTAAATATTACAGAGTTGGGGATGAAGTTTATAATCACCAAAAAAGGATTTGCGTCAGTACTCCCAACGATGATCAGTGAAGAAG
This sequence comes from Nitrosopumilaceae archaeon, assembly GCA_024644385.1. GTDB lineage: Archaea > Thermoproteota > Nitrososphaeria > Nitrososphaerales > Nitrosopumilaceae > Nitrosomaritimum. The sequence continues at coordinate 25,193 of JAHELB010000009.1, read as the reverse complement.
AAGTAATTAGTTATGCTGAAATGTCTGATGGAAAATACTTATCAGATTCAGATATGAAAGAGATTTACGAGTTGTACAACAAGTGGCCTGCTTATGAATTAAAGGCAACAGTATAGGTAAAATAATTTAAAGATGGAAGACTTGATAGATTCAAAAAAAACTCTTGAAATTATTGAAAGAATACAACTTGCTAAAATTGGAAATTACGATAAGTGGAAAGGAATTATTAAGAAAATTAAAAATCAGCAACCTCTGAATCTTGGAGAGATAGAATATTTTACAAATTTTACAAGGATTTACAAAAATTCAGCAATTAATAATAGAAGCAAAATATATCACACAAAACTTTCAGAGCAAGACGAAAAACCGCCATGTAAGGAGTGCGGAGGCAAGTCCCTATACTACTGCAACATGAATGATCAATATTTTTGTACTATTCATGTTGTGGGACATGATGAGAACGAGTTCTAGGATGCAGGTATTTTCTCTTCAATATTAAAGGAATTCTCAACAAAATATTCTACTCGTGTTTTCTTGAATTCACGGGAGCTAAAGAGAATTTTATAGTCATCAACGTTGATTTGATCTTGGATGACTTTTGCCATTTCATTGGCTTCATTATGAGTTTTACAATGAATCATTGAAAATACATTATATGGCCAATCAGAATATGTAGGCCGTTCATAACAATGACTTACCTGTGGAAATGCACCTAGTTGTTCACCGACTTCAGATATTCTGTCCTTTGGAACTTTCCAAACTATCATTCCATTTGCTGTAAATCCAACTTGCCTATGTCTCAAGATTGCAGCAAACCTCCTCATTACACCGTTTTCTTCATACTTTTTCATCCTTTGAAATAATTCAGATTCGGTAATTCCAAGATTTTTTGCAGCCTTTACAAAAGGCTCATCTATAATTTCCATATCTTTTTGTAATTCGCGGATAAAGTCTTTGTCTTCTTCGGTGGGTTCAAATTTTACATGCTTAATGGATTTTTTTGTTTCGGTCGGAGCTACTTCGTGTTTCTTTTCATCCACCATGTCAAGTTTGACACCAATTTTGAATAACTGCAAAGTTGGAAGCATTCTTATCTTTTTTATGCCCTTTAGAACCTTGAACTTGTCAATTTCAGTTTTCAAATCTGATCCTGGAGGAACTGCCAGGGTAAACCACAAGTTAAACTGATGATCACGTTCATAATTATGACTCACCCCAGGGTGACGGTTAATTTGATTGGCTACGTTTTCTAGTTGATCATGATCAATTTCCATAGCAACAAGAGAACTGGTGTACCCAAGTTTTCGTGTATCAAAAATTGCACTTAGTTGTCTAAGGATCCCATCTTTTTTAAGACGGTTTAGATGTTCTTTAATGATTTCAGGAGTAGAATTAAATTTTTTCGCAATTGCATCAAATGGTCTTGTTACAAGGGGGAAAGTCCATTGGATCTCGTTGAGTAGTTCTTTATCTAATTCATCCATGGAATTCATTAAGTAAATCACTTGTGCATTCAATTAAAAATGTAGCTAGAATTTTACGCATTAAATTTTAATACATAAATAGAAACCGAAGGTTTTTTGATTAATGATAGTTGATCTAAATTTACAAGGTAAAAAAATTCTAATCATTGGTGGTGGAAGGGAGGCTCAGAAAAGAATAAATTCACTACTAAAACAAAAATGTGAAATTTTGGTGATAAGTGATTCGGTTAACTTGTCGATAAATAAATTGGTAAAAACAAAAAAAATTAAATTTTTTAAACAAAAAATTAGAGATGCCAAATTTATTTTAAAATTAAAACCCGATATGATTATTACTACTACCAACGATGCTGCCCTAAATCAAAAGATACTTGATAGTGCTAAAGAAAGTAAAATTATTGCATATAGTGCAGATAATCCAAAGGACAGTGACTTTTCAAATCCTGCAATAATTAATTTAGAAAATGTAATTCAAATTGCAATTTTTACAGGAGGTCGTAGTCCAGCAATGTCAAAAAAGATTAGAATTCAAGTAGAAAAATTATTCAAGGAAATAATCACAAAAGAAGATATTGCCCAAATTAAAATTCAGGAGATCGCAAGGACTCTTGCTAGAAGCAAAATTGAAACTCAAAAAAGTCGAAGGGAATTTTTGAAATATGTCATGATAGATAAAGAAATTAAACAGTTAATAAAAGAAGGGAAACTCAAAAAAGCTGAAAACCGTATCAATGTAATATTGAGGAAATGGAAATGAACAAAAATATCTTTAATGCACGGGTGACTTTTCGTAATTCGCCAATCCATATTCTAGAAAAATTTACCATCAGAGACATGGAGGAAGCTTACTCACGATTTAAAGAGAATTCAGAATTGGACGAATGTGTAATAATTCAAACCTGTAATAGAATTGAATTATTTGGAAAATCAAATAATTTGGATCAAGAAAAAATTAAAAAAATTTGGGCATCTTTGGCAGGGATAGATAAAGAAATTTTTGAAGAAAATTTAGAAATTGAGGAAAATGGTAAGGCCTTTCATCATTTGTTAAAACTTACGGCAGGATTAGACTCCATGGTCCTAGGAGAAGAGCAAATTCTTGGGCAAATAAAAAATTCAATTACCTCTGCAAGAAATCTAAAGGCATCAGGTCAGCATCTTAATACTTTATTTGATAAAGCAATTAGAATTGGCACAAGAATAAGAAATTCCAGTGGAATAAGTCAAGGAGGAATTTCAGTTGGGTCAATTGCAGTAAAATTGGCTGAAGAAAATATTGATGAATTAAAATTAAAGAAAATTTTGTTAATCGGGACAGGTGAGGTATCAACTTTGGTTGCAAAATCTCTTAAAAGGAGAGGTTATGATTTTGTGGTCACAAGTAGAACTTTGGAAAGATCTCAAGCATTTTGTGATGCAATGGGGGGACGAGCGATAAAATTTGAGAAGGTTTTGTCAGGTTTTGAAAATTATGACGTTTTATTTGTAGCAACCACTGCACCTTATTTTCTTGTAACCTTTGAGAGAATAATAAAAGCAGTTGAAAAAAGGAAAAACGGAATGATGATCTTAGATTTATCCAATCCTAGAACTGTAGATGAAAGAGTAGCAACCATCGGAGGAATAAAATTGATGAATCTAGACCAAATAGCCGAAATGGTAGAAAAAAATATGAAAGCACGATTAAACAAGGTAAAAACAGTTGAAAATATAATTAATGAGGAAGTTATCGTATTGGAGGCTTCGATGAAACGCTTAGATGCAGAACCACTAGTAAAAGATGTATTCAAAAATATTGATTCGCTTCGCCAAAAAGAATTAGAAAAGGCGCTCATCATGTTAGATGAAAAAGATGAAAAAAGAATCAAAATTATTGAGGAACTTACTAAAGCATTGGTTGAGAGTATAGTTTCTACGCCCATGAATAACATCAGAAAGGCCTCAGAAAAAGGAAAGTCAGATTTATTGGAAATGGCAAGTGAGTTGTTTGACTATAACAAACAAGATTAAGGATAGACTAGGATTATATTTTGCTCGAATAGAATTTCAATATGTCATTTCCAACTAGACGTCTTCGTAGATTAAGAACTTCGGACAAAATGAGAAACCTTGTTCAAGAGACTGTCCTTACTCCAAAGGATTTGATTTGTCCAGTATTTGTTCAGGAGGATCTTAAATCTCGAGTTAAAATTGAATCCATGCCAGAAATTGAAAGGCTTCCACTAGATGACCTTAATGATGAAGTGGGAGCAATTTCTGATTTGAACATTCCGGCAATTATGTTGTTTGGAATTCCATCAAAAAAAGATGATGTAGGTTCTTCGGCATATGATGAAAATGGGATAATTCAAAAAGCAATTTCTCAAATTCGAACAAATTTTGGGGACAAGATGGTAATAATGGCAGACGTTTGCTTATGTCAGTACACAACTTCAGGCCATTGCGGGATTATTCATGGAAATAAAATTGATAACGACTCAAGTATTGAAACATTGGCAAAAATTGCGATTAGCCAAGCAAAAATGGGTGTTGATACCGTATCTCCATCAGCTATGATGGATGGGCAAGTTGCAACGTTACGAAAGGCTTTGGACGATAATGGATTTACAGATGTTTCAATAATGTCACACTCAGCGAAACATCGTTCTTCTTTTTATTCACCCTTTAGAGATGCTGCAGAATGTGCACCAAAATTTGGAGATCGAAAAACATACCAGGTTCCATTTACCAATTCTAGAGAAGCAATAAGGGAGGTCGAAATGGACATCAACGAGGGAGTAGATATTGTAATGATTAAACCTGCGTTATCTTATTTGGATTTGATTGCAGAAACAAAAAGACAATTTAATATTCCTGTGGCAGCATATAGCGTTTCAGGTGAATATGCTCTGGTCAAAGGAGCAGTTTTACAAGGATGGGTAAATGAAAAAGAAATTACCGAAGAAATACTTTACTCCATAAAAAGAGCAGGTGCGGATATGATAGTAACATACTTTGCAAAATTGGCAGCAAAATTTCTTCAAGAATCATGAGAAATGACGAAAGGTTTGAGATTCAAAGGGCATTTGATTTATTACCTCATGTAATTGGCTGTAGCTGGGCATCTATTTGGTTTAGAATAAATAGAATAAAAAATCCAACTCCAGAAGAATTTCGTGAAAAAACAATAGAGTATTTTAAAATGGTTGAAAATGTCTTTAATTCCTATCCAAAGGAGGAAAAATTCAGTGAAATCCAAAAATATATTGATTTTAGAAAAAGTGAAGAAATCAAAAAAATCTCTGGAGGGTTAAACCAAGAAGTAGAGAAAAGATACCACAGGTATGTAGATTATGGATAAAGAATCATATTTCTTTCTTGAATTCGTTTAGAAAGTTTTTCAAAAATTTTGTTCTCTTTCTGGCTTCAATTTTTCCAGATTTAGTATTCATCAAAGTTTCGAGTTTCAAAAGTTTCTGATAAAAATGATCTAGTGTCCATATTTTATCATCCGGAATACGAGTTTTACAAAAGGGATCCGCATTATTGTAAAATGCCCTTTTTTCGGAACCTCCCACTGCAAAAACTCTAGCAACCCCTATTGCACCAATGGCATCAAGTCTATCTGCATCCTGTAAAATTTTTCCTTCAAGAGTGTGAGGGGTTTTTCCTCTTGTGAAACTATGATCCCGAATTGCATCTGAAACGATTTGAATTTCTTTATATGTGAAATTTAGTTTTTTTAGTATTTTCTCCGCTTTTTTAGCACTTTGAAGAGAGGATAATTTGGATCGTTTATCTGATTTTGGAAACGACACGATATCATGAAGAAGTACAGCACTTAACACAAGTTTTTCATTTCCTTTTTCCGTTTTACATAACTTTTGGGCATTTTTAAAAACTCTCAAAATATGGCTAAAGTCGTGTGCAGGATCATTTTTCATAAATAATTTAACTTGTTTTTGAAGTGATTCGATAACTTCCATTTATAATCTCCAGAATTTGGGCCTTGTAAATTTTAATTTTTTCTGAGTGATTAAAAGAGACCAATCGATGGAAGCAAAGAAGATAATCATAATAATTCCAAGCACATCGACAAATAAAATACCTAAAATGCGATCTTCAAAAATTTCTAAAAATGGTTTTAAAACTGCGTTTCCAAAATATATCATAACAGCGTAGGATAAAATACGCCCAACCCAAAATCCAAGGTAAATTCCAAAACTTTTTGCTTTCATCAACCCGTATGTAATAAATAGCATATTGCTTGGAAGAGGTGTTGCACCAAAAAGAAAGGAAGCAATAGCATATCCAAATTTTTTTCTGTTAAGATAATCACCAATAATATCAAGGTTAGATTTTTGCTCCGCTCCAACAAACTTCCTAAATAATCCACTGAATTTTTTTAAAAAATATCTTCCAATAGTAGATCCAGTGGCCCCTACTACGGAAAGTACAAGTATATTCAAACTTGGGTCAAGCAGATAAAATGATGTTAACACTATCCAACTTGGAGGCATAAGAATAGGAGATGCATTAATTCCAATCAACACTAAAAAAATTCCAAAATACCCTAATTCTCCGAAGATTTCGAAAAGATCAGCCATTTTACGTACTTAGATTTTAATTATTTTGTTTCTAAACCCTTGGTTTTCTAATACAAATGAAAAATTAAAGAAAGACAATAAATTTTCAAAAAATTTCATAAATCACAAACCTTGATCAATTTTTCATATTTTTTTGGAAAGATCGTTCAATATCCTTATAAGGAATTTATCCCTAAGTGGAATTGTGTCTGAGGTTGCTTGGAAGTGTTTTAGATGTAATCTTTCTTTTAAAAACGAAGAAGTTGCAAAATTACACAAGAAAATTTTAAATCACTCCGTATCCAAAGTCAAAACAGTCACCGCATAATTTTTAGAAAATTTTTAAAATCAAAAGAATTTGAATGCAGGAGGTGGGATTTGAACCCACGAACTCCTAAGAGAAAGGATTTCCTATTTTTGGATCTTGAGTCCTTCTCGGTTGACCGGGCTTCGATACCCCTGCATTGAAATTCAATATCGACCGATATTTTTCTATTTGGGATTTTGAAATACTAAAGAAATTATGCAAGTTATTTTTTGTAACATATTTGGATTGGGTTTTGATCGCTAAAATGTAGTTAAAACTATTACCTAAAAATTATTTTCAAAGCTTTTAATTGTGTGGTTTTTGTCAAATTAGTATGGAAGAAACCCAACCAATTTCACAAGTGAAAAACATGCGAAGTGGGATTAATACCAGGGGCATCGTAAAGAGCATGGGAGAACCAAGAACTGTCAACCTCAAAAGTGGAGGAACCATTGATGTATGTGATGCAGTAATATCCGACGGAGAAACCGAAAATGATGAAGTTAAGCTCACCCTTTGGGGAGACGATATCAAAGCGGTAAATGTAGGAGATACGGTTGTGATTACAAATGGATATACCAATTCATTTAGAGACGAAGTTTCCTTAACCAAGGGAAAATTTGGAAAAATGGATGTAAATCCTCAATAAACAATATTTTTTTTACCTTATTTTTGGTTTTAATAATCTCCTTTATCCATAAAAAAATTTTAATGCCCTTTTGAAAATACAAATTTGATTTGATGAAAGCGGATTAAAGTTTAATTTAGCTATGAAAGATTTTCCAATTCTTTTACATAATCTTGAACTAGCTTTTGACTAATATGGATTATATGATTAGCCTCCTCATCATTTAGACGATTACGGCCCTCATCGATTGCATTTTGTACTACATTATTTATTTCACATGCTAGGGTTTTACTTCTAATATTCAATTCTCTCTATCGCCAAATGGTTTACAACAAAACTATACTTAAAGCGGATCTTTTGTAATATGTTTTCTTAACAAGTTAAAAATTCTGAAAAATCAAGCACAATCTATCCTCAAAACATAGTTAGCGGGACTTGATTTCGCATAAAAATAATAAAAATATTAAAAGAATTTAAAAGAATGGGTGGAGTTTTTGAACAGTTAATTATTCATAACTCAGGCTGGTTCAACTAAAAGCTTGAAACGTCAGGATAAAATTACTATCTATAAAAAATTCCAAGAAGAATTTAACCTAGATGAGGCAGAAGTCATTAATGCCGAGAATTTACATTTGGATTTATTGGCTAAGAATCCCTTCAAGTATGAATCCTTTTACTTGATAGCAGCAGTATGTTTTTATGCAGTATCACAAGTAAATCCAAAAAAAATTACTCTTGAAGATATTGAAAAAATATCACATATTAAAAAGGAAGAAATTGAAAAATGTTATAAATTAATACTAGAAACCGAATAGGATTAAAATGGAGTAAAGAATAATAAATTTTTATTATTGATTCAGTGAACTAGAAATCAAATTTATGTGATCCAAGAATGATCCCGTATAATTAATTTTATTTTTTTGAAGGTCTTTTAGTTTTTCTCTTTGGTGCTGCCTTTCTCTTTGGTGCTGCCTTTCTCTTTGGTGCTGCCTTTCTCTTTGGTGCTGCCTTTCTCTTTGGTGCTGCCTTTCTCTTTGGTGCCTTCCTTTTTCCTTTTAATTCCTTGAGTTTTTCTTCGGCTTTACTAAGATTCTTTTTCGCAATATCTTCGGCTCGAATTAGTCTTTTTAATTCCTGTTCAAGTTTTCCAGCAGTTTTATGACTTGAAGAAAAGGTTTCACGAAGAGTGGGTTTTGATTGAGATTGTTTTTTAATTTTCGATGAAATTTTAGACTGGATTATTTTGTTTTGTTCCACTTGGGCTTCAATTTTTTTTGCTGTTTTTTGTCTAGATTTTATTTCATATTCCAATTCACCAATATGGGTTTTAATGGAGTTAATCCTAGCCTCAGCATTTTGTCTTTCATTGGGATTTTCTGCAAATTCAACTTGTTGCTCTGCCTCAGTAAGAGCCTCTTTTTCTCGATTTAATCGCTCTTCTGCTGCTGTGATCAATCTATGAATGCTTTCAAGTTGAGAGTTTTTTTGAATTAAAATATTAGATACATCTGAAGAGTCTTCTTTTTCTGATTCTATTTTCTTATCCAATGAAACCAACCCAGAAGAGGACCTCCTTTCAATGGATTTTGATTCTTTAAGATTTCTTTCTGCTTTTGATCTAAGCTTCGAGGTTTCTTGTTTTTTTTGTCTTAATTTTAAGACTAGTCTTTCAATTGAGGCCAATATTTTAGATCAAAAGCAGACTAGATTAAGTTGTTAATATAATCAGGATTTGACTTACCTGTAAAGAAAATTAACATAGTTAGATCGCAATTCACCTTTTTTTAAAAAATATTAGTAAATGAATTTGTATCAAGACATGGATAGTCATCCAAAAGATTTACCGATTTTTAAAACGTATGATCTAAAAAGCGAAAAGGACGTTGCAGATGCAGTAGAAGATATGGTTAACTTAGGATTTAGTAATCGAAAGGAAGGGTTTAAAGTTTTAATGCCAAAGGAAACTAAACTCGCAAAAAGAATAGGATATTCGGTAACCACTGGTGTAAATTATGGATTAAGGAAAAAAAAAGAGGTAAGAGATATCAAATATTGGACATATCATCATGATTTTGATCATTATGCAATTATTTTGATCAGCAGTAAGGCACTGGAAGATTTAGGTGCTTGAGTTATGGAATATTTTGTGCAATTTAGTCCTGTGAGCAAGGACACCTGTCAACAGAATTCCTAAAATCGCTCCGCCTATCACATCCATTGGAAAATGTTGTAAAACATAGATTCTACTAATAGATACCAGAATTGGGTAAGCAAATAACAAATAGCATCCCCTTGGAAATCTTTCAGATAAGACATACCCCAAAACAATTCCAAATACTGCTGACCTTGCAGCATGACCAGATGGAAAAGAGGCATTAAATCCTCCCTCACAGAACAAGGCAAATGTATCACGGCTAATTTCTACAGGAAAAGAAACCCCTTCATATTGAAAATCAGGCCTATCTCTATCTACACCACATTTAATGTAGCCTGTAAGCAGGGTTGATAAAACAATTAGAATCATTAGAGTAATTCCAATCCTCCTAGTTTTTTTTATAATTAGAGTGATTACTCCAAAACCTAGCATGTAAAATGTATCACCACTTTCAGTTATGGACTGCATGAGGATATCCAGAATTGGATTTCCTACATTCTCAGATACAAAAAGTATTATGTAGTTGTCAAAATTATCAGTGATTTTAAAATAAACTAATGCCAAGATAATCAAAAATAAGATTACCAAAAAAATAAAGGAGCGAGACCTAATTTCAAAAATCCAATTTTGCAATTAGTTAAACCACTTTTGCATCGTTTTTAATTTTTCCTAGAAGAATTAAAGTCAATAATCCATATTAAAGTGTACAAGAAAATCTGATCGACTTAAAGAATTTAACCAAGAGGATAATAGAAAGATCGTGAAGGTTCTCACATTAGATGATTTTGATCTTAAAGATAAAACAGTTTTTCTTAGAGTTGACATGAATTGCCCCATCGATCCTGACACGATGGAGATTTCGGGAACTGGGAGAATTGAAGAGGCTATTGAAACCATTCAATCCTTAGAGCAGTCAAAAGTTGTTGTTGCATCACATCAAGGCAGAGTTGGAAACAATGACTATACTGGAATGGACAAACATGCCAAAGTTCTTGAAAAATTATTGAATAAAAAAGTAAAGTATGTTGAAGATGTGATTGGAAGTGCTGCACAAAATGAAATTAAAAATTTGAAAAATGGAGAAGTTTTGCTTTTAGATAATCTACGTTTATGTGCTGAAGAAAATTACGAATTCTCCCCTGAGGCGGCTGCAAAAACTATCATGGTAAGTAGACTGTCCAAACTCTTCGACCTTTGTGTTTTGGATTCATTTCCAAGTGCACACAGATCTCATCCATCTATTGTTGGATTTCCTCAAGTATTACCGTCATGTGCTGGTAGGATAGTTGAGCGTGAAGTTCGAAATTTAGATGAAATAATGACTGTGGCAAAGGCACCACACGTGATTGTTTTAGGTGGATCTAAAGTCCCAGATAGACTGGAGGCAATAAAATTGTTAATTCAAAATGGGAGGGCAGATCATGTTTTGCTCACTGGAATTATTGGGAATGTGTTTATGCGAGCTCAGGCACGAATCAAATTTCCCTTGGGAATTAAAAGAGAAGAAGAAGTTGTGGCAAAAGCTCATTCCTTAATAGGAGAATATCCAGATGTATTCTCAACCCCAGTAGATATTGCTATAGACAAAGATGGTGAGAGAGTTGAGATGGACGTAAGAGAAATTTCAAAAGGGGATAAAATTTATGATTTAGGTCCAAAGACTGTAGATTTTTATTCAAAATTGATTGCAGGTGCGGGAACTGTTTTTATTAGTGGTCCTGCTGGATTTTTTGAAAAAGAGAATTTCAAATATGGAACTAAAGGTTTGTTAGAAGCTGTTGCAAATTCAATGGCAACAACAATAGTGAGCGGAGGTCATTTGACATCTGTTTTGAAAAGTTATGGATTGGAGAAACACATTGATCACATCAGCACGGCAGGAGGCGCCCTTGTTCTTTATCTTACAGGTGAAAAACTTCCTATGATGCAGGCATTAGAGGAAGCGGCAAAAAAATACAAAAACTAAATTGGTGCGTTACAAGAAGGGTTTGGACATTCTTTTTTTTCAGATTCGCCAAGATAAATTTCGTGGTTACAAGACTTGCAATGATGTTTTTTTACAGGATCAAATAGCTTTAGCCAGATTGTGGTAAAGTTTTGGGCAATGTTTCTTGTTAACCCAGATTTGCAAATATCAATAATATAAGGTTCCAAATCATCAATTATCCACATTGGATCAAAATCTTTTCCTTGCTTTATGGATTCAAATATCTCATCATTGGTAAATTTTATTTCTACATCGTTGTATTTTTCAAAAATTATTTTTCTAATTTGCATTTGAATAGGAGTAGAAGGAGTAAATGCATTCATGTACTAGTACAAGCTTGTTGCCTCTTCTTTTAACTTATCTACATCTTGGGAATTTTTTAGATGTTTACCCAGATAAGAATAAAGAGCAAATTTTAGAACTTTCAGAGAGAGTAAAGCACATTTTATTCGTACAGCTTGTAGATTTTCAAGACCAAGCTCCCCTAGAACATCATTTTTTGAAATATTTCTCACATCATCAATATTTTTTCCCTTTGCAATTTCGGTCAAAACTGATGAGCAAGCCATGCAAATGGCGCAACCTTTACCATGAAATTTAATATCAGTTATTTTGTCATTATCAATTTTCATGTCAATGTCAATGCTATCGCCACACAGGGGATTTGAGTCATGGAACGTTACGTCATGATCTTCGATTTTTCCATAATTAATGGGATTTCTAGAATAATCTATTATCATTTCATGATAAATATCGGCGTTACTCATAATTTGAATACCTTTGCTACTTTATTTAATGAATTAATTAATTTGTCAATTTCTTCTTTGGTGTTGTAAATGTAAAAACTTGCTCTTGATGTTGCAGAAACGTCTAGTCTTTCCATGAGTACTTGAGCACAATGATGTCCAGATCTTATTGCTATTCCTTCTTCATCAATAATTTGTGCCACATCATGTGGATGAACATCTGCAAAATTAAATGAAATTACTCCACCGCGTTTTGAGATATCTTTTGTTCCATAGATATGTAATCCCTTTACATCAGAAAGTTTGTCTATTGCATATGAAGTTAATTCAATTTCATGCTGTCTAATGTTGTCCATTCCTATTTTTGACAAATAATCTATTGCTGCTCCAAGCCCGACAACATCTGCAATATTTGGAGTTCCAGCCTCAAACTTGTAAGGCAAATCATTCCAAGTTGTTTCATATTTGTGAACTTCTCTTATCATATCCCCCCCGCCGTGAAAAGGTTTCATAGTCTCCAAAATAGATTTTCTGACCCATAAAATTCCTATGCCAGTTGGACCTAACATTTTGTGACCAGAAAAAGCAAAAAAGTCACAGTCTAATTTTTCAATATCAACTTTCATGTGTGGGATTGCTTGCGCGCCATCAATTAAAGTAAAAACTCCTGCCGCTTTGCATTTTGCGATTATTTTATCGGCATCTGAAATAGTTCCTAAAACATTTGACATTAAACTAAAGGTGACAAGTTTTACTTTACCAGTTCCAAGTAATTTGTCAAGATCCTCTAGGATTAATTCTCCATTGTCATCCATACCAATGTATTCTAATTTTGCTCCCTTTTCTTGGGTCAGTAATTGCCATGGAACAATATTGCTATGATGTTCGTATTCAGTTGTAACAATAATATCCCCTTCCTTTACATGTGTTCTTCCCCATGCATAGGCCACTAGGTTAATTGCTTCAGTAGTACCTCTAACAAAAATAATTTCTTCTCTGTTTGAAATATTGATAAAATCTGCAACCTTGTCTCTTGTTTTTTCATATAATTCAGTTGCCTCTTCTGCGAGTGCATAAACTGCCCGATGAATGTTTGCATTGTGATTTTTATAGTAATCAGTAATTGCCTCAATCACCTGGGTAGGTTTTTGTGTAGTTGATGCATTATCTAGATAAACAAGGGGTTTATTGTCTCTAACAGTTCTTTTTAAAATGGGAAAATCTTTTCTAATATTTTCAAAAGTTGTTTGTGCGCTTTGCATACCCTAAACCTCCACGTAGATCTCGTTTTGACGTATTTTAACATTGTACGTTCTTAGCGGAGTTTCTGCTGGAAGGTTTTGCGGTTTTCCATCTTGTAAATTAAAAACGGAGAGATGTAAAGGACACCTTACACCTTCCTCACTTAGAATTCCAGTGGACAAATCAGCCTCGGCATGCGTACAGATCAAGTCAGTAGCGTAAATTTTTCCTTTTTGGTTTGCCAAAAGAATTTTTTTCTCATCATTTTGAAACCCAAACAGCTGTCCATCTTTTATTTGCTCTAAACTACATGCTTTAATCCATTGAGGCACCTTTGATCACCTATACTTGTAGTGTTGCTCAATCTCTGCATCTTCGTTGTACCTAGTCTCTTCTATTTCAACGAATTTTGCAAGTTCTTCATCAGTGTTTATGGTTAATTCCTTGTCATCCCATTTAGATTCAATAAGATAAGCAATCCATGCCCTAATTTGAAAAGACATTTTCCGGGAAAGTGGTTCTAAGAATCCTTCAACAATTGTTCTTTCTGCCTCTTCATGGCTTAGACATCGTGTTTTTAAATAGAATATTTGCTCCTCATCAATTTGCGCTACTGACGCAGAGTGAGTTGCCTTTACATCGTTAGTAAAAATCTCCAATCCTGGAATGGCATCTGATTTTGCATCCTTGTCCAAAAGAATAGAGCGCCCTGACAAAAATGAATTTGATTTTGCTGCATTTTCTTTTATTCTTATCATTCCTTTGAAAAGAGATTTGGATTTGTTTCTAAGAATTGATTTTTCAACTACTCTTCCTTCTGTTGAAGGTGCTTCGTGGTTTACATCGGTTTGAATATCAAATGATTGTTCTTTATTTCCAAAGATCACCTCAGAATCATTTACTGAAGCTCCTGTACCATTAAGATAGTAAGCTATTTGGAATCTAGACAATGCAGAACCAAACAGTCCAGAATACCAGTTAACTTTAGCATCTTGTCCAAGGTCGGTTCTTTTAGTGGAGAAAGCAACTGAGCTTTGATCCATCAACTGGAGGGTAGTTATATCAAGGTGGGAATTTGGAGCTGAATTTGTGTTAAACAATTCAAGATATGCTTGTTGATTTTCTGACTTTGTAGAGTAGAGTTCTTGGACAATAGTCCCCTTGCTGCTCTCATCGACAAATACAATGTTTCTAGAAATTATAGATATACCATCATCAGATAAACAAGTTAGAATATGTATTGGTTTTTCTAAAATTAAATTTTTTGGGATATGGATAAAAATTCCTGAATTAAAGGCTGCATTGTTTAATGCTGTAAATTTATCATTTTTAGAATTTGAAACTTCAAGGGATTTTTTAACCAATTCAGAGTTATTTTTTATTGCATCTTCAATTGATGAAATTACAAGGCCCTTTGTTTTTAATTCATTGGGCAAGTTGATTTTGTGAATATGAGTTCCGATTTGAATAATGCAAATCTCATTTTCTAATTCTCCTAATCTTTTTTGGAGAAAATTTGGAACTGTATTATTGGTAGACAATGAAATAGAAACTTTTTGTGGATCCATTTTTTTGGCATCGGTGTATTTGTTATAAAGTGGGGATGTTTCTATTGGAAGACTTTCATAAACAGATAGAGAATTTCGTCTATATTCTTTTAACCAATCTGGTTCATTTTTGGATATTGATATTTCATCAATATGTCCATGACTAATAGTAGAAAGCGTTTGGGACATGGCTAATCATTTTAGACTATCCGACTGAATCATCCATCTCTATCTTGATGAGTCGGTTTAATTCTACTGCATATTCCATTGGTAATTCTTTTGTAAAGGGTTCCATGAATCCGTTTACAATTAATGATAGAGCTTCTTCTTCAGAAAATCCTCTACTCATAAGGTAAAAGATTTGTTCATCACCAATTTTCCCTACAGTTGCCTCATGGGTAATAGTAGCATCCTCTTGATTGATTTCCATGTATGGATAAGTGTCAGTCTTTGAGGTATCATCTAGTAGCAAGGCATCGCATCTTACGGTTGCCTTTACGTTGGTTGCACCCTTTGCAACATTTAGTAATCCTCGATACGTGGATCTTCCATCTAATCTGCTTACAGATTTTGAGGTAATCTTTGAGGTGGTATTTGGTGCCAAGTGAACCATTTTTGCACCAGTATCTTGGTGTTGTCCTTTTCCTGCAAATGCAATGGATAGTGTCTCACCATATGCACGCTCTCCCATCAAATAGATTCCAGGATATTTCATTGTAAGTTTACTGCCAATATTTCCATCAATCCATTCTACAGTTGCACCCTCATAGGCATAAGCACGTTTTGTAACTAGATTGTAAACATCACTGCTCCAATTTTGAATGGTAGTGTATCTTAATTTAGCATCTTTGTGTGCAACCAATTCAACTACTGCAGAGTGTAATGATTCTGAGGAATATACCGGAGCGGTACAACCCTCGATGTAATGAACTTCAGATCCTTCATCAGCAATAATCAAGGTTCTTTCAAACTGTCCAATATTTTCTGCATTTATTCTAAAGTATGCTTGAAGAGGCATGTCTACTTTGACGCCAGGTGGAATGTAAATGAAAGAGCCACCACTCCATACTGCGCTGTTTAGTGCAGCAAATTTGTTATCTTCTGGTGGAATGATTTTACCGAAATATTTTTTAAAAATTTCTGGTTGCTCTTTTAGAGCAGCATCAGTATCCAAAAACATGACACCTTGTTTTGCTAAATCTTCTCTTAAACTATGATAAACAACTTCGGATTCATATTGTGCACCAACACCTGCAAGGAATTTCTTTTCAGCTTCTGGAATACCTAGCTTATCAAAAGTAGCTTTTACATCTGCTGGAACATCATCCCAGTTCTTTTCAGTTTTTTCTGTTGCCTTTGCATAATAAAAGATATTTTGAAAATCAATTAAACTAAGATCGCCACCCCATGTTGGCATTGGTTTTTTCATAAAAATTTCATACGATCTTAACCTAAAATCAAGCATCCATTGTGGCTCATCTTTCATTTTGCTTATTGCTATTACAGTTTCTTTTGATAGCCCCTTTTTGCTGAGATGGACATACATGTCAGTTGAATCTTTAAAATCATATTTTGAATAATCCATGTCAAGATTTTCAGTAGCCATGCAGAAAATAACCCCGTTATATTATAAATACATGAGGAAAAATAGGTGAAGCTAAATAGGTTAAGCTAAACCTTAGAATTAAGTTATTTTAAATTTTTGAGTTAAAAAGCGCTGTTTAATAATGTGAAATATACAAAATGAGGATTAGGCATGACTCTTTCTACCATTTTACTTTTTACAGTACGTTATCCTAACTTTCCTGGAAGCCACCTTTCGCTGCAGCATATTCTTTTGAAGTCATGAAAGGCTCTACAAGATCTACATGGAGATAACAAGCCACATCTTCTCCATTGTACCAGTTTTTGTTATTCCCATCCAAATGTAAATTACAGAATTGGCAATTATAAGAGAGGTAGGTTAATTTATCATCATCAACATCAGGACCATCATCAATTTCATAAAAGTCTCTATTCATTTTGCATTTAGGGCAAAACATTTTCATTATCATATGTTCTATAAAGAATCAAAATATGAGCCTTTAGAGAAAAGGTTACGAAAATAAAAAAATAAGGAGTTAAGGTTTTGGCATTAATCTCCCATATTTTGAGGACATTAAAACAACTGATGATATTGCCACAAACATAACAATAAAGACCAGTGTTCCAAACTCTGGAACTACTTTAAACATCAAAATTTCTCCTCTAGGGCCTTCCCAATTACTTTGGTCACCTGGAAAACCAAACCCGTGTAATGTAATTTTGATGTCCACTGAATCGGTTGAATTTAACGGTAAAGTTTCATGCACTCCAATTCCTTCATATTTATGTGCATTAAGAGATGATAAAATTTCTTTGCCGTTTTGAGAAACGAAAAGATCATAGTTTGCGTGTTTTTTAATTGCCCCACTGTTTGAATCTCTAAATTTTATTTCAAGAAACACTTTCTCACCTGTTTTGGGATTACTAGCAGTGATTTCTGCGCGTACTTTACCATCGGTTGAAATTCCAGTTACCGTGGTTTCATCTTCTGGAGGAGAAGTCACAACAAGGGTTCCTGGAGCATATTCTGAATCTTCTGAATTACTCCCTTTAGGTTCCAATCCTGTGGGTTCTGTCCCATCGATTGAAACTCTATATGGAATATAACATTCGTTTATGTCCTGACATCCTAGAGGCGAGGATTCGATCCCAATGGAAACATTTGTAGCATTATCATCTGCAAAGATTGGACCAGTCATCATCCCCAAAGATACTATAAACAATATCAAAAAAGAATCAGGTATTAATTTTTTTAAAGTATACATTGTTTTTGATAGAAATTGTGAGAGATAAAAGAATTTGCTGAGATTATAGTAGAGTTTGTTTAATTGTTTCAAAGGATCCAAGAACTGTATGAACCTCAGATACAGTATTTTTTACTTTGAATTTTTTTAACTCGTCTGCAGTAAATGGTCCTATAGCAACGATTGAAGAATTTTGAAGTCTTTCTAATAAAGAATTTTCATCATGGTCTTTAGACATGATCTCAAAAAATGCTCTAACGGATGATGCGCTGGTATATACGATTCCATCAATTTTATTTTGAGAAAATAGTTTCCTAAACTCATTCCATTGAGTTGTGTCTCTAAATGCACACACATCGTACAAATGAATTTCCTTTACATCAATTCCAATTTTATTCAAGAGTTCTTTTAAAAATGGGGTAGAGGCACCACTTCTAGGTACAATCACTTTTTTGCCAACTGCATGTAATTTTGTAAACAACTCTCCCACACCGACTGAAGAAAAAGTGTTTGGCATATGGGCTACCTTTATTCCCTCATCTTCAAGGGCAATCTTGGTTTTAGGACCTACTGCCATTACAATGGTATTTGCTACTGCAAGTTGTAATTTTTCAAATTTTGAAACTTTCCGTGAGGTATCAAATAGGAGTTTTACGGCCTTTGAACTCATAAACACAGAATAATCCGGATTATATTGTTTGACTGAATCCAAGAATTCATCTACTATTTTTTCACCCTTGCTTACCAATTCTATGGTAGGCAGTGGAAGTGGGATTGCATTGTGTTTTTTAACCAAATCGATAAACTCAGAAGAATCATCTTTAGATCTTGTAATTGCAATTATTTTTCCTTCAAGCATTTTTTCTCCATCCAATTGTATCTGACAAGTTCACTACCTTTCCTATTATAATATTAGTAGGAGGTTTGATTTTTTTTGACTTTACAAGTTTTGCGATATTAGATACATTTCCTTTAATCATTTTTTGTTGAGGTGTGGTACCATTTTGAATTACCGCAACAGGTGTATTTTTATCAATGCCTCCAGCAACTAACTGCTTACAAATAAAATCAATTCTAGATAGGCCCATCATGATCACAATAGTGTCTACAGATTTTGCTAGTCGTTTCCATTTTACTGCTTCAATTTTCTTTTCTGGATCCTCATGTCCCGTAACAAAAACTACTGAAGAAGCATACTGTCTGTGAGTCAATGGAATTCCCGCATAGGTAGCCGACCCAATTCCAGAAGTAATTCCGGGTACAATTTCATATTTTATGTTGTGTTGTTTTAGAAATTCTGCCTCTTCTCCACCCCGCCCAAATATAATTGGGTCACCTCCTTTTAGTCTTACAATATTTTTTTTAGATTTTGCATGAAAAACCATCAAGTCATTTGTTGTATTTTGATGAGTAGTATCATCTCCAACAGCCCTTCCAACATAGATTTTTTCTGTTGATTTTGGAATCAAAGAAATTATTTTTTTGCTTACCAATCTGTCATAAAGAACGACATCAGCTTTTTGTAATAATTCAACGCCTTTTAATGTAATTAACTTACTATCGCCTGGCCCTGCACCAACAAGATAGACCTTCCCAGTCATTTTTTATTCCATTCCTCAACTTTTTCTCTCCAATTTAATGCAAGATCGTTTACTCCTTTGTTACCAAGTTCAATCCCCACCTCACGTCCCAAAGATAGTGGATCATTTTTTGGTCCTGATTTTTTTACAATTATTGATTTTTTTCCATCCACTGAAAAGGCAGAAACTGTTAGATTCATTTCGTTTTCATTTGACTGAGCATATGCACCAATTGGAAATCGGCAACCCGAATCCACATAATCCGACAGGGCACGCTCAGCTTCAATTTCCAATCTTGAAGTAGAATCTTCAATTTTTTTAAGCATTGAAATAATTTCAAAATCATCAGCCCTAGCTACAATTGCGAGTGCACCTTGACCCGGAGAGGGAGAAAAATCATCAATAGCCAAAGTATGATACTTTACATCTAATCCTAATCTTGAAATTCCGGCTTGGGCAAGAACAATTCCATCATAAGCACCTTTTGATATTTTTCCAATTCGTGTTTCAATATTTCCTCGTATTGGTTTTACAATAACATCAGACCGTTTTCTCATCACTTGTACTGCTCGTCTTAAGGAACTTGTTCCAATTATGGCACCAGGTTTTATTGAATCCAAAGTCGTGTTATTGACGGAAATAAAAATATCATTAACCACTTCTCTCTTGGGGATGCTTGCTAGCACTAGATTTTCACCCAACTGAGTGGGAACATCTTTAAGACTATGAACTGCAAAGTCAATTTTATGTTCAGCTACGGCCCTATCAATCTCTTTTTCAAAAATTCCTTTTTGATCAATTGTAAATAAAGGTCTAGCATCATTATCACCCTTTGTCTTTATTGTTTTGATTTCGAATTCAAAATCAGTGTTTAAATTTTTTAATTTAGATATTACCCAGTTTGTTTGTGCAAGGGATAATTGACTACCCCTAGCACCAACTATGTACTTCAATTTTTCACCGATTTTAATGCCAATGAATAACTATCAAGAGTTTTATTTAGATCCCTTTGAGTATGGGCATCAGAGAGAAAAACCACCTCGAACTGAGAAGGGGCAATAAAAATTCCATTTTTCAATAATACTCTAAACATTTTTTGAAACTTTTTTGAATCTGCATTTTTAGAGGAAGAATAATCGGTTACAGGTTTATTTGTAAAAAATATCTGAAACATTGAAGAGGTAAAATTGATTTGATGGGGAATATTAAGATCATTTGCAATATCATCTAATGCACGAGTAAATCTAACATTGTACCTCTCAAGTTTGGAATAGATTTTGTCTTTAATTTTGTTTAATTCTTTGATTGAACATATCGCAGCAGCTACGGAAATTGGATTTCCCGCAAAAGTTGAAGCCTGATAAACTTTACCCCCTGGGGACAGCATATCCATAATTTCTTTTTTACCCCCAACTGCTGCAATTGTAAATCCGTTTCCCAGTGCTTTGCCCAGAGTTGTAATATCAGGTTTAATTCCAAAGTGTTGTTGTGCGCCTCCCGGAGAAACTCTAAAACCAGTTACAACTTCATCAAAGATTAGTGGTATGTCATGTTGTTTGGTAATTTTTCTTAAATCTTGTAAAAAGTTTTTTTCTGGTAAAATTAATCCCATATTTGCCAATATTGGTTCTACAATAACTCCTGCCACATCTTTGTTTTTCCGAATAGTGTCTTCCAGATCTTCTGAGTTATTATATTGAACAACCAAAGTATTTTTAGAGACTTCCTCTAATCCTCCATCTGAAACTGATATTCCATTATGTGCAGATCCCGAACCAGCTTTTACCAAAACAGAATCATGAGAGCCATGGTAACACCCTTCAAATTTTATTATTTTTTTCTTTTTGGTAAATCCTCTAGCTAATCGTATAGCAGTCATTGTTGCCTCCCCACCAGTGTTTACGAGTCGAACTTTATCAATCGAAGTAAAGTTTGCACAAATTAATTTAGATAGTTCGATTTCGGCCCTAGTCGGAGTACAAAATAATGTTCCTTGTTTTAATTGCTCAGATACAGCTTTGAGAATTTCTTTTCTTCTATGGCCTAAGAGCAGTGCCCCATAACCATTGCAATAGTCAATGTAACGATTTCCCTCTTCGTCCCAAATGTAAGCCCCATCTGATTTTTTTGTAAAGAATGGGTATGGAGTAAAAAATCGAACTGGGCTGTTTACTCCAGATGGAATTACTTTTTTTGCATCCGTAAATAATTCCCTAGATCTAGGCACGATTTAAAGAGGATTTAGGCTATTATTATTCGTAATTTTAGAGATTTTCCTGTTTTCGCTGGGTTTCGAACTTTCCTTTAAACAAAAAAGCCACAATACTTGTTCCGATATAAGGTGCGGTCCAATACAACCACAAATCATCCATCACTCCAGATAACAAAGCCGGTGCCAAAGCTCTTGCCGGATTCATAGATGCTCCAGATATTATTGCTAAAAAGAAAATATCCAACCCTACAATCCCACCTATCGCAATTCCACTAAAACCCTTTAATCCTTTAGTAAAAACCACTGTAAAAATTACAGCCATTAATAGACCTGACGCTAAAACTTCAACTGGGAATATTAAAAAAATTGAATAATCAAGGTTTGGAGTATTTGCTCCGAGATTAGCTTCCTGACCAATAAAATTCATCACAAACAAAGATCCCAAGATTGCACCAATAATTTCAGCTGCAAAATACCAAGCTATTTGAATTTTAGAAATATGTCCTGTGATATAATATCCTATCGTTACAGCTGGATTAAAATGTGCAAGTGAAATTTTTCCAAAAGAATACACACCTATCATTAATGCTACAAATGGAGCAACAGCTGCAAACCAAATACCATAAACACCACCAATTTTTACATCATAAACTATAGATCCGGTAGCAAAGACTACAAGAATAAATGTCCCAACTAGCTCCACAACAAAAATTTGCAAATTGGAATAAGTCATAAATCATCTTCAAGTTTTTTTATTAATGTCAATACTTCAGATTTTATTTGATCTCGAATTATTCTTATTTCATCGATTGTCTTTCCTTTTGGATCTGCAATGTTCCAGTCAATAACATCTGCAACAAACAAAGAGGGTAAAGTTTCCTTATTCAAACAACCCATGTTTACAGTTTTATCTGATTGTTCAATCATCTCATTTGAGATTAGTTTTGGTTTTTGATTTGTAATGTCAATACCAACCTCCTTCATCGCCAAAATTACTTCGGGGATTAATTGGGATTTGGGTTGTGTCCCTGCACTTGTTACATCAATTTTTTGGGAATACTGGCGAAAAAATCCCTCTGCCATCTGACTCCTTCCGGCATTTTCCACGCACATCAATAGAATTTTTCGCGATTTTGGCATGCTATAACATAAATATTAGTTTATATAAATTTAAATTGATATGAATGGAGTTAATCTTCTCAAGTGTATTTGCAATGACATTAGATTTGAGATTTTAGATTTACTTCAAAAAAATAAAGAATTGTGTGTAAATGACTTTGTAGATAGAATAAAAAAGGATCAACCCCTAATATCGCATCATCTTAAAACTTTGAAAAATTGTGGAATTGTGAAATCAAGAGATGAGGGTAAAAAAGCAATGTACAGTATTTCAAATAACCAACTATCTGAATTAATTTCAAATATTAGCAAAGTAAGCAAAAAGATTCCAGTGTTATGTAAAGATAACACTTGCTGTTAAACAAATTTTTCTGTTCGGAGAACCCCGACATCACTTACATACAATACTATTGCAAAGTTTGTAAATAAAGTTCTAGCAATCTCTTCAACGACATCTTGCAGCGTATTTTCTTGCATTATAACCTCAACTTTAACATTTTTTTCATTTTTTAGGCCTTGTCCTCGCAAACCACGAGCTCCGTTTCCATCAACTTCATAGGTGGTATATCCTGTAATTTTGTGTTTGGACAAAATTTTAATTACATTTTTTTGAGCCAGAATCTCACAGGTTACTGTCAACAGTTTTACATTGTAAAGTTTCATAACAAACCTCGTGAAATATAATAGAATAAGTCTATCGATCCCTCATTATGTAAAACTGTTGAAATCATAAACATTATTGGAAGCAACACAATGATATTGTAAGGAAAAGTAATGCCTAAGGCAGAGGTAATGTAAAGACTTGGTTTTGCCTGCGGAATGGCATGTCGTAAAACTGCTGGTGCTGCAATAAAAGATGCACTTGCTAAAAGCAATCCAAACATTACTGCACCTCCAAGACTCAAACCCAATAAGGTTG
This sequence comes from Nitrosopumilaceae archaeon, assembly GCA_024644385.1. Lineage (GTDB taxonomy): Archaea > Thermoproteota > Nitrososphaeria > Nitrososphaerales > Nitrosopumilaceae > Nitrosomaritimum. Next base: position 1,874 of record JAHELB010000009.1, on the reverse strand, counting down.
CCACGAGGACTCCAATAATCCCATTAAAGGTGGGAATTAAAATTGAAAAACCCACAAGAAACATACCTACTTTTTTAATATCATCTAATCGTTGACCTGCTATTATTCCCATTTCTATTAAAAATATCACAATAGCACCTGTGAATAATTCATCAAAAACAATACTGATGGAGCTAAACCCTTCCTCGCCAATCAAATATCCAATGATAATGCTTCCAAGTAAAATCACGATTGCTTTACCGGTAACTGATTCATGAAGAACTTGCTTTAGATTTGTTTTAGTTTCTGAGATTCCTAATTCTATTTCAGAGGCAACTTGTGTTTCTCCAACAGATTCTTTTTTTTCCCTGATCTGTTTTGATACTGCCATGTTCGTCAAAAATATTGCCAAGATAAAAGCTACTGGTTCTAAAACTGCAAGTATTGCTGCAATATATCCTTCAGATGTGACACCTTGGTTTTTTAGAAAAGACAAACCAACTGAAAATGTAACTGCGCCTACTGCCCCATAAGTGGATGCAAGTGCATAAGAATCAAAAAGATTGAATTTACCAATTCTACGAAGTATTTGGTAATGGTTTAAGGTAAATACCAATGACAACCCAATGGCTACAAGCATAGGTACAAGCATTGTCTCAAAACCTGTATTTCTCATTTCAATTCCACCATGCAAGCCAATTGCTGCAAGCAAGTAAATTGGCAAAAATTCAGAGATAGCATCAGGAATCTTCAAATCAGATTTTATTCTTGCAGCGATTATTCCAAAAATAAAAAATAATACAATTGGGGTTAGTAGATTCGATTGAATTAGCTCAAGAATTTCCATTTGAATGATTCAAAAAAAATTTTGGGTCAATAAAAACTAAATTGTCAAATCACTATACAAACAACTGGATAAGATAGGTAAACCCTATTCCCATTAATGCACTACCTGGAATGGTTATAACCCAAGCAAAAACAATTTGTTTCCCAACCTTCCATCTTACGGCTCGTTTTCGCCTTGCTGCCCCTGCTCCCATTATTGTGCCAGTAATTGCATGAGTCGTACTAGCTGGGATTCCAAATACAGCAAAAATTGCCAACATCAAACCACCTCCAGTTTCTGCTGCAAATCCCTGGTAGGGTTTGAGTTTGGTTACTTTAACTCCTAATGTTTTAATGACTTTATATCCACCGAAAAAGGTACCCAACCCCATTGCAGAAGCTGCAGCAAAAATTACCCAAAGAGGCATATCAAGTTCAGGTATCAAACCGGCAGAAAACAGGATTAACACAATAATTCCCATGGTTTTTTGACCATCATTTGCTCCATGGGTTAAAGCAAACCAAGCTGAGGAAATTATTTGTAACCTACCAAAGGTTTTGTTTACTATTGCGGGTTTGTGGTTTGCAAACACTGTAATAATTACACCAGTTAATAAGAGGCCAAAAATTATTCCGCCTACTGGAGCTATTACGATTCCAGCCAATACTTTGGTCAAACCTCCATAAACCAGTTTTTCAAAACCCAAACCTGCAATTCCTGCTCCCATAATACCTCCAATTAATGAGTGACTGTTAGAAATCGGTAAACCGAAATAAGTACACAGAGAACTCCACCCTATTGCTCCAGCCAAACCACCAACAATCATGTAAACAGTAATGTCATCAGGATCTACAATTCCCTTAGCAATTGTGGTTGCAACAGCAACACCAAAAATAAAAGGTCCAACAAAATTTGCAATTGCCGATAATGAAACGGCTTGAAGAGGCCTTAACACACGTGTACCAATTACGGTCGCCACAGAATTCGCAGAATCATTAAATCCATTTACAAAATCAAAGATTAGGGCTACAATAATTGCTCCAATCGCGATTTCTAACATAAATTTAAC
>JAHELB010000032.1 GCA_024644385.1 Nitrosopumilaceae archaeon | reverse complement strand
ATTGTATTGAGCAGAACCAACATTTTGAGTGATATGACTCATCTGGGATACATCTGAGATAGTGTTAGCTGGTAGTGACAGACATTTGGAGTAAACATTCCAACTCATATCACATCCCATTTTCTATCAAAAGATGTTCTTTGGCGGCAATACAGTGTTCTCGCATATATTGATCAAGATTATCTAGTTTCCCTTGCCATTGCTCAATAGTCATATCCACACAAGTTGAAATTATTTCATCTTCAGAAACTATTTCAATTGCTTTTTTTGTATTGTTCAATACAGACAAAACAAATTCTTTGTCTGTCTTGATATGTTCCTTTGAACCCAATATTTGCTCATGACCAGAAATCAGTACCTCAAAATCAAAATCTTCAACCAATGTATCGTGAGCTTTAATGTGCTCATCAAGGTCTATTGTAACTCCAAAAGCCCTGTATGGGGCAGCTCCTGGATGGAAAAGATCAACTGCCATTGCTACCTTGTGTTCTGGAGAATAAATTACAATGTCCCCCTCAGAATGAAATGGGCCAATGTAATGAAGTTCCAGTACTTGGTCTCCCACAGATAGAACATACTTGTCCTCAAAAGTTATGGTAGGAATGGGTCTATTTGGATCATTTTCTGAAATGAGTATATCTGCAGTATCTTGGTGTGCAATGTAGACAATATATTCTGAGAATATTTCCCCTGCAGACCCGGTATGATCTGGGTGCGAGTGAGAGTAAATCATGTGAGTTATAGGCTCATCAGTTATCTCAGAGATTGCCTCAAGATATTTTCCTCCTATGGGTTGAGGAGCATCTACTACAATTACACCCTCCCCTGTAGTGAGAAACATTACCTGATATCCACTTCCAATTACCCAGAAAACACCATTTGCAATCTCATCTACAAAATATCCCTTGTCTTGATCAATTATTGGGGCATGTTCAGTATATTTGAGAGCCTCGGCAAAAACGCCGACATTAACTTGCATTGAATCATTCACAATGTTTTTCTCTAAAATTTCTACTAGAGAATATTTTAGTGATGATGTATCAGCTGGTGAATTTTTAATTTCAGTTACTTGAATTTTTAATTTGTAAGTGTAGCCAGGTTGAAATTTAAAACCAATAATTTTATCGTAAAAATTTTCCCAATTAGAATTAGGATCTTCTCTTACCAACATGCATTGTTGTTTTCCTACACCAACACAGTCAACTAGTTTAGAATCAACATACAAAGTAGAAAATAAAGTTTCGCGCGGGAAAATATCATCAATAATTTCAATAAAATGTGTTCCATCTTGTGTTCTGCATTGTCTTGGATATGACTCCATTACAGGATTTCCAGCATCGACACAATCTTCAAAACTAGAGACCAAATCTACATCAGAACATTCTCCTTGATAATTTAATATCATGTGTTCTGATTGTAGTGCACATATGTTCCCATATGTTTTACCATCCATCCCACAAACTGGTGCATATTCTAATGTACATGCAATAGGAGGTTTGGTTGTTTGCCATCCCCGTTGTTTTATTTTATCAACTGAATTTGAATTTACACAAGCAGGTGTTGCATCATTGGACTTGAAAACAAGCTCTTTGTCTTCAGCACAAATAATATTATCAACAGAAAGTCCCGCATGTCCCTGATGAATTGGTCTCAGATATGGCAGAACCTTTCCATCCATGATACAAATCTTTCCTGCATATGCTCCTGGTCCACAACGGTCATTGAGGACACATATATCTCCCAGATTAGTAAACCCTGGTGCACAAATTCCTCGAAATGGTATGTGGTGTTGTCCCATTTTTTGTTGTTTTTCAAGCCCTGGAGCATCCATATTTTCCGCAAATGCTGATTCATAGTTGCCAAATACTAGAAAAATTACTGAACAGATGACTGCCAAAAACATTAAAGAATTATTCCAATTTTTTGTCATCTGTATTTAAGAAGATTTTGCTGCTTTTGAATTTTGGGTATTATTTCTACGACAGACAAAATCAAGTTTAATGATACAATAATTTTTCTGCCTTCAAATATAATATAAGGGATGGTAGATTTGAAAGTCTAATGTCTGTCAAAAACATTACAGTGTTGGGATCAGGTATCATGGGTCACGGGATTGCACAAGTAGCTGCCACTGCAGGATACAACATTGTTCTTAGAGATATCGAGCAGAAATTTTTGGACAAGGCAATGGAGAAGATAAAATGGAGTTTAGATAAACTTGCAAGCAAGGAGAAAATAACACAACAAGAAGCTGATTCAATTTACTCTAGGATAAAACCAGTGGTAGATTTACAAGAAGCTGTTAAAGATGCAGAATTGGTCATTGAAGTAGTTCCAGAAATTATGGAGTTAAAGAAAAAAGTATATGCAGAATTAGATGCTGTTGCTGGCAAAGATGTTATCTTTGCATCAAATACAAGTACATTACCAATAACTGAAATTGCAAACACTACATCTCGTCCAGACAAATTTATTGGAATTCACTTTTTCAATCCCCCTCAACTAATGAAACTAGTAGAAATTATTCCAGGAGAAAAAACATCTCAAGCGATTACTGATTTGACAAAAGAATTTGTAAAGTCTGTAAACAAAACTGCAGTTTTATGTCGTAAAGATGTTCCAGGATTTATTATTAATAGACTATTCATCCCTATGGTTCATGAAGCGTGTTATGCACAAGATCGAACTGGTGCAACACTTGAAGAGATTGATTCTGCCGTGAAATTTAAGTTAGGATTCCCTATGGGGATTTTTGAGTTGGCGGACTTTACTGGAATGGATGTAATTCACAAGGCAACAATAGAGATGCATCTACGAGACAAAAAAGTAATTTTTCCACATCCAACTATAGAAAAAATGTTCAATGAGAAAAAACTAGGTCAAAAATCAGGAGAGGGATTTTACAAATATTCTGATGACAAGTACGAACGAGTTGCCTTATCTGAAGAGTTGGCGGAAAAATTTAATCCAATACAACTAGTCGCAAATATTTTAAACAATGCTGCATGGCTTGTTACAAATGGTGCAAGTGACATTGAAGAAATTGAAAAAGCTGCACAATTGGGACTAGGGCTCAAAAAACCACTCTTCGAAACAGCAAAGGAGATTGGAATTTCAAATATTGTAACAGAACTAAATAATTTAGCAGAAAAAAATGGTGAATTCTACAAACCTGATCCGTTACTTGTATCTATGAAGTGATTAGTTCTAAAATTTTTTCTACAGCTTGAGTTGGATTATCAACTCCAATGATTTTGATGTTTTTCCTATGATCCAGATAATTATCAATAAACTGTTCATTTACTCCGCCCATTTTTCTAATGGAGACCATTGGTTTTTTGTGCATGTAGGCAGCACAAATTTCAGACAAGGTTCCAGAGCCACCACCAATTATTATTATTCCATCAGCTGACAAAGCAGTTAGAAAATCTCTGGTCAATCCCATTCCGGTGGGAATTACAATATCACAATACTTGTTAGCCATGGAAGCATCGGCTTGTGGAATTATTCCAACTGTCAACCCATTTGAATCACGGGCACCATGACTTGCAGCCTCCATTACACCACCTAATCCGCCGGTAACTAGAACATGTCCGGCCTTTGCAACCTCAGAACCTGTCTGATATGCTATTTTGGAATGTTCTTCAGTGCAACCATTTGTGTTGTGTCCAATAATTAAAATCTGAATTCTTTTTGGCATTAGTTATGTAAGATTTTATGTATCAAATATGTTTCCAAACGCAAATTTTATTAAATAAAGAATCCCAAAAATATCATGGAAAAACGTTCAATGCCAGTTTGTTTTACAAAAGAACAATACAAAATGATCGAAGAATTTGCCAAAAAAAGCGGAATGCTAAACGCAAGTCAGGCTCTAGAGAAAATATTATCAAAATAAAGATGTTTTTAATTCTAAGATAAAACTAGAATCCCACATAGGAATTGTAGGTATCTTTTAAAGATAATAGGGGGTTTGTATTGATGGAAATTGAATTTAAAAAAAATATCGGTATTTATTTTTCTAATAGGAATTTCAACGATATCTATTTCATATAGTAATGGGATTTTAGATTCAAAAACACCTCTTGATTTGTACTTAGATAGTGATCTTATTTTGTATGGTCAGGTGTTATCCTTAACCGAGATTAAGGATGAATCTAATACTACCCCCAGAACAGAATATGAAATAAAAATATTGCAACACGTAAAAGGTAACACTGAAAAGAATCAATTTACAGTAGTTGGATTTGGAGTATTAAATTCAACAATCCACAAGGACAATCAAATGATAATGTCCAAGGGGCAAATAGCTCTACTGATGCTCAATGAGCAAATAGATGGAAATTGGTACATATCGCCTTTTTCTTCTTCATCAGAATCACTTAATCCCGATTCTCATTTTATTTTGCCACCTTTAAAATTATTTAAAGCTGGAATTGCTATAGAGGATATCCAGTGTAAAAGCTTTTTAGAATTTGCATTAAAATCATCAACTGGTTCTCCTGTATGCCTAAAACAAGGATCAAAAGATATTCTATATAATAGAGGATGGGTAAATTAATAAAATTCCTAGAAGATTAAAGAAATATGAAGATTTTTTTCTTGATGAGTATATTCGTGTTGTTTATTTTTGCAAATCCATATGTTTTTGCAGAAACGGAAATGATAGGTTCGTTACAAATTTTGGTTTCCCACGGTCCAGGAGATAATTCCCAACCCTACTCCTTTTGGTTCAAACCAGATGATCAAAGTACATTTTACAAATTAAATCCTACTTCTTTGCCTCCCAATATTCTTGATTGGGCAGAGGAGAGAGTAAAAGTTACAATTAATGATGTAAGCAAAACAGTAATTGAAACATCATTAAATTCGAATGAACAATTTTTACAAATTACCTCAATAGAAGTTATTAGCCCCCCAGAAGGAATTTTATTTTCTCACACCCCGCCTCCTTTAAGGTCAGTTACCCTTTTGAGTAAGTATTTAGATATTCCAACAACACCAGTAGAGGATCCTGGTAGAAGTCCTGGGCAATTTGTCAATCCATATGATGTAGCAGTAGATGGTTCTGGAAATATCTATGTTATAGAGAGAGGTGAATTATCCAACACAGGACACAGAGTACAAAAGTTTGACTCTAGTGGAAATTTTTTGCTAAAATTTGGAAAATTTGGAACAGGTGACGGTGAATTTTCCTTTCCAACAGGAATTACCGTCGATAGTTTGGGAAATATCTACGTAGTAGGAAATAATGGTGACCGAGTCCAAAAATTTGACTCTAATGGAGTTTTTTTGTTAAAGTTTGGTTCAACAGGTTCTGGTGATGCAGAATTTAGTTTTCCTTTTGGGATAGACGTAGACAGTTCTGACAATGTTTATGTAGCTGATACTTCAAATCATCGGATCCAAAAGTTTGACTCTAATGGAGTGTTCCAGGGTTGGCTGGGTGGATGTACCGCAGGTGCTAATTGTGTTGGAGGTCACAGCGATGGGTTTTTGTGTACTGCTGCCACATGTACACCATCTGGTCCATCATTAACTAATGGGGCATTTAATGGCCCACGTGATATTGTATTTGATTCAGCAGACAACTTTTTTGTTCTACAAAGCTCTAATGATCGAATTCAAAAGTTTGATTCTAATGCAGATTTTGTTACAAACCTTGTAGGAAGCGGGTCTGCTGAAGGGCAGTTCCTAGAGCCCCATGGGATTGCAACTGATGATACATTTGTTTATGTGGCAGACGCCGGGAATCATCGAATTCAAAAGTTTGACTCTTCTCTTGTTTTTGTTTCAATGTGGGGTTGGGGAGTACAGGATGGAACCGCAGCATTGCAAACCTGTACTAGCGGTTGTCAAATAGGATTAGCAGGTTCAGGAGTGGGACAGTTAGATTCTCCTGAGGGGATTGAATCTGGGAGTCTCTATGTGGCAGATGCAAGCAATAACCGCATTAAAAAATATACATCTGTGGGAGGATTCGATTCAGAGCTTGGAGGAGTCCCGGATCTAGTTCATGATGTAGCATATTACCAGGATATTTTTTATGATGGTACATTATCTCTGAAAGAATACTATAATGTCTCATCATATGGACATTTTATTTTGGATGGTACGGCTTCTGATTGGCAAACACTCCCACAAAACCAAGCAACGTACTTACCAAATGATAATTTGAAAGTTACGGATTCAATAGCTGCACATGAAGGAGTTGTTGATTTTTGTAATCCAACTCCTGTCACTAACTTGCTTTTAGTTTTTAATGGAGCAGTGGTTCCGGGAGGAGGGGCTGCCTTTGGTACACTTGGAACTCCTGCCACACAATGGCCAACCTTAGATGGATGTAATATAGTAACTTCAATATCATGGCTTCCAGATAATGGAGGGGGTTTCTGTTGTGGTCAAGACAGTGAAAGAGGTATTGGAACACCAGCTCATGAGCTTGGACACAACATAGGATTTGAACATACACCTCCACCTCCTGGAAATTGGATAAACGAAGGGATGCCACCACATGATGATCCCTACCATGATCCTAATTCAATAATGAGTACAAATACTGACAATGAAGGTCCATCTCCATTGATAATGGCTCAAAGAGATAAGGTTGGATGGGTGGACTCTGGAAATAAAGTTGAAGTTGCAGATGGAACATCTGGCACATTTACCCTTGATTTTAGCAATGACCCACAAGGAGGAGTAAATCCTCAAATGATTACAGTACCTCTTCCTGATGGCACGTCATACATTATTGAGGGGCAAGAGGACGGGGCGTTTAGTGACACTCCACAAGACAAAAAAGGGATAATAATATACAAAAAAATTCCGGGTGGAAATCAATATTCTTACCTAACTTTTGATCCTAATGATAAGAATGCAGAATTTTCTTTAGTGGCAACGGCAGGAACAGAATCAGAGACTGACTTTGATGATGCCATTTTAGAGTTGGGTGAAACGTATACTGATGTTGTTAATTCAGTGACTGTGACCACACAATCCTTCGGAAATTCAGTTACCGTATTTGTATCTAATAATGCGTCGCAATGTGCACCCCAATCTGGACAGAATTGGGAAATCACTGAGAGCTGTGCCTTAACTGGGGATGTTACAGCAGACATGAACATTACAGTTCAAAATAATTCTGTTTTAACTATTCCAGATGGAATGACACTATTTTTTGATCCAGGTACTTTTAAAATTACGGTAGTGTCTGGAAGTGGGATACTAATCGAGCAAGGTGGCAGTATCCAAACAACTCCACCATAATCTAAATTGCTTAATTTCCCATAGATTAAATTGATTAAAAAAATAAAGATGCATTATGGGATTATTTAGTAAAAAACCATCTTTCTGTGCAATTTGCAAAAAAGAGATTACTCACAAACACAAACCCAAACGAGAATGGAATATCAAAGGAGTTCTTTGTGGGGATTGTCATGTGGATAAAACAAAAGAGTTCTACGAAGCTACCATAAGACAACCTTGTGTACAGTGTAGAGTCACAAAGAAGATTTCAGACTTGTGGGAACCTAGATGGCAATGGGATATGGATGGTCTACTCTGCAAGGAGTGTTTTGATAAAAAAGAAGATAGTCATGCAACAAAGAAAAACTATTGCTCACTATGTGGAACAAAGATGAGACTAATTCGCTACAATCCAAAACCCAAATGGAAAATTGATGGCCAGCTATGTAGAAAATGTTGGGATGTAAAAAAAGCAGAATTTGGATAAGATATGGGATTCTTTAAAAAATTTCAATGCGAGATTTGCTCTAGTAAATTTTCAAAACAAGAACAACTAATGCAACACCAACAGGTAGTTCATTTCAAAGACACTCCCTATGATTGTAAAACTTGTGGAAAAAATTTTTCAAACATGGAGGACATGAGAACTCATTTACAACGAGAACATAGTTACAAAAAAGATAGATAACTAGATTGCCTTTACAGTCTTTACTACTGGAGGACGCACTTTGGTAAATACTCTAAATCCACAAATACATTTGATTTCAGGTAATCGTGATAGTTCAGTATTTGAGACATGGGTATCACACCTTAAACACGAATAAATGACGTCAAATGTTTCCTCTGGTGCCTCTTTGATATCATCAACGTTTTCATCAACCATATTTATCATCAAGAATTCTATAATTTAAGGTAATAGCAAATCAAGTCAAAGATAGCTCAATATAGACATCATCGGGGATTTTAAGCCTCATTAGTTGTCGGATTGCTTTATCATCAGCATTAATGTTAATTATTCTTCTGTGCATTCTCATCTCCCATTTCTCATACGTCTCAGTTCCACTTCCACAAGGAGACTTTCTTGTGGCAATGTGTAATCTTTTCACTGGAAGCGGTGTGGGGCCTTTAACTTTAACACCCGTCTTTTTTCCTATACCCATTATTTCGCCACATACACCATCTAATTTGGGAAGGCTGGTGGAGGTCAATTTAACACGGGCAGCTTGAGTCATTCAACTTACCCTATGGAGTATATTTTTCAGTAATTTCCTTAACTATTCCTGCTGCAATAGTTGCACCCATGTCTCGAAGTGCAAAACGTCCCATCTCTGGGAATTCTTGGAAAGTTTCAATTGGAGTTGGTCTTACCGGTCTAATTTTGACAATTGCAGAATCACCAACTTTTAGGAATTTTGGACTCTCTTCATCAACTGCACCAGTTGCAGGGTTTATTTTTTGAAGAAACTCTGTGACAGTTGCAGCTACTTGTGCAGTGTGACAGTGCATTACTGGCGTGTATCCTGGGGCAATTGCTGTTGGATGGTGAATAACTATAATTTGTGCTTTGAATTCCTTGGCAACATTTGGTGGAGCATCTGGAGTTCCCAGTACATCTCCTCTTTTGATATCTTTCTTTTCAATGCCTCTTAGGTTAAAACCAATGTTGTCTCCGGCTTCTGCTGATGGCATTTCAGTATGGTGTGTTTCAATAGATTTGATTTCTCCTTGAGCACCAGAAGGCATTACAATAATTTTTTGTCCAGCTTTCATTGTTCCGGTTTCAACTCTACCAACAGGAACAGTTCCAACACCAGTGATGGTATAAACATCCTGGATTGGAACACGGAGTGGTTTACCTACTGGTTTTTCTGTAATTTCAAAGTCGTCAAATGCTTCTAGTAATGTTTTGCCATTATACCAAGGCATGTTCTCTGATTTTTTAACTAAATTATCACCCTTCCATCCAGAAACTGGGATGAATGGTACCTTGTCTAGTTTGTAACCTACAGATTGGACTAATTTTTCTCCTTTCTCTTTGGCTTTTTTGAATGCATCTTCAGAAAAGTTGCTATCGTCCATTTTGTTAATTGCAACAATTAGTTGGTTTACACCAAGAGTTTTGAGCAAAAATGCGTGTTCTCTGGCTTGGCCACCAGGTGCTATAGCAGTATCAGTTTCGCCTTCCTTTGCAGAAAGTACCAAGATTGCTGCATCTGCCTCAGATGCACCAGTAATCATGTTTTTGATAAAGTCTCTGTGCCCTGGGGCATCAATTAATGTGAAAAAGTACTTTGATGACTCAAATTTTTGAAAAGCAAGATCAATTGTAATACCTCTCTCTCTTTCATCTTTAATATTATCCATAACCCATGCATACTTGAAAGTATCACCTTTTCCGGTCTTTTCGGACTCGGCTGCATGTGCTGCAATAGTTCTTTCATCTACAACCCCTAAATCCATCAAGAAATGGCCCATAGTTGTTGATTTTCCATTATCAATATGACCTGTAACAATTAGGTTCAAGTGTGGTTTATCTGCCATGTCAAGTTCGTCTTCAAAGGGATTTATTACTGTTATGAATTTTTGAAAAAATATCTTTATTTTTTGAATTATTTTTTGATCCCGCAAGTTTAGAAACTACACATAAATCGAGGTGCCTTTGACATTAATTATGAAAATTACAGTATCTGTAATCAAGGCCGATGTTGGAGGTGTTGGAGGTCATACTAGACCAAGTGACAGACTTTTAGAGGCCGTAAAAAAGACCGTGGAAAATTCAGGGGATTTGCTAATTGATCATTATATCGGGTATTGTGGCGATGATGTCCATATTGTAATGTCACATACTCGCGGGGTAGACAATAACGAGATTCACAAATTGGCATGGGATGCCTTTATGGCAGGAACCCAAGTTGCAAAAGAAGAAGGGTTGTATGGTGCAGGACAAGATCTTCTAAAAGATTCCTTTTCAGGAAATGTAAAGGGAATGGGGCCAGGAGTAGCAGAGATGGAGTTTGAAGAAAGGCCAAATGAGGCTTTTACCGTATTTGCTGCAGACAAGACAGAGCCTGGTGCTTTCAACTATCCATTTTATAGAATGTTTGTAGATGCACTTAGTAATACTGGATTAATTGTAAATCAATCTCTTGCACGAGGAGTGAACATTAACATTATGGATGTGGAAGAGGCAAAAATTGCAGAGTTGTCATTATGGGAGGACAAACCATCAATTGAAGCTGCACTAATGTATCCAGGTAGATACGTAGTATCAACTGTTACCACTAAAGAAGGAGAGCCAATAGTTGCATCATCAACTGACAGGTTACACAACATTGCTGGAACCTATGTAGGAAAGGATGATCCAATTTGTCTTGTTAGAACCCAAAAAAACTTTCCTGCAACTGAAGAAGTTGGAAGTGTCTTTAACAATCCTCACTATGTTGCCGGAAATACTCGTGGGAGTCATCATATGCCATTAATGCCTGTAAAACTAAATTCCCCTGCTACAATTAACTTTTGTATTCCAATTGTTCAGGCCCTAGTTTTCAGTATGCACAATGGTCGATTTACAGGACCATTTGATGGATTTTCCACTCCGGATTGGGATTATGTAAGAGAAATTGCAACAAAAAAGGCACTTGCCATGAGAAGTCAAGGCTTTGTTCATCCCGCAACCCTAGTTCCATCAGAATTAGAATATGCAGAAGGATACAAAGCAAGAATGAGTGTACTTGAAAGCAAAATGAAACCCCTTAAAGACAGTGGGGAAAGCGGAAAAAAGAAAGAAAATTACGACGATCCAGATTAAATTAATCAGACAATCAGATGAATGATTTTTGAGAAATGGTTAAATCAAAAAGAAAAGTAACCAATAATATCTAATGCGAAAACTTTTAGGGATTTTTGATTGGAAAACATATACATTTACAGCACTAGCGGTAATTAGTTTTTCAAATATTGTGATCGTGTTATTTGGTCAAACCATTCCAAACATTATGATGACCTTTTTTAGAAATGCGGGTGAAGTAGTAATATTGGCATCAGTCTTTTTGTTTGCACTTGCATGGCTGTTAAAAGCAAGGCCTCACAATCGACCAAGAAAATACGACGTAATAATCTTTGATGTCTTTGGAAAGGAAAGTCAAATAGATGGGATTCGTACCGAGTTTAAGACCCATGATGTTGCCTGGAGCTTTATGAAACTATACAAGGAGTTGTACCCTCTATACAACTTTGCACTAGTATCAAACCAATCCAATAAGGAAAAACCAATCATCTTCAAATATATCTAGAGTAGAAAACAAATATTTAATTCAGAAATTAACAAATCTCATGCCGGTAAAGATCTTCAGTGGAGTTGAACATGTTGTTGAAAAATCAGTTAACAACTTTATCAAAGACATCAAGGTAATTGATATCAAAATAACCAGTCATCTAAATAAGAATGAAAAGTCTCAGGTTTTTGTATTGATTTACTACGAGGGTGCACCACCTAGTCATTCAGCAGGTCCAGGACTGTTATAGTAAAGATTCAAACTTTTATGCCGGATCATGGCACAAAATTAGAGTGAAGTTCTCTATTTTAGCTGAATCTTTAAACAAAATGGAAAAAACTGCAAAAAGATTAGAGTTGACACAGTATTTAGTTGAATTGTTTGAAAAGACTCCCCAAGATGTTATCTCAAGAATTGTATATCTATTACAAGGAAAACTCCGACCAGACTTTGAAGGAATAGAACTTGGTGTTGCAGAAAAACTTGCAATAAGAGCAATTTCAAAATCTTCGGGAATAACTACGAAAAGAATAGAGGAAGCATACAGAAAAAGTGGTGACTTGGGACAGGCGGCAACAAAAATTCTAGAACAAAAAACACAAACAACCTTTCTCGTCGAAAACATTACAGTTGAGCGAGTTTATGAGACATTGTTTAAAATTGCAAGGCTAGAAGGATCTCGTTCCCAGGACATGAAGATGAAATACATTTCTAGTCTTCTAAATGATGCTACACCACTAGAAGCAAGTTACATTCTAAAGATTTTGCTTGGGACTTTACGTCTTGGGGTTGCTGAAAACACAGTAATGGATGCATTGGCTATAGCATATACTGGGAGTAAAGAAAACAGAAAGCCACTAGAGCATGCATATAATGTTTCAAGTGACTTGGGAAAGGTTGCAGAGACCATTGCAAGTAAAGGGATTAAAGGAGTAGAAGAATTTGAGATTATTTTGTTTAATCCCATACGCCCAATGCTGGCAGACCGGGTAAAAAGTGAGGAAGAAGCAATTGAAAAGATGGGAATCGAGTTTGCAGCAGAGTACAAGCTAGATGGAGAAAGAGTACAAGTGCATGTAGAGAAAGAAAAAGTTGTACTGTTTTCAAGAAGTTTGGAAAACATTTCAGAGTATTATCCAGACATTATTGAAAAAATCCCAAATGCTGTTTTGGCAGATCAGGCAATACTAGAAGCAGAAGCTGTCGCAATAAATGAAAACACTGGAGAATTTTTACCATTTCAAGAACTAATGCATCGAAGAAGAAAATACAAGATTGAAAAAGCAGTATCACAGTATCCTATTACAGTAAATTTTTTTGATATTCTGTATCACAATGGCAAGAGCTGCTTAGAGCAAGAGTACAAAGAACGTCGTAAACTCTTAGAGAAGATAATAAAAGAAGACGAGTTTGCAAAGCATGTTCCAATGGGTATAGTAAAGAATCAAAACGAGATACAAGAATTTCTTGAAAACAGCATAAACTCTGGTAGTGAAGGACTCATGCTAAAGATGCTAGACAAACCCTACCAAGCAGGATCGAGGGGAAACTATTGGCTCAAGCTAAAGCGAGAATATCAAAACGAATTGGGAGATAGTTTAGATCTAGTTGTAATTGGTGCATTCTTTGGGAAAGGGAGAAGAACCGGAAGATACGGAACATTGCTTTTGGCATCTTATGATGAGGATACTGACACGTTTACTAGCATTTGCAAGGTGGGGACGGGGTTTACTGATGAGTATTTAGATCAGCTCTATCAAATTTTATCAGACAAGGTTACAATTAAAAAAAATCCTAGAATTGACAGCGAGATGGAGGCAGATGTTTGGTTTGAGCCAGAACTTGTAATTGAGATTGTTGCATCAGAGATTACTCTGAGTCCAATCCACAAGGCAGCAAAGGATGCGATAAGAAAAGATGCCGGTCTGGCATTACGTTTTCCAAAGTTTACCGGAAAAATTAGAGTAGAGAAATTCGCTGAAGATGCATCAACCAATGAGGAAGTAATTGCCTTGTACAAGGGTCAGAAAAAAGTGGCACATGATAAAAGCCTCATGTAAGATACGCATGGAAAAATCACAAAATCCATCGAGGATTTAAATTACGTAGTGGATGGTAAAAATTTGAAATGTATAGCGGAGAACTTGAAGTTCAAGCTAAGAGAAAGGCAATCGCTGTTTTACAAGACGAAATTAATAGAATCCTAAACGCGTCAAGGGAACTTGCTCAATTGCCAGAGCTAATGATGAAAAAAGACAAAAACGGAATAAAAAACACGCTGGAGCAAATCTCAACTATTGAAGAAGAAGTAGAAAATCTTAGACGAAAAATAACTCGAGAGGTAGCAGATGTTGGAGGATTGATTATGAACAGAGAGAATCTTTTAAACACTGCATATACGATGGATGAAATTGCAGGTTACATTAC
>JAHELB010000031.1 GCA_024644385.1 Nitrosopumilaceae archaeon | reverse complement strand
CTTACCATAAAAAAAATACAAAGTTAGAGAATTTAGCATTTGCTATTCATTAGTGTATTTTTGGAAAATAAACACCTTTTAAATAAAAAAGCGCTAATAATAAATCGAGGTAAGATTTTGTTATACCATGAGCGATGAATTAGAAAGAAAATATGAAGTAGAGATACAAACCTCAGAGGACAAACAAAAAATTTCAAAGGAACTCAAGGCTGAACTTCAAGATTCTGGAATGATGGACGAAAAAGGTAAATTAAAACTAAAGGGAGTTAGTCCCAAAATGCTCAAAAGGATGAAACAAGAATATGTAGACTGCCCAGTTTTAAAAGAAAATACACAATTCATTCAATGTTTTGTGTGTCCCAACTTTCAAAGTAGGGTTATGGGTAAAGTTTTTTGTAAGGGCGATCCGTTAAAGTAAAAATTTAAAAAATAAAATTAAAAAAAATCCATCACGAAAGGCTCATTAATTAAAGTACGTTCTGA
The DNA here is from genome assembly GCA_024644385.1 of Nitrosopumilaceae archaeon. Taxonomy (GTDB): domain Archaea; phylum Thermoproteota; class Nitrososphaeria; order Nitrososphaerales; family Nitrosopumilaceae; genus Nitrosomaritimum. The sequence goes on along the minus strand of JAHELB010000031.1, from coordinate 13,581 downwards.
CAATTTGAAGTGAGTAAAGAGAAAATAGGAATAACAGTATCTAAAAAAAATGACTTTAGTGAATGGTATACTCAAGTAGTTCTAAAGGCCAAATTAGCTGATTACGCCCCAGTCAAGGGACTCATTGTTTTAAGACCAGATGGGTATTCAATTTGGGAAGCATTAAAAAATTCATTTGATAAAAAATTTGCAAAAAATGGAATAAGGAATGGATTTCTACCAGTACTTATCCCCGAATCGTTGTTAGGAAAAGAAAAAAAACATTTTGCTGGCTTTAACCCAGAAGTGTTTTGGGTAACTCACTCAGGTGAAAATGAAGTTGGGGATAGACTTGCACTCAGACCAACCTCTGAAACCTTAGCATACACATTATATTCAAAATGGATAAAGAGTTGGAGAGATTTACCATTAAAAATTAATTTTTGGAATACTGCCCTCAGAGCTGAAATAAAAGCTACCAAACCTTTTCTTAGGACTTCAGAATTCTTATGGCAGGAAGGACACACCGTACACGCTACGGAAGAAGAAGCCAAAAAAGAAGTTATTAAAATTTTAGATATTTACAAAAATACAGTTGAAGAAGAATTGGCAATTCCTGTAATTACTGGAGAGAAGAGTGAAAAAGAAAAGTTTGTAGGGGCAGTTTATACAACCACAATGGAATCCATAATGCCTGATGGGAAAGCCTTGCAAATGGGGACATCTCATTTCCTTGGCCAAAATTTTTCAAAGCCATTTGAAGTAAAATTTGCGGATAAAGATAATGTAGAACACTTTGCTTGGCAAACATCGTGGGGGGTATCATGGAGGTTAATTGGTGCAATGATTATGGTTCATGGAGATGATAAGGGACTTGTTTTGCCACCGAAAGTTGCTCCCATTCAAGTAGTTATTGTTCCGATTTACAATTCAGAGGAAGACAAACGACAAGTATTGGATAAAGCAGAGGAAATTAAAAAACTATTAGAATCTAAACTTATTCGAATACATATCGATGATAGAAACGAAATATCACCCGGGTACAAATTTAATGATTGGGAAATGAAAGGGATTCCATTAAGAATAGAAATTGGTCCTAAAGATATTCAGAAACAAAAGGTAGTTTTGGCAAAAAGGCACAACAGAGAAAAATTTGATTTAATGTTTGAGAATATTGGAAAAATTGATTTAATTTTAGATGAAATTCAATCAAAAATGTTAGACTCAGCACGTAAACAAGCCCAAGAAAACACATTTGATATTTTCAACTATTCTGACTTTAAAGAAAAAATTGGAAAGGGTGGTTTTTTCAAAGCTTATTGGTGTGGAAACCAAGAGTGTGAAGACACGATTAAAGAAGAGACTGGAGCAGATATTCGTGTAATTGAATTTGGTAAAGAAAATAACACGGGGAAATGTGTTTATTGTAATGAGCAGAGTACAAAAATGCCTCTTTTTGCCAGAGGATATTAATAATAATTCCAATTATAGAACAGTCTTTTTTAAAAAAAGGTGAAGGTAAAATGAAAGATCTTTACAGACTTCTCCCAGAAGAAATGGAATCGCTAGTTATAGAACTGGGACAACCTCGTTACAGAGCGGATCAGATCCTGTACTCGTTGTATTACAAATTTCCAGAAAAAATTTCAGAAATAAAACAGCTTCCTGCAAAGTTTAGAGATGCACTTTCTGATGAAGGGTTTACAATTGGATCAACTAAGGAAATTCAGAGAATTAAAAGTAAAGATGGGGAAACTACAAAATTATTATTAAATCTTCGAGACGAAACACCGATAGAATCTGTTCTTATGCAATATCCATCAAAAAAACTATTTGGACACCCTAGATCTACAATTTGTGTTTCAACCCAAGTAGGTTGTGCAATGGGATGTGTCTTTTGTGCTACAGGTCAAATGGGATTTGAGAGAAATATGAAGGCAGAAGAAATTGTAGGTCAAGTTATTCATTTTGCAAAAATATTATTGGAAAAGGGACAACATATAACAAATATCGTGTTTATGGGAATGGGTGAACCCTTAGCAAACTATTCAGAAACTATCAGAGCTGTAAAATTATTAACACATCCGCGTGGTTTTGGAATAGGTCAAAGAAACATAACGATATCAACCATTGGAATAATTTCAGGTATAGACAAACTCGCAGAGGAGAATTTGCAGATAGGGCTTGCTATATCGCTCCATGCACCAAACGATAAGCTAAGGAATTGGCTTGTCCCAACTGCCGGATCTAGTTCTGTAAAGGATTTGATTAATGCTGGAAAAAGATTTTTTTTGAAAACTGGAAGAAGAGTAACATTCGAATACGCTCTAATTGAAGGAATTAATGATTCTCCTGAAATCGCTACGGATCTCGCAAGTCTCTTGAAAGACAACGGATCGCACGTTAATCTCATTCCTCTAAATCCAACAACAAGTGATTTTTCTCGGCCAAGAAGAAGAAATGTATTGGAATTTGAAAGAATTCTTTACAATAGCGGTGTAAATTGCACAGTAAGAGTAGAAAAAGGAACAGAGATTTCAGCAGCATGTGGGCAATTACGAACTGATGTTATGGGCAAATCTAATAATAAAAGGAAAAAAATTAAAAAATAATGGCTACAGTTTCAGAACTAGAGCAAAAAAAATCTTTGTTAACCCAATTCCATGAAACACGGAATCAAACTCTAGAATTAGTAAAAACATTAGAGAAAGATGACTTTGTGGTCCAAACTGCATTTTACACTAGTCCTCCCAAATGGCACATTGGTCATGTGAGTTGGATTTATGAGGCCATTATGAGCAAATTGGATAAAGATTATGAGTTTTATTCTAAAGAATTTTCAGAGTACCTTAACTCTTATTATCAACAATTTGGAAATCCAAGAGATAAAGGTACGAGAGGGGTAATTTCAAGACCTACAGTTGACCAAATTTTTCAATATTTTAATAATATCACTAAAAGATTTGAAGATTTCATAAAATTGAAAGAGTTAGACGAAGAGAGTCAGAAATTAATCACAATGGGGTTCCATCATGAATATCAACACCAAGAATTAATGGTTTATGATTTACAACATCTGTTAGCAGATCAATATAGACCGATAAAAAAGTTAACACGGCCACTACCTACGGAAATTGAATCCAACTCCATAACAATTCAGGGAGGAGTGTTCAATATTGGGTATAATGGATCGAATTATTGTTACGATATAGAATTACCTGAACACAGAATTTATCTTGAGGATTATAAAATTGATTCACTCCCAATTACTAACAAGCAATATCGAGAATTTATTGAGGATGGAGGATATGAAACTTTTAGGTACTGGCTTTCAGATGGTTGGGAAAAAGTGAAAAATAATAATTGGGTTGCTCCAATGTATTGGGAAAAAGTAGATGGAGGTTGGAAGGTACGTGACTTTTTGGGGCTACGTAAAATAGACCCAAATGAGCCTGTTTGTCATGTTAGTTACTATGAGGCTGATGCTTATTGCAAATGGGCCGGAAAAAGATTGCCAACTGAGGGAGAGTGGGAAAAAGCTGCTTGTTGGGATGAGAAAAAACAACAAAAAACATTCTTTCCCTGGGGGAACGACCAACCTACAGAACAAAGAGCAAATTTGTTAGAATCTCATTTATGGGCATGTGCTAATGTGGGTTCATTCCCTGAGGGAGTAAGTCACTATGGATGTCACCAGATGATTGGTGACGTATGGGAATGGACATCCTCAGAATTTGTTGGTTACCCCGGTTTTAAATCTGGTTTTGAGGAATATAATGACAAATGGTTTACTAACCAAAAAGTATTACGCGGAGGATCATTTGGAACTCCAAAAATGTCTATCAGAGGAAGTTATCGTAACTTTTTCCGATTAGATGAAAGATGGTTGTTTTCTGGATTTCGATGTGCTGAGAGTGTGTAAAATTATTTTTTTGATACCAATATCAAGGCATAATGCTTTTTTGTATCTAACCAGTTTTGTATTATTTTAAAACCAATTTTATCCATTAATTCTTTAATTTGAGAGATTTTATATTTATGAGAGTGTTCTGTGTGTATTAGTTCTCCTTGTTTTAATTTTAGTAAAAGATTTGACTTTGAAATAATTACCGATTGATTTACAAGAGATTTCAGATACATTTCCACTCTTTGTTGTTCTTCATTATATTTTGCTAAATGTTTAAAATTCTTCAAAACAAAATCTGCATCTAATTCGTCATTAATTCGTGATAATACATTCAGATTAAATTTTGACGTAATTCCCTGTGAATCATCATATGCACTTTCTAAAATTTTTGTGTCCTTAACTAAATCTAGGCCTATTAAAAAAAGGTCTTCTTTTTTCATTGTAGAATTTATTCTTTTTAAAAATATTTTTCCTTCTTCAGGAAGAAAATTTCCATAGCTCGATCCTAAGAAAATGATTAGATTTTTTTTATTATCATATTTTTCAATAAACTCAAGACCACCCTCATAAGTATCAATAATTCCAGTAATGTAAAGATTAGAATAGTCTTTTTGAAGCATTTCAGAACTTTCAGTTAAAATTTCAGAAATATCAATTGGAAAATATTCAATTTTCTTTTGAGTTTCAGATAAAATATCTAAAATCAGTCTCGTTTTAACGGAAGAACCACTTCCCAATTCAACTAATCTAAAATCTCCTTTAAGGTAATTTGGTAAATCAAATTTCAGGTTTTTTAAAATATTAATTTCAGTACGTGTTGGATAATATTCAGGGAGGGAACAGATTTGTTCAAATAAATTTGAGCCTTTTTTATCATAAAAAAATTTTGGGCTGATATACTTAGAAGATCTGTTCAAACCAGAATGGATTTCATCTGCAAAGGATTTTTCAATTTTGGTGGAGTGGGGTTTAAAATATTGAAGATTGTTATCAATTATATATTTTTTATAAGATACATCGTTTTGAATTGTTTTGCTCAATGGTTTGATCGGACTTTTTTTAACATTAAAGTTTTATCCTTAATTTTTACGAACCTATGCCATTTCTTGATATACTTCTAGTTCTTAGAATACATATTGGGTGAAATTTTAAGAGTGGAACATTTAAAAAAATATTTTATTAAAAAAAATATTTTTAATTTTAACACTTCTATAATTAAAGCAACAGACGATGTGTCCTTTTTACTAAAAAAAGGAGAGGTTTTTGTTCTTGCAGGTGAATCAGGATCTGGAAAAACAACCATTGCCAAGTTAATTCTTAAATCAATTAATTCAGATTCTGGGAAAATTTTTTTTGAGGGAAAAGAAATAAAAAATGATAATAAAAGTTTGGAAGATATTCGAATGAATTGTCAAATGATTCATCAAGATCCTTATGATTCGATAAACCCTAGGATGAAGATTTTAGACATTGTGTCAGAGCCTCTTGAAATACACAAATTTGGAAATTCTGAATCGAGGAAAAAACGGGTCCTTGAGACTCTAAAAGAGGTAAAGCTGGAACCTCCTGAAGAGATAATGGGGAAATATCCACATATGCTTTCGGGTGGACAAAGACAGAGAGTAGTTTTAGCAAGGGCATTAGCAATAAAGCCCAAAATAATTTTGGCCGATGAGCCTGTCTCAATGCTTGATGTGTCAATTAGAGCAGAGATGTTGGAAATTATGCAGGAATTGCAAAAAAAACATGGAATTTCATTTATTTATATAACTCATGATCTAGCAACAGCAAAATATTTTGGTCAAAGAATTGGAATTTTATATTTGGGAAAAATTGTTGAAATGGGAGACATTAATGATGTTTTGCTCAAACCAAAGCACCCATACACCCAAGCATTAATTGACGCGATTTCTGAACCTGATCCTGAAAATGTGAAGAGAGAACGAAAAATAAGAATCAGAGAACCAAATAATGTTAATGTGTATGAAGGATGTAGATTCAGATCACGGTGTCCATATGTGATAAACGAATGTGACGTTGAACCAGAGTTAAAAACAAGTGAGAAAGACCATTCATTTGCGTGTTATGTAGAATTAGATTAAGATGCTTTTACCGAAGGCATTCTTTTATCTTTGTAAGTTACTACTTGTGAAACACCATTTTTAGGATACACTCCATAAATGAGTTTTGCCTTATTTACTACAGAATCTTTTAGAGAAACCATTATGAATTGACTTTCTTTTGATCTTTCTTCTAAAATGTTTGATAACTTTTCAGCGTTTGGTGCATCAAGATGGGCATCTACTTCATCAAACAGATAAAATGGAGATGGTTTTAATTTTTGCAAAGCAAGAACAAAGACTATTGCAGCTAGTGTTTTTTCTCCTCCACTGATTGATGTAGATTCTCTTTTTGGCTTGTTTCTAAATTGTATCAAATAAGAAATTCCTGAATTAAATATATCGTCTTCATTTTGTAACTCAAGCCACGCATTTCCCCCTGTCATTTTATTAAATATTAATCGAATTTCTTTATCCACTATATCAAAAGCGTTTAAGAAATTCTGGCGTTTATCCTTCTCAATTCCTTCGATGAATTTTACTATGGAATTTCTTTCCTCTTCAAGAGAATTTTTGCGTGTGGACATTGAACGATACCCATAAGACACCTCAAGGTAGGTTTCAGGAGCCTTTGCATTTAGAGCATTCAAGGTGTTCAATTCATTTGCCAATCCCTGTACAATAGGCTCAACATCAAATGTTTCCATGTTTGCATCAAAACCAAAGGTTACCAACAATTTTTGTAGTTTAGTTTCATTTTCTCTAAGATCAAGTAAATCACGATTTAAGGAATCAGATTGTCTTTCCAATATGCTTATTTCTTTATTCAAGGTTTGGTTTTTTTCTGACAGAACTTTTAATTTATCATCATATTCTTTGATTTGTCCTATAGATGTACCTGAGGTGGAAATAAGTTCTTGTTCTCTTTCTCTTAATTTTTCAAGAGCTTCTTTTTTTGTTTCTTTTTCTTGATCAAGGGATTTAATTTTATTTTCTAATTCTTGTCGTTGAAGAATCAAAGATGATTCCTCTTGGAGGAGATTTTTAGATAGAGTTTTTGTTTTATTTTCTTCAGATTCTGCTTGAGAAAGTTGTGAAGACTTATCTCGAAATTCATTCATTAGGATGGTATGTAATTTTTCAATTTCAGATTTTCTAGAGTTTATTTTGGCTAGCTCATTTGAAATGCGTGATTGCTCCCCACTTGCGTAATTTTCTTCCACAAGAGAAATTCTTTCAGTTAAGGAATCAATATGAGTTTCAATTGTAGACTGTTCTCCAGATAAAATTTTATTTTTTGAATTTAGATCAGATATTCGATCCATCAATTGAGTTTTTGTCTTATCGATAGATATCAGTCTTGTTTTAAGATTTGAAATATTCTCACCTGTAGACACTAGCTCTTTTTCGGAAATTAATAGCCTATCAGAATAATTTTGTTTTGAGATTTCAATTTTGTTGAGAATGCTTTGTTTCTTTAATACATATTTTTTTAGCAATTCTATTGATTGCATTAAACCATCAATTGAGGAGCTAAGAGAGATTATTTTGGTAAGTTTTGAAATTTTGGAGTTAATATCAATTACAACACCTCCCCCTTTGGCCTCGAAAAATTCACCCTCTATAGTGACTGCCTTGTACCCAGATTTAGAGATCGCGTGGGCAGATTCTCGGGATTCGGTAAGAATTACATTTCCAAAAAGAAATGTTTTGAGAGCAGAATATTCAGGCTTACACTTTACATAATTTGAAAGAATTCCAATAATTCCAGGATGGTGTGGTAAGTTCAAATTGAACTTGGGGATTGCATCCAATGGAATAATTTTTAGTTTGGGTAAGTTTTTAGAGCGGGCAACCTCTGCTATTCCCAATAAGGTTGCAAAATCTTTTACAACAAGTGCTTTTATCCAATCTGAGCTTACTGCTAATACTGCGCGTTCAAATTGTTTTTCCCAAGAAATCATTTCATAAACTAATCCATCGATACCGAGTTTCTCCGCATCTTCTTTTAATTTTGCTATAGTATAATCTTCATGCATTATTTCCTTTACAATTTTTATTTTGGTCTCATATTGTGCAGCGGCTTTACTTGATTTTTCTAGAATTAATTTCAATTCTTCTGAGTCTTTAATGATTTTAGATTTTTTTGAATTAAGTTTGTGAATTCTGTTTTTAAGTTCAGTTATAGTTGTATTATGATTATTTAGTTTAGATTCAAGTCTAGTTTCAAGGTGTGATAATGAATTAACGTCTTGTTCCATGTCAGTTAATTTACTGGAATTAGAAGCAATTTTTCTTTCGTATTCTTCTTTTTCATTTTGAATTTTAGATAATTTTAATTTCGCAGAATTTAGTTGTTCGGTTAAATTTTTTATTTTATTATCAATTTCCAATTTTTTTGAGGAAATTTTGGATTGATCTTCCAAAATATTATGGCGAATAGAATCCACCTCATTCATATCTTCATTGATTTTTTTTATTTTTGAATTAGTTTCATTTATGTCGTTTTTAATCAAAGTTATTTTTGTTTCGATACTATTTCTAGAGTTTGAAATAAGCTCAAGTTCATTTTTTATTTCTGGGAATCTAGAATTGATTTGTTCTATTCGTTTTGTTGACGCAATAATTCCACTTTTATACACCTCGTATTGTTGCATAGCTAAACTAAGCTCAGAATCTATGGTAGACTTTGCCTGATTATAATCATCTGCATCTTGCATTAATTTGGATTTTTCTGCATCTAAATCATCAAATTCTTTTCTACTCTGGGTCCTTTGACCTTCAAAAATTTCGATTTTGGAGGAAATCTCCTTTAGAGTAGACTCTTTTGAGATTTTTTCTTTTAATACAACTTTCATTTTATTTGCAGCGTTTATAGCATTGTATCGATTAAGTTCTCTTTGTAACAGATCGCTTCTTAGTTTTTGGTTCCTCTCTTCTTCTAATTCGTCAATCCTCTTTTTTATTTCTCCCATTTTTGCAAGAGCTATCTCAAGTCTTCTGTCTGCATCATCAAGTTGTTTCAATGACTCTGTTTTTTTCTCGTCAAAATAGGACAAACCAATAAGATCTTCGATAGTTTTTCTTTTTTCCTCTGAGGAAAATTCAGATATTCTTGTGACTGTCCCCTGTTGGACAGCATTTAACTGACCCAAACCAGCATTAGCAACATCCAAAAGATCTAAAATATGGCTACGGTTTGTTTTCTTTTTATTTAGAAAATATGTATTTTCACCCTTATCATCCAATTCCCTTGTGATTTCAACAGAATCAGAATCGACAGGAATTTTTCTATCAGAATTATCAAAGTGAACACTAGATCTTGCCATTTTAGGCCCTCGCCTATTTCCTTCAATATCATGAATAAGAGACCTAAGTTTATCTACACGCATTACCTTGGGTTTGTTTTCACCCATTGCAAAGATTATTGCGTCAAGAATGTTGCTTTTACCAGATCCATTTGGTCCAGATATTGAAATCAATCCCGGTTCAAATTGCACGGTAGTATTCTTGAATCCAAACGATTTAAATCCAAAAATCTCCACTTTTTTTACATGTACCAATTAGTTTGTTTTTCCATTTTGATAGGATAATCGATACTTAACAAGTTTATTTGACATAATTGAGTAATTTTTCTTGTTTTACTATCAATTTTTTCGTAATGGAAGAAAATTTTGGGTTTTTCTTAATAAATTAAAAATTAAAAATAGGATTATGTTCTTGGAATTAAAGGTATTAAAAAAAATCCTTATTTTTTGAATTATTATGCCTGTTTTTAAAAAAAGATCCGCAAAGAACTCAGTTATTCATATTTACAAAATCAACTATAGACATTATCTTTCCCATTTCAACCAAATGACCATAACTTTTTCCCTTACTCGTCTTCAATGGAGTATTTCCAACACTTATGAACAACAAATTTCCCTTTTCAAGAGGTATTGTTATTCTTTTAATTTTTTCATAGGCAGCGATAACATAGAGTCCGCGTCCAACAATGTTTGTGATTTTGGCTCTCTCTTGCCAGGCATCAACAGATCTCAAAATAGTTTTTTTTGTATCTTCAAGTGGTATTATATTTCGGATGCCTGCCCTTTGGCTATTCCAAAGAATTTCTCCTTGGGGGCTGCATACAGCTGCAAATCGTATAGATTCATTAAAATCCATTAGCATGTTTAGAAGTTTCTCATACTTTTCCACGCTAATAATTGGATCTTGATTCTATTAAATAATTCTAAATGAATAAAACCAATAATTTTGGTTTGCTTAGATATAATTATTAATTTAAAGGAAAGAAGTCGTGGTTAAAGTTGGAATAATTCAAACCAAAACCTATAGGACCAATAAGGAGGCCATTAGTAGAATTTCAAAATTTTTAGAAATTTTAGGTAAAGGTAAAACTAAGATTGTATGTCTGCCCGAGCAATGGCTTAAAAATAATGAAATAAATGACTTTGATTTTGAATTTTTAGAGTTCAAAGAGATTGCAAAGAAGTATCAAATGACCATTATTCCAGGCGCATTTTATAAAAAAATAAAAAAGGACCTAACGATATCATCACCCATTATCGGGCCAAATGGGAAAATCATAGGTAATCAGCAAAAAATCCATCCATTTGATTATGAAAAAAATATCATAACACCAGGAAAGGACGCCAAGGTCTTTAAGACTTCCTGTAAATTTGGAGTAGTGATTTGTTATGATATGGTATTTCCAAGAGTATGCGAAACAATGGTAAAGAAAGGGGCCCAAATTCTTTTCTCTCCAAGCAGAATTGTAAAAAGGGGAATCGGCCCATGGCATACATACCTTAAGGCAAGATCTTTAGAGAATAGAACACCAATACTTGCAGCCAATGTCAAAAATAAAAAATATGGTGGGGCAAGTTTGATAATTGATCTTTTTGAAAATAATAAAGTAGTCCTACCAAAAACAATAGTAATAAAAGAGGAGGGCTATGCTGTAAAAAATTTTAACTTGTCAAAATTTGAAAAAAATAGAGAGGTAAGATTTTCAGATGCTCAAAAATTTAATTAAGAATTAGTTTCCAGCTACAAAATTTTCGCAATCTGCTTTGGCTTTAACATCAGCCATTTGTTCAATAGGATGCTTCATTAAATATGCACTAGCCGGTCTAATTGGGCCCCCCACACCTCTATCAAGAGCGATTTTTGCTAATCTAATTGCATCAATAACAATTCCAGCGGAGTTTGCCTTATCATCTACCTCCAGACGAACTTCCATATTGTATGGAATGTTTGCCCACTGCCGTCCTTCAATTCTCATAAACATTAGTTTAGTATTTCCTAAAAAAGGTATGAAATCAGAGGGACCAACATAAATTTGATCATCATCAAGTCGGGTAGCAAGTTGGCTTTGAACACTTTCTGTTTTAGATATTCTTTTAGAAACAAGTCTATCTTGTTCTTTCATATTTAAAAAATCTGTATTTCCACCAACATTGATTTGATAGGTTTTCTCAATTTTTGTTCCTCGGTCACTACATAATTTTGCTAGGGTCCTATGAACAATGGTTGCACCCACCTGGCCTTTAATATCATCTCCAATAACAGGGATATTTTTTTCTTCAAATTTTTTAGCCCATTTTTCATCTGATGCAATAAAAGAAGGAATGCAATTTACAAAAGCAGTGTTAGTATCAAGGCAGATTTGTGCCCAAAACTCTGTTACCTTATCAGAGCCCACTGGCAAATATGAAACTAGGATTTCGACTTTGTTATCTTGTAGAACTTTTTTGATTTCTTCATATAGTTGCTCGTTAGTTTTATTACTTTTTATTGGTTTTATTCTGTTTTCTACCCATAGTCCCACTCCGTCTAAGGCAGGACTTTCATACACTTTGGCATCTGTTTTTGGCATGGATTCTTTGGGGATCCAGTCAACCATGTTGGGATATTCGTAAATAGCTTCATTGATATTTTTACCAATTTTATTTTCCCCTACATCAAACCCGCACACAAAATCAACGTCATGTATCCCATATCCTGCCAGAGTATCATGAATTATTCCTGTTACTTCTTGGGAGGGATTTTGTCGATAATATTCAATACCCTGGATTAATCCTGAAAAACAATTGCCAATCCCAATTAAACCAACTTTGATTCTTCCTGGCATTCGAAATTTGGTGTTATTTGGCGGGTTTAAAGTTTTCTTAAAAAGAATTTTCAAACAAGTCATAAAGAGAAATATAGTTAATTTTGCTAAAAATTATTATTCAATGCAAATTATCAATATTTGTTGTATCCTAAAATTAGAATAAAAGAATTAAGACCAATTAATTTAGAGGGAGGTTATTTAATTGATGGTTTTCCATCAATGGGGTTTAGCAGTGTTATTGCAACAGAATCAATAATCCATACTTCAAATTTAAAACTGTCAGGAATAATTGATTCAGATGTTTTTCCTGCTATTAGTTTGATAAAGGATGGAAAACCTAATTTCCCCACACGGATTTTTGTAAATGATGAATTAAAAATTGCTGCATTTTTGTCGCATATTGCTTTGGGAGAATCACTCCATAGAAATGTAGCAAGAAAAATGTTAGAATGGGCTAAGAATAAGAAAATCATACTCACACTAAGTAGTGTATCGGTAAAATCAAAGGGTACAGGTGAGGAAATTATGGCTATTGGAAGTACTGAAAATGCTACCAAAAAAGCAAAGGATGCAGGCTTGAAAGTTTTGGAATTTGGGACAATACCAGGAATTCCAGGAATGCTGCTGAACGAAGGTAGTATTACAAACCAAGACGTAATCGTAATTTTATTTCATTCAGAAGGAACTGGTCCAGATTTCAAGTCAGGAGCTCAACTTTGTAATGCCATTTCAAAATTAATACCTGGTGCTGCATGCGACATTCCAACTTTACAGGCAGAAGCAGAGAAGGTAGAAGAAATAATTAAGAAAGATCTTGATGATGCCAAGCATCTTGACTCTATGTATAGATGAAACAAACTATCCACAATCTAAAATTTCAACTTGAGGTTGACATTCAAGATTAAATTTTTCAATTTTTTCCACCAAATTTTCACAAAATTCAGGATCCAGTGAATTTTCAAAAATTTGAATGCCAGTCATGATATCAATATGTCTGGCACCACATGAATTACTAGAAAAATATAATGAAAATACAATTATTGAAAGTCCAATACAAATCAAAATGAGGTTTCTAATTTTTTTATTTTTTAGTGATGTCAAGTTCTATTGTAGACACATTTCTTTTTTTTCCATCTTGAGAGGTAAGAGAATCAGAGGAAATTCTAACATCGCTAATTTCATACCCTACTGAATCCATTCTTTTTACAATCATTTGAGATACATCCACAGCTTGAGTAATTCTTTTTCCTCTTGCTTTAATTGTAACAACCGGCATGGTTGAAAGTTGAGTAAGAGTAGCGGCAACATAGGACATGATTGGTTTTGTTCCAACATAAATTATGTTTCTTAATTCAGTAGTTTTTTCTTCATTCGTTGAATTAGTTTTCGTTTCTGGCTCTGGTGATTCAAGTTGTGGTTCTGGCTCTTGTTCGCGGGTCTCGCCCTGACCCGATCGCGCGCCGGGCTGCTCGCGGCGGCGCTGGCCACGCTGGCGCAGGGAGCCCTGGTGGCCGCCTATC
>JAHELB010000008.1 GCA_024644385.1 Nitrosopumilaceae archaeon | reverse complement strand
CTATATTTTGTTTTTGCCAAATTCCTTTTCTGAAATAAAGCAACCAAATTGCTGCAAAAAAAGCCAGAGACAACCCTATCGAAAAATTAACTAATCCACCACGATCTTCATTTTCCGCTCTGGTTTTATCTTGTAATTCCTGAACGTATGGCTGACTAGTCAGTGGGTTTATCATGACTTCTAGCGGATTTCGTTGGTCTGTAATTATGGGAATAGTTGAGACGTCAACTGGTTTTTGATAAAAATGATCCTCCACACTTAGCTCATCGACAAGATAGTTTGATGGGTTGTTTTTAGCAATTTCAAAAAGTTTCAGTCTGTCAAATTCATACGGTTGGTTTGATGAAACAACCATGATGTTTTGAAAATTTGTTGGGGGCGATTCTGTGGGAAAAACGTATGCTACAGGAAAGGTTTCTTTCATGGTTTTGTAAACTGATTTGACTATTTGAGAACGGCTTCCTTCAATTGAGCCTAAGAGATTAGAAACTATTACACCATCAGGCTCTAGCCGTTTCTCAAGTATTTGGAAGAATTCATGGGTCATTAAATGATAGGGAACATAGGTTGATGCATAAGCATCTAGAATAATTAAATCATATTTTTTCTCAAATAAAGAAAGATGCTTTCGTGCATCATCATTGAATACGTTGAGTCTAGTGTCCTCATTTAGGTCAAAGTAGTTTTTGGCAACATCGATAACATCAGAATCAATCTCAATTACATCGATTTTTGTATCAGGGTATAATGCAAGAAAGTTTTTTGGACCAGTAAACCCCCCTCCACCAACAAATAGCACATTGGTCGCATCAGGATTAAACATCATTCCAAGATGAAAGTACTCTGTATAGTCTATCACCAAATCAAGAGGATCATTGATGTTCATTGAACTGTGTTGCATACCGTCTAGATACAAACTACGCTTATCGCCAAATTCGGTAACATCAAGATGGCTAAAGAGAGTCTCTTTTTCGTATAGCAATGTTCCGTAATGTGGGAATGAATGAAGGGACAATGAAGTCCATGGAACAAGCAAAATAATCAAGACTGCCACAGCTATTAATTTGGGCAGATTTTTGAGTCCGATTAATGAACTTCCAATTAATACAATTCCTAACCCAAAAATTATTTGGTTAACTGAAAAATTTGGAATTAAAACAAACACTGTTAGAAAAGTTCCAAAAATACTTCCTATAGTCGCAACAGAATAAAGATTGCCTGATACGTTTCCAACCCTTTTCAAAGTACTAGTTCCTAGCTTGATTACATATGGTGATACAAATCCCAGCAAGACAGATGGAAGCATCAACAACAAAAATGTTGCAAGCAATGGAGTGAATTGGGTAACAGGCAATACTGTAATGCTAAAATCTATAACGTAGGATGCAAAAAAGGGGATCCCAACAATAAACAGACCAACTGAAAAAACAGTTCCACAAATCTTTTCAAAACTTGGATGGTCATCAGCTATTTTCCCTCCCAACAAATATCCCAAACTTAAACCGCTTAAAATCACTCCAATAAGACTTCCCCAAGTGTAAATGGTACTCCCAAAAATTGGGGTTAGAATTCTGCTTGTAACTATTTCAAGACCCATTACAATAGCTCCAGACGTAAAAGTGAGAATCCTTAACTTCCATAATTTATCTTGATTTAATTTAGAAATAGATTCATTAGAAGTCATTAAAATCCAATTATTTTAAGAAAAAACATAATATCAATATTCTGAAGACAACAACTCCTCCATTTTTTCAATGTGTTTAGTCATTGAGTGAATCATTTTTTCTTTTAATTTGTAAATCAATCATGACTAGACTTGATTCTTTTTCTTATTCCAACTATCATAATTTGAAATACATTTACTACAAAGATAAGCAGGATCACTGAGGAGATTAATGCTAGCTTGTAGGTTATCTTTTGATTTACAGCACATACAACATTTTTCTTTTGTTGCTTTCTTTTTGCCCATATCTTTTATTAATTGAGTAATTCTTTCTTATTTTTTTATGTCTAACTTTGTGAGGGTCTTTAACCAACTTGAGAAGTCACCTCAAGGGCCCACCAAAATTTGTAGAACCTTTGACAGCTTTGAAATCATCCCTAAATTTTCTTTGATTGCTAGGTAATTGAAGTATTTTCATTAAAATTAATTTTGTTTGCCTACATAGGCATAAACTGGATAAATTTTTTTAGAGTTTCCGTAGGTGTAGTTCCAAGTTTGTTTGTCTAATTCCAATTTTATAAAATATTGTTTTAGGGAATCATGCAATCTAGTGTATACATTATCCCCAATTAGGATTTGATCAGGACTTGCTAAATTTTGAATTTTTGCTCCAATATTAAGAGAGGGTCCAATTAAATCAACATGTGAATTTTTTACATCATCACCATATAGGACTACCGTTGCCTCACCATAATCCATCCCAATTTTAATTTTTAATTCTGGAAGACCATATTTTTTTAAAATTGGATTTACACCTAATTTCATAACTTTAATCATTGATTCAGCACAACTTACAGCTCTGTCAGCTGAAGGTTTAGAGTCATGATCAATAAAATATCCAATTACAGCATCACCTACAAATTTTAATACAAAACCTTCGTGCCGTTTTATAACATAACCCATTTCTTGGGCAAAAGTGATTATTACCTGAGAAAGTTTTTCCTTTGGTAGTTTCAAAATTATTGAAGTCGAACCTACTAGGTCCACATAAAGGACAACTAATTTTATTCTGCTTAGAATGTGATTTCTTAAAAAATTTTCAGAATCCTCAGCCACTCCCTCATATTGAAATCCTACTTGGATGGATACTGTAACTCTTTTTTGTACTTCATCAATAAGTGTGTCTGTATCAACTATTTTCTCAACATTTCTTCCAAAAAGTACATCTACTATATTGGGAGTTTCTTGTGAAAGAATATTTTCAAGACCTTTTTTTGCAATATTTTGGAGTTTCACAGATTCCTTTATTCATAATTACTCCTGTAAAAAACTTTTGAGTAAAGAAGGTATTCAAGAATATTTCCAAATAAAAAAAATAATTTCAAAACCCATTTGCGACATTAAAATTATTTTTTGGGAAGGATTTCATAAAAAATTAGAGAAATATTGAAATCATTCTTCAGAGTAAGATCTTCCTTTTCTTTTACTCCAAAGATAATTTGCCATAATTGCAAAGGCAATTATGATTATTATGCTAATAAATACAGAATTATAATTAGTTTCATCTGGCCATTCTAAAAATTCATCAATAGTTTGTTCCTGCGCGTAAATCGTTTCATTAAATATTGAAAAAAACACGATTATGCCAATAGAAGATATCAAAATAATCAAGTTCAATTACCCTCCTGTTACTCAAATTATGGAGATAAGGGTATTGTAGACCTCTACTTTCTGAAATTATATCTTGAGAAGAATTGATCAATAAACGGATTCGCAGAACGGACAAACCAAGGAAGTTCCTTCTACTTTCAAGGTGACTACGACTAACTTTTCTACGCAGCTAGGGCATTTCATAAATTGTCTCACCAATTTGTTTTTGGTTCAACTAATATAATTTCTTGTAAGTAAGATATTTTTCATACTATTTCCGTTTAGAAATTATTTTAAATTTTTAATTTTGGGGGTTTAGCTATTAATACTGGACAATTAGCTTTTGCAGCAATTCCAGATGCTACGCTGCCTAAAACCACTTTTTTAAATCCAGATCTACCATGAGATCCCATCACAATCAAATCAATATTGTTACTTTCAGCAAAAGCGCAAATTCCATCTATAACCGATGAATTGTGAACGATTTTCACAGAAATATCCACATTGTCGTACTGATTGGAATCTTTTATCTGGGTCAATTCGTTCTTGGCTTTGTTTTCTGCCTCATCTTGAGCTTCTTGAGCACTAGAATAATTCATTCCAGAGGTATCAACATCACTTCCAATAACTGTCAAAAGTGTTATTTGGGAATCAAATTTTTCCCCGATCTCCATTGCCTTTTTAAAGGCAATATCTCCAAAATTCGTAAAATCATAGGGAACAAGAATATTTTTGGTCATGGTTAATGTAGAATATTTTCAAATATTTAATCCCTGTTTAAAAACCCAAAGGTTGTTCAGAAAACTATTTTTTATGTGTAATATCAAATTTGGTCTTTTTTGTGGCCATTGCAGGACCAACAGGAATTACCTTATCAGCCAAAATTCTTACTTGTTTTTCCGATAGATGAGGGTATTTAATGTGTAAACACTCGTGGTAAAGCGTATTTACACTTTCGACTTTCGGCTCTGAGGACAAATGAGGATTTAACCAAATTAAACCACATTCTTTGATGCATTCAGCCCAAACTTGGCTTGGACCCACTTTTCCTTTGTAAATGTATTTAGAAAACTGTT
Source organism: Nitrosopumilaceae archaeon (assembly GCA_024644385.1). Taxonomy (GTDB): domain Archaea; phylum Thermoproteota; class Nitrososphaeria; order Nitrososphaerales; family Nitrosopumilaceae; genus Nitrosomaritimum. The sequence continues at coordinate 43,024 of JAHELB010000008.1, read as the reverse complement.
TTCTATCATATACAAGAACCGGTTTTATTTTCATCTTTAAAATATTTTCAAATGCATTCAATAGGGTTTGATGCCATTCCATGTCATTTGATGAAAAGCGGTGTTTCAAGAGATAATCCCAAAAAACTGATCAAAGTAAAAAGTTTTGTTGATGTCTCCCAATACAAAAGTCAAATTCCAAAAGAAAATGCTTGTTTTTTTATAACTTAATCAATGATTAAACAGATTTCTTTTTGAATATATTTTTCCTCTTGTGGTAATTATAATTCCGATAAAAGATGTCCCTAATATCACAAAAACAAATTCTGCAAATTCTGGAATTATGGTAGTTCCAGTTAACTTGATGGATTCTGCATAAGGAGGAATTTCCTTTATAGTCAGCGTTGTAATTTCATCTTCAAACTTTTGAGTATAATTTTCGGTTATGGATCCATCAATAGAAACTGAAGAAATTCCACTTATCAAAGGATAAGGAAGTAACAAAGTTAATGTGTTATCCTCATTTTTTGTGTTTCCCTTTAATTCAAGTAAAATCGATTTGGTACTTTCATCAATACTTGCAGTATTTATAATTCTATTAAATTTGTATTCTAAATCAAATGTAGTTTTTCCATCTCCAAAATTAGCACCAACTTTAGGCAACACAGATAATCCTGATGTTACCGTCACCAAACCTATTCTCCAAGGATGAATTGTACAATAAAATGGATAATCTCCAATTTTAGAAAATTGAAAAGTAAAAGATTGACCAGGATCAAGGGGACCGCTATCAAATTTTCCATCGGATTTGGTATCTGGTGCTCCAGATGTTACAGTATGTGGAACAGTGTCACCATTTTTCCATTCAATAGAGTCATTTACAATAATCTGTATTTTCCCGCTAGTGTCTCCACCTTTTACAGTTTGCCAATGAAATGGAGCAGCAGGATCAGCAGACCCAGTGGGCATGTTGACACGATAAATGGATTGTGCATACACGGGGACTGCAATACTTGACGCTAATAAGAAAAATAAAATTGCACCTGATAATCTAACATCCATTTAATTTTCTTAATTTTTCATATAGTTAAACCCCAAAATCAATTATCAATAATGATTTCTGAATTAATCGATTTGGGATAAATCATTTTTGTTTTAAATTTATTTCAAGTTATAAAATTCAATTGGAGAAATTACTTTATTACATAAGGTTCTTTTTGAAAAACCTCATCTAAGATATGGATTTTTTCATTTCAAGGTACTCTTGTACCTTTGTCAAGTGATCTCTCATTTTTTTTACGTAATTCATAGATTCTTGAATTTTTCCCTCTTCGATAGACAATATCAGACCTTTTGAGTACGTCTTAACATCCTCTACTAAAGAAAGAGTATCTTTTCTCATAAATTAGAGGATATTTTTTTCTAGATAAATTGTATTTACGGTTTTCACGGTTGATTTTAAGGTAATTTCATAAATGATAATAATCCTGAAGTTTAAACAAAGTATCGATAAAATAACGGAAGTACAAAATGAATAAAATAAAGAAAATTCTTGTACCACTTGATGGATCTCCTAATTCCAAAAGAGCCTTAGCTGATGCCATTTTTTTGGCAAAATTAACAAACTCCCCCATTACCGGAATCTATGTAATACACTCAGAACCAGAAAATGATTCTTTTTTTGATATACTAAAACCACTTTCCTCCTTAGAAGAAAAGGGATTTGAGGTAAAACAATTAGCAGAAGCCAATGTAATGATGGGGGAGGCAAATATGGAATGTCAACAACACAATATCGTCTTTGAGGGAATTGTAGCACAAGGAACTCCTGGATATAAAATAGTAAAGTTTGCTGAAAACAAAGATTTTGATATTATTGTGATTGGAATGACAGGAAGGGGACGAGCAGATGAATTAATCCTCGGTAGTGTATCGTACTATGTTGTACACCGAGCAAAAATACCCGTTTTAGTTATTAAGTAAAAAACTTTTAAAATTCTAAATATTATGAAGCAAGTATTCTATTAGAAAAATCAAAACAAGCAAGCTAGATAATTTTTAAAAAAATAATTTCAAATCTCAGTTTATTTTCATTTATGATATTCTAAAAATCATTTAACTGCCTTTAAAATTATAAAATTTTAGTTGCAATTCGTTGAAATCGAAATTATAGCCATAGTGGTACTTATTGGATTTTATGCACTTTTTAGCGGACTTGAAATTGCAATAGTAGGTATAAGAAGATCAAGGGTAATGAGACTTTATCGCAAAAAGATACGTGGTTCTACTTCCCTTTACAAATTAAAATCAAACCCAAGTAGAATGACCTCCAGTGTAAACCTAGGAAATACTTTGGTTAATGTAGCGTCCTCTGTTTTGGCAGCAGATGTTGCTATCAAATTATTAGGAAATCAAGGAGTTGGAATTGCTATTGGAGTAATGACTTTCGTAATTTTGATTTTTGGAGAAATATTACCAAAGACTTATTCCAATATTCAATCTGAAAAAGTAGCCCTACGCTTAAGCAATTTTCTGTTGGTATTTACTTATGTAATGTATCCGTTTGTATTATTTTTAGAACATATTACAAAATTATTTTTAAAGTTTGTGGGAGGATATTCATATCCCAAACCCATCACTGAAGAAGATATCAAAGAAGTAATCGATTTAGGATTATCCGAAAAGGCTATTGAACAAGAAGAACACAAACTAGTGCACAACGTGCTTGAATTTAACGATAAACCAATTTTAGACCTAATGACTCTAAAAAAAGATATTTTTTCTCTAGATGGCAACAGTTTACTTTCTAATGTGTTTTCACAAATAAAAGAAAAAGGATTTTCTAGAATACCTGTTTATTTACAATCTACTGAAAACATAATTGGGATTTTACATATTTGGGATATTGCAAGATTGCCTGAAAAACAATATTCAAAAACTAGAATCAGTAAGCTTGCCAGGAAACCTTTTTTTGTTTACTCCGACGAAAAGGTTAGTGATTTGCTCATTGAACTTAAAAAAAATGTTACACATATGGCGATTGTCCAAAATAAAGATGAGAAATTAGAAGGGCTTATCACAATCGAGGATCTGTTGGAAGAAATTGTAGGAGATATCGTCGGTGAGGTAGAACGGTGATGTTTTTTCCAAAAATTAATTGATAAAGGATTTACTGCAATTACACCCCTTTAAAATTTAGTTAAAGGGTCAACCTTTTTGGAAAATTTCTGATTTTTTCATTGCAATATCACTTTTATTAATTGATAATTTAGAGAAAAATGAGATGCTAAATTTAGAAAAGATCGAAAAATCTTTTCAAGCCAGTAAAGACCAAAAATTTTCAGAATCAAAAAAAGGAATGGTATCATCAGCATTCCCAAACGCCTCAAAGGCTGGAGTTGAAATGCTAAAAAAAGGCGGAAATGCAGTTGATGCTGCCTGTGCAACTGCCTTGGCATTAGGAGTATGTGAGCCCCAAGCCTCTGGTATTGGAGGACAATCCATGGGAATTATTCATGTTGATGGGAAAACAATTTGCATAGATGGTTCTACTAGATCCCCCTCTTTGGCAGTTCCTAGTAGATTTAAAATAGAAATGCACAGGTCGTTGGGTTACAAAGCCACAACAGTCCCAAGCACGGTCGCAGTAATGGGATTTTTGAATGAGAAATATGGAAATCTTGAATGGGCTGATATTATCAAACCCGCAATAAAAATTGCTAAAAAAGGATACCGGATTACACAACTACAACATGATCTTCAACAACGTGAACTAGATAATTTTACAAAAATCGAATCAAAATCTGGAGCAAAATATTTTCTTAAAGAGGGAATTATTCCTTACGAGCCAAAAGATCTTTTTGTCCAAGAGGATTTAGCAGAAATGCTGTTATACCTAGCTGACAATGGATACAAATCATTCTATCATGGGAAAATTCCCAAAATTATTGATGCCGATATGAGAACAAATAAGGGTCTACTCCGCGAGGACGACTTGGTAATGATTCCAAAAATAATTGAACGTGAACCATTGGTCGGAAGATATAGAAACTTAATTGTTAAAACATTTCCTCCTCCTGCAGTTGGAAGAATATTGTTGTTGATTTTGATGCTGTTAAACCAACTTCCATTAAGTATTATTAAAAATAAAAAAGAAGAATTTTATCATTATTTGGTTGAAACATTCAAGAGATCACTTGCTTTTAGAACCCAGCGCCCCTATGATGTATCTACATACAAACAATTTGATGACAAGTTACTGCATGACAAAACTTTTCTCAAACATTTATCCGAGTCTATAATCGATGGTATTAAACTCAATCCTACGAATAAAATAAAATTCCACGACGAAGATACAACTCATCTTTCTGTAATGGATGATGAGGGAAATGCAGTGGGAATTACACAATCTATTGAATTAGTATATGGTTCCAAAGTAGCAGCTGAAGGTTTGGGGTTTTTATTCAATAGCTACATGTCCTCATTTGAATTTGAAAATATCAACTACCCACATTATTTACGACCAAATACCACTCCTTGGACATCAGTTGCTCCTGCAATAATTTTTAATAAAAAAAACCCGTGGATGACTCTTGGTACGCCTGGAAGTGACCGAATTCCTACTGTTATTGCCCAATTCATATCCTCTATTGTAGATTCTGGCTCTAGTCCAAATGAAGCGATGGATAAACCTCGAATACATTGTTCCGTGGATGGAATAGTTTCTCTTGAAAGGGATCGATTCGATGGTAATATAGTCCCATATTTGGCTGAGTTGGGATACAAAATTGAACTAAAGGAACCATACTCGTATTTCCATGGAGCTATTCATGCTGTAATTAAAAAACAAAGTTCCAAAGGATTTCAAGGAATGGCAGAAATTAGACGCGATGGAATAGCGGTGGGATTATAAATTTGAAAAAAATAGATTTAGGGAATCCTCGAATTGTTTGTTCAACTGCCTAAGACGAGAGGAATCTATTGATAAAGTGACATCATCAAACCATGATTTGGATAGATACATGTCTCGATTCATCTCAATTTGAATCCAAGGAATCGGATTGTTTCCATAAGTTTTGGTAATATATCCTCCATGAAAGGGGTTGTTTTGGAAAATATCTTTTTTGTCAATCTCAAATGATTCCGAGATGCATGACGTTAAAAGTTCTAACATTTCTTGTGAACAAGTTTTGCCATCTTGGTTTGACAAACAAAACTGTGGTCGTTTCTTTTTTCCTCCATCAGGGGAAATGTTTGGAGCTACAGAAGCCATAGAATGACAATCCAAACAAAGTTGTAAATCTAGATCGTGAATACTCTTTTGAATTGATCGGTGATATGGTTTGTAATACATCTCAATTAGAACATTTGTCAAAGATTCATCAGGTTCATGTCCTTTTTTGTAGATAGGTTTTTGATAGCATGTGGAACTTTTTATCAGACCATCTGGATTTTGTGGGGGGAGGTCTTGCAATGATCTATTAAGATCAACAAAAGATCTGGCAATGTTTGTTTTAACTACGCCTTCTACCTTTTGGCCTAAATCGTATAATTCCATTACAAAAGGATCAGAGTCATCAAACAAATCTTTATCAGTTATAGACAAATGGCTATCAAGTTCAGGAGGTCTCTGAGTTCCACCATGAGGAATAGATAACAAAACAGGTAATTTTGTCAATTCACTCCTCCTGCAGTTCCATCGCGTCTTGCTTCGGCCACTCCCTGAAATCCATCCATACTCTGGCATTTCATTACAGCATGAATCGCTCCATGGTAAAATGCAAACGGCTCCTTATGTTGTACCTTGTAAGTTAGTTTATCCAAATACTCTATAATTTTTGGATCAAAACGTTCTGCCTCAAGACTGATTGTTCCCCCTATAGAACAATGAAATCTAGGTTTTAGCATTGCTTTTCTAATATCCATGTCGTTATCGATAACTGCAGAAAGAAACCCACCTACGGTGGAAAATATTCTTTCACTTCCAGGACTGCCAACCACCATCCACAGTTTATTATTATTAAACAAAATAGCTGGAGACACAGAGGTCCATGGTACCGTGTTGGGTCTCATAAAATAAGGATGATTTACGTTTTCATATTCATATGCTGCCATGTAATTATTATACAAAAATCCAAGATCATCAGCTGCTACTTTGGAACCATATACTAATTCAATAGATTGTGTAATTCCCACTGCATTTCCCTCATCATCCATTACAGAAAGATGAGTTGTATCTTCAATTTGTTCTGGATTTTTTAGTGGTAAGGTGGGATCAACTGTATTTCTTATCGATTTTGCAAGTGAATATGCAAAATGTCTAGACAAATGATTTTCATCTGTGGTTTGATGATAAGTATCTGGATCAAATGGTCTTTGTGTTCTGTGCAAAAAAGCTTTTCTATATATTTCTGACATAAAATGAAATGACTCCAAATTTGTCCCCGTTAAAAACTTTGAAGGAAAATGACTCATCATCATAAGGACTAGCAACAATGTTGCACCTGCAGTAGGTGGCGGAGGTACAAAAACGCTAACTCCTCTGTAATTTCTGTGTAAAGGTTTTCTTACGATTGGTTCAGGAATTAGTGACAAGTCTTCAGCACGTAAAAGTCCATTGTTGTTTGTCATATCTTTATCAATTTGATTTGCTATCATACCACGGTAAAACGAATTCCAACCATTTTTAGATATATGAGAAAGAGTATGAGCTAAGTCTTCTTGGATAAAACGATCTCCAATATCATATGGAACCTCCCCGTCCTTTAGAAAGTATTTTGCACCCGATTGAGATTTAATTTTCAAAAAATCTTCTAACTTGTTAACTTGGGAATCATGTTGTAGTTTTGTGATCTTGTAGCCTCTTTTTGCAATTCTAATAGAAGGCTTTACTATAGTTGACCAATCTAATCTCCCATAACGTTTGTTCAGAAAGCCAATGAGTGCCAGCGTACTTGGAACTGTTGAGGCACGATAACCCAAAACTCTATCCTGCTTTTTCCTCATTGTATTAGAATTAGCCTTTGATGGTGCACGACTTGAACCATCCACACAAAAAACTTTTCCTTCAAAATTTAGAATTGCATATGATTGTCCTCCAATCCCTGATGCTTGTGGTTCACAAACACCCAGTGCAAGAGCCGTAGCACATGCAGCATCAACTGCGTTTCCATCTTTTTTTAGCATCTCTAATCCAGCCTTTGTGGCATCGGGAAACGCAGATGCAACCATCCCATGTTTTGCAACGGCACCTTTGTGATCTGAAGTTGGTTTGAATGTTTTTTCTATTGAACTAATGTTTAAAATAACCTCACCTGTGGGTTTTAGAGAATCTCTATATAATAAGTAAATTTTATCAAACAAAAATAATTAACTTTCATGCAGTCTTTGAGAACAGCAGGAACAAAAAAATCAACCAAATTAAATATGTTTAATAATCTGACCGTGTTTTAATAATCAAAGTTTTGAAAATTGCTTTAATTTACAACGAAACCTCAATAGATCCAAATGATGTAATCAACGTATTTGGAATGACGACAAAAGAACATTATAGTTCAAGAGCTGTAGAGAGGGTTGCAAGAGCACTAGAAAAGGGAGGTCATACCGTAAAGGTTGTTGAAGGAGACATTCACCTTGCTGATGAATTGAAAGAATTCATGCCAAAAGTAGTTGCTGGTGAGAACCCTGGCATGGTATTCAACATGGCATATGGGATACAGGGTCAAAATAGATACACACATGTTCCTGCAATGATGGAAATGCTTGGAATTCCTTACATAGGTTCAGGTCCTGCCGGACATGCAATAGTTCAAGATAAGGTAATGACCAAGATTATTTTACAGAAAAATAAAATACCGACGCCTGGATTTTGGGTCTTCCGAACCCCTGAGGACAAATATGATGATTTAATATTTCCTGTAATTGTAAAACCAAAACTAGAATCAACCTCCATGGGAATGGAAGTTGTTGATAATTGGGATGATCTCAGGGCTGCAGTTAAAGTTCAAATTGAAAAATTCCAACAAGACATTTTAGTAGAACAGTTCATTTCAGGACGTGAATTTGCTGTAGGGGTAATTGGAAATAGTCCTAACATAGAGGTTCTTCCTATTGTCGAAATTAATTTAGATAATCCAGATCAAATACAAACTATCTCTGACAAAAAGAAAAAAGGTGGTGTTGATAAAACATGTCCAGCAAAATTATCAAAAGAAAAAACAGAAGAAATGAAACAAATGTGTATGCAGGCATTTTCTGCTTTAGGACTAAATGATTATACTAGAGTTGATTTTCGAATGGATAAAGATGAGAATCTTTACATTCTTGAATTAAACTCTATGGCTAGTCTTGGAACTGGTGGCTCATTTTATTATGCTGCACAAACTGCTGGACATACCTATGATTCTTTAATCAATAAAATTCTAGATGTTGCTGTGATTAGATATTTTGGTTCTGCTGTCCAACATAAAGAAGATGAAGTTGACCTGACCCAACCATTGCGTGTTGTAAGTAGAACATATCTTAGAGGCCACCTCCAAAGTCTAAAAGAAACTTTGAAGGGTTTTGTAAATCTAAATACACATGTATACAACATTGATAATGTAAACCAGTTAGGTTCACAAATTGCTAAACGATTGAAATATCTAGGATTTAATGATAATATTCATAAACAATTGGACGTGGGTGATTTCCATTACTTTCAAAATCACTCAGACCAAGAAAACGATGTATTGATAATTTCTCATATGGATACCCACTATGGACCACATGATATGATAAATTTTTATGAAAATGGCGATCAAATTATTGGTACAGGAATAGCTGAAAGTAAAGGTGGGTTGACAGTTATGTTAGGTGCAGTCCATTCACTGCGATTTGCAAAAAAGCTAAGGAAAATTAAATGTGGCATTCTCCTTACCTCGGATGACAGTTTAGGGGGGAGGTTTAGCAAGAAATTTGTTGAATTTTATTCTAAAAAATCACGTTACATAATTGGTTTAAAATCAGGGAATATAGATGGTGGAATAATTACTACTTGTTATGGACGCAGGGATTATGCAATAAGGTTTACAACTCAAAATGGTCAATCTACATCAGATATACATGGAATAATACCTGTATTAGGAAAAAAATTATCCGCAATTGAAAAAATTTCGAGAGACGAAAAAGATTATCGGTTAAGTACAACATCTGTTATTGCCCAAGGATCACATGGTCATTCACCAAACTATGCCACCTTATCTTTGACATGTAGCTACAAAACAGAAAAACTAGGAGAATTATTGGAATCTAAAATTCAAACTATAATGAAAAAAAGAGAAAAAGGTTTTAAAAAACTCGAGGTTGCAATAAACAACATTCAAACTAGACCTCCAGTTTTAGAAGAACCATCGGATTCCAAATTCTATACGCTTGTTGAAGATCTTGCTAAAAAACATGACATAAAAATTAAAAAACACTGCCAAATTACATCTTCTGATATTAGCAATGTTCCAACAGAACTACCCGCTCTAGATGGGTTTGGTCCCCTAGGAGGCAACTATAGATCTGCCAAGGAACACATTATTCATGATAGTATTGTAGAGCGTGCTGCTTTATTGGCATCTGTCATGTTCAAATGTGCAGAAAAATAAGTGGTATTTCTGATAAAATATTTAATGTGAATTTCAAGCTCCTCTGTTAAAGTCCTTCGGCACTTCCATCACGCCTTATTTCGGCAACTCCTTGAAAACCCTCTCTTGTTTGGGATTTGAGCACAGCATGGATTGCACCTAGAAAGAAGGAATATCTTTCCCTTATGTCAATTTGATAACCAAGTTTTTCTAAATGTGCAGGTATTTCGTTATTTGCAAAACCCTCCTCTATACTAATAGTCCCATCTAAGGAACAATGAATCCTGGGCTTCAGCATTGCCATATCAATGGAGTTATTTCCATCTATAATTCTTGAAAGAAAATGACTAACTACTGAAAATATCCTGGAACTTCCTGGACTTCCAACTATCATTAATGGTTTGTCTTGATAATTTACCAATGTTGGACAAACGGATGTCCAAGGGACTGCATTTGGTCGTAAATAGAAAGGGTGATTGGCATTTTTCAATTCATAGCAGGACATATAGTTATTATACAAAAATCCTAGACCTTCAGCTGCTGCCTTGGAACCATAAGAAAGTTCTATTGATTGAGTAATGCCAATTGCATTTCCTTCATCATCCATTACTGAGAGATGTGTAGTCTCATCGGGGTCCTTGTATGGTTCTTCTAAGGGAAGAGAAGGATCAACTATGTTCCTTACAGAACCTGCAAGAGTCCTTGCAAAATTTGTACTAAGATGTGTGTTATCTCGTGTTTGATGATAGGTGTTTGGATCGTATGGTCTTTGCGATCTATGAGAAAGAGCTTTTCGAAAAGTTTCTGCGACAAAATGATAAGAGTCTGGTTTTTTGCTTTGAATAAATTCCGAAGAAACATTGTTTAATATCATTAAAACAAGAAGTAGGGTTCTGCCTGCAGTTGGAGGGGGCATAGTAACGATTTGAATACCACGATATGACCTGGTTAGTGGTTTTCTTTCTATGGGCTCAGGAATTAGTGCAAGATCATCTGAATGAAGATAACCTTCGTTTATTCTCATATCGTCATTAATTTTTTTTGCAATCATTCCATGATAAAAGGTTCTATAACCATACGAACTAATGTGTTTTAGCAGTTCAGCCAAATCGTCTTGTACAAACAAATCACCTACGTCATAAGGTACCAACCCATCTTTGAGAAAATATTTAGCACCTGATCTTGATTTTACTCGAAGAAATTTGTTCAAATTTTGTTTCTGTATTTTATGTTGTAATTCTGTAATTCTATAACCTCCTTTTGCAATTCTGATGGCAGGTTCAATTATGGTTGGCCAATCCAATCTTCCATAATGCTCATTAAGATATCCAATTGTTGCAGGAGTGCTTGGAACAGTTGAAGCTTTGTAACCTACAAATCGAGTGGATTTTTTTTCAAAAAATGAGGCGTGCGCAAGTGATGGGGCACGACTAGAACCGTCCAGAGCAATTGTCTTTCCATTAATGTGTAGTAGTGCTAGGGATTGACCTCCAAGACCAGATGACTGGGGTTCACATACACCAAGGGCAATAGCTGCCGCACATGCCGCGTCAATTGCATTTCCGCCCTTTTTTAGCATTTCAACTCCAGCCTTTGTTGCATCAGGAAAGGCAGTTGAAACCATTCCATGTTTAGCTACTGAACATTTTTTATCTATTCTAGGGATAAATGAAGATTCAATTTTTTCTAGGTCTACTCTAATCACCCATATTTTTTTTCATTTTTCTATGACTTAGAATGAATCTAACAGCAACTTATAATTTTCTTTTAATTTTTCGTTTTATAAAAAGGAGAATAGATTAAATTCTTTTGTGGTGAAATTAATGTTTTCTTTAAAATAAATACACTGAAAAATAAATTTGTAATAATTCTTTTTACTTATCGTGCTTGTAATATTTTGCCTTTAGTGTAGTTCCATCTGGATAAGTATGTCCGTCTGAAAGCACAGTGCCAGTTGGTATATCTGCTCCATCTGGTACCTTTGTGTCTTTTTCTAGTACCACATCATCTCCTATTTTGACTCCATTACCTACGACTGCGTGTCCCTCTATTACAACCTCTTTTCCAAAGACACAATCATTACCTACATTGACTTTTCTTTCGATCACACAGTGTTCACCCATGGTAACCTTGTTGCCTATAATGGCATGTTTCTCAATTACCACTCTTTTACCTAAAACACAATCATTACCAATTTGTGCTCCTCCTTCTATCACAGTACTATCTTCCATCTTAACTCCAGTACCAATTACTGCGCTTGGGTCTACATCGGCCATACAATAAATTGAATTGTGTATATTTAAGGATGATGTAAAGAGACCACTTTATTTTATATCCAAATTTTGTACGGAATTATTAAATTTAATTTTGTCGATTCTTATACATTTATTCTGGAAACGTATGTTCTGCTTTAATTATAGAACCAGAAGGGACGGTTGCACCATCTAACACTGTAGCGTTTTTTTCTATTACTACACCATCTTCAATAGTAACTTTACTGCCTACTACAACCTTTTTCTCTATTTTCACTTTTTTGCCTAGGGTGCTATCATTACCAACATTACCTTTCTTCCCAATTACAGATCCCTCACCAACTGTCACGTTAGTTCCTATTACAGACTTTTTCTCAATGGTTACATCCTTACCAAAAACACAATCATTACCTACCTTGACCTCTTTTTCTATCTCAGTACTATCTTCCATCTTAACTCCAGTACCAATTACTGCGCTTGGGTCTACATCGGCCATACATTTAATCAAATTATATCTATTTAAAGTCAACCTAAAGTATATTTCATGAAATTTTTTTTTGACCAGATTAAGTGGGTTTATTTTTTATCTCACCATTTTAACATAAGTTAAAACTGCCCCTATCGCTATTCCTACTACAACAATACCTAGACCTACCAACCATTCCTCTGAAAATAACTTTGTATTTGTGATAATAATAAAACCAACTAAAAGTGCAATTACAATCCCAAGATAACCTATAATGATATTCTTATTCATCTCAAATTCGTGTTAGTATTTCTTTTTTCTTGTCTTCAAATTCTTTTTCGGTAATAATTCCTAACTCCTTTAATTTGGCCAATTCACTTAACAATTCGATACTCGATTTCCCATACTGAGTACCAATTCTTATTCTACCCACAAATTTTTCAAACAATTCAAAAATTGAATTTCTTATTTTTACTAGTCCACGGATGATTTTTCGTTTGTATTTGTTTTTATCTTTCTGATCAATTGATTTTAGTTGAGATGTTTTGGTTTGTACTTTCTGAAATATCATACTCTCCTTTGTTTTTTGAATCCCCTCCTTGATATTTTTGTCAATTTTTTGAGTTGTGTTTGAAGCAAATTCCATAGAATTTTTCATCGCATCATTTGCTTTTTGTTTTATTTTTAGAAAAGTATCTTCTGAGATCTCTCTCCTTGGTCTGGATACAGGATTTGATGATTCGTCTGTGCTTGCATTTTCCTCTTTATGAGAGAATTTTTCTCCATTCACTTTTTTAGATTCCAATTTCGGTAGAATATTAGTCATTTTAGATTCTATTTTAACCTGTTTGAATGCTGAAAACTTTAACAACAGGTCTAGAAATTATTGCATGTAATTGGCAAAAAAGTATGTGGCTGCTGCAATAATTATTGGAATTGTTTTAGGCTCAATTGGTACCTATTTTTCTAATTATGCTCTAAATCAAATTGGACTCGATGAATTATCCATTCCTTCAACAAATAAAGAAAACCCAACCGATGTAAAAAGTCACAACTTACCCAAAAGCATTCTTACAAATGAATTACAGTACAAACTCATCGAAGTAAAAAAAACCGATTTTGGAATAAACGGTGAAAAACCCTTAGAGGGAGGAATTTTTCTTGTAACAAAAGTAGAAATCGAAAATCTAGGAAACTATGAGGTTATAGTATATGGAAAAAATTGGTTATTAAAAGATCAAGAAAATAGAGTTTATACTCCAAAAACATTCAATGCAGTACCTGAAAAAAATGAAAATATTTTCAGCATACGGATCCCTCCCGGGTTTAAAATAATTCAAAATGTTGGTTTTGAGGTTCCCTCAAAGGTGGAATCAGTAAGAGAATTGTATGTAGCAGACCGAGCATTTGAGTCAGAACCAATCTTTCTTTCCATTGTTTAAATCTAACAATTAATTTATTTTGTACTTCATATTTTATGGAAAATTTAAATTAAGAAATTTTAGTCTTCTTTTAAAAATTCAAGCAGTGCTACGCTAATCAAAAACTTTTTTTAAAAAATCAAATTTTTTAAATTAACTTTAAAAATAAGTATAACAAAAGAAAGTGGAAAATTGAGATGTACTAATTGTGGAAACCAAGCTAGTTGGAGAGACCCAACTTGTAACAAATGTGATGAACCACTGCACCAAAAAAACTGCAAGGGCAAATCGGAAGATTGTAAATGCCATACTCTAAATGAGCAAATTTGGACACAAAAAAAGAGCCAAGAGGAAAAAACCCCCTAAACTATAAATCATTGAAACTTCAAATGGTGTTAAACTGGTGAAAGTTAATATTATTTTCAATGAAAATATGAATTTCAATTTATTCTCGATAGTTCCACTAAGGACCATTACTGGCATAAAATATTCAGGGGGATTCTGAAAAAAATGGCGCTAGAATATGAATTAGCTGCTCTTGCTGCTTTAATCGGTTTATCCGGGTTTTTTAGCGGTCTTGAGGTTGCCTTGGTGGGAACAAGCCAAGCAACAGTTGAACGGTTAGTAAAAGACAAGGTAAAAGGTTCAAAATCTCTACAAAAACTAAAATCAAATCCTGGATGGATGATGTCAAGTGTAAACCTTGGAAACAATCTTGTAAACATTGGTTCTGCATCATTGGCAACTGTTGTCTCAATTGCAATTTTTGGAGAAAATGGTTTAGGAATCGCAGTAGGGATTATGACTTTTTTAATAATAATTTTTGGAGAGGTTACCCCAAAAACCTACTGTAATGCAAATGCTTCAAAAGTTGCCCTTAGGTTTAGCAGAGTTTTGCTAACATTCAGCTATGTGTTCTACCCAGCAGTATGGGTATTAGAAAAAATTTCTCGTGGAATTATCAAGGTAACTGGAAGTTCTTATTTCCCTCCTGCCTTAACAGGAGAAGAAATTGGTGGAATTATTGATCAAGGCCACCGAGATCAAGCCCTTGAAAAGCACGAACGGGATTTGTTACGTGGTGCATTGGAGTTCAATGATAGTGTAATTCGTGCTGTTATGGTTCCAAGGACCAAGATGTTTAGTTTACAAAAGGATCTTTCTCTTGAAAAAGCTGCTGATAAAATTCATCAAAGTGGACATTCTAGAATACCAATTTATGGCAAAGACCTGGATGATATCGTTGGAGTTTTGCATGTTCGAGATATACTAAAACATCTCAAAGACACAAATTTACAGCAAAAAATGGTAGGCGAATTGGTAAGAGAACCAATCTATGTTTCTCAGGAGAAACAAATGAGTAGTCTTCTAAGGCAAATGCAAACAAAAAATATGCACATGGCTATCGTAGTAGATGAATTTGGAGGGGTAGAAGGGTTAGTAACCCTTGAGGATCTCATTGAAGAAATTGTCGGAGAAATTTATGATGAAACGGATCCCAAAAAATCACCCTTTACCCAAGTAGACTCGAATACCATAATTACTGATGGTGATATAGAAATTGATCTAATTAACGATTATTTTAAGACAGAAATTGCATATGGTGATGATTATTCAACTTTAAGTGGTCTTTTACATGAAAAACTACAAGATATCCCCAAACCATCTGATGTAATAACCTTGAATTCTTTGAAAATTACTGTTGAGCAGGTAGAAAAAAACAGGCCTACACAAATAAGAATCCAAAAAATAGTATAGTCAGAAGGGGTGACATAGTGAAAGAACAAATTGGAATTCTTGCAAATCGACTGGTTTTAGGATTTTTGTTTGCCTTTGTTTATCAGATTTTTGTTGTTGTGGCCACTTCACTTTTATCATTACCCTTGACAGGAAATATACAAGATTTAATTTCCGGAATTGAGCAGATTGATTCTGCTAATGGGATATGGTTTATTGCTTGGTGGATAATTTCAACTATAATTATTACAGTCATTGCTTTAGTAATTATAAAAAATAAAAAATATCTTTATCCCTACAAACAGGAAAAAGACATTAACATACCTCAAAAAATTACAGCAGTAACTGCAATTGTTACCGGAGCAGTTATTTCGTTTCTATTCTTTTTAATCGATTTGGTTATTGGGTCTATCGTTAAAGTTAACACTCCTGCTGATGTTCTGGCAATCTATCAAGCGGCAGCAATTGGAGATTTCGGTCCATTGACAATCAGCCTAATATTTTCTATTATTGCAGGATTTGTTATAATTGGAGTGGTTGGCAAAACTTCCAAAGTTTCGGAATTTACCCAAGAAATTGGGTTGCACGATTTTTCACGGTTTTCTAAAATAATAAAAAAAACCAAACCAAAAGGCACAACCATTGCCGATACTATTGGCCTTAGACCAGGCGAATTAGTGCACGTTGGAGAAAAGAAGGTAGATAAAATTCAAATAGATCTGTTTGAATATGACGAAAAAAATATTTGTGAAACTAAGGATGCATCCATAGAGGCTTGTTTAGAATCTAAAAACAAACCTAATGTTTCTTGGATTAATGTTGTAGGAATTCATGATGCAAATATTATTGAACAATTTGGTACAGAATTTGGTTTACACAGCTTACATCAAGCAAATATAATGAATACCGAATTGAGGCCTTTGATAGAAATTTCTGAAGACTATATCCACCTAATGTTAAAAATGCCTCATTTTAATCACGAAAAGGGAAAAATTGAGTTAGAACAAATATCCTTCATTATTGCGGAAAATCATCTAGTAACGTTTCAGGAAATAAAAGAAGATTTTTTCGATAAAATTCGTATAAGGCTAAGGGAAAACGTGGGTAGTATTAGGAAAAGGAAAACGGATTATCTTGCATACACATTACTAGATGCTATTATTGATAGCTATTTTTTGGTTCTTGAACAAATTGGGGAAATAACAGAAAATTTAGAAGAGGAGTTAATGGTAAATCCTGGTCCAAATACCTTACAAACCCTTCAAGCATTGAAACATCAAATGATCTTGTTGAGAAAATCCATGTGGCCAGCTCGAGAGGTAATTGACAGTTTACAACGCAGTCATTCTGCATTGGTTGCTGATGATACAAAAACCTACCTTAGAGATACCTATAATCACATTGTCCAAATAATTGATACCATCGAAGGTTTACGGGATTTGGTTGGAGGTATGAAGGATACCTACCTTTCTAGTGTTAGCAATAGAATGAATGAGATCATGAAGACTCTTACTATAATTGCCAGTATATTTATTCCAATTACATTCATAGCTGGAGTTTACGGGACAAATTTTGAATACATTCCAGAGTTGGCATGGGAAGGAAGCTACTTTGTCATGATCATTGTCATGATAATTATTGTGATTTTTATGATAATGTGGTTCCGAAAAAAACAGTGGATGTAAGAAGTATTTATGGCAAACCATGCTCTACAACGAACATATGAAATTCTAGAGGGAGTAACTAATGACAAAATTACAAAAACATTTCAAATTTTCATCATTACTTTAATTGCAATAAATGTTCTTGTTGTGATAATCGAAACCGAAGAAACCGTCTTGGATGAATATGGTTATTTATTTACCCCCTTTGAAATCTTTTCAATCATTATTTTTACTATAGAGTATGCAGGAAGAATAATAGTTTCTAAATTAAACCCAAAATATCAAAATTCCAAATACCCTAGAATTAGAGTTTTGTTTGCCCCTATGATGTTGGTAGATTTAGCTGCCATCTTACCGTTCTTTTTACCCTTTGTGGTAACTGATGTAAGATTCGTAAGAATAATTCGACTTTTGAGATTATTTAGATTATTCAAACTTGCTAGATATTCAGAACCCATGCAAACATTAGGTGTGGTTTTTAAAGCAAAAGCTGGTGATTTGGCTGTTGCTTTTTTTATCCTCTTTATAGTGTTAATTTTTGCATCCAGTTTGATGTTTCATGCAGAACATGAAGCACAACCACTGGTGTTTTCTAGTATTCCTGCAGCAATGTGGTGGGGAATTGTCACATTGACAACTATTGGTTATGGCGACGTTTATCCCATCACTATCCCAGGAAAATTAATTGCTGCAGGTGTAGCAGTTATAGGAATTGCAGTTTATGCAATTCCAACAGGAATCATGGCCTCCGCATTTACCGAAGAGTTACGTAAAAAAAGACAAGAAACAAGGCATTGTCCTCACTGTGGGAAGGAAATCTAATAGAGATCCCTTTGTGTCACATGAACACATTTCACTGAAAAAATTAACTAATTTAGCATATCAAATTTCAGGATTTAAAATTGTTTTTTAATAAAATTTTTAAAAATTATTTCGATAGAGCTTTTCCTGCATCTAACTCGCGGATTGTCAACTTTGAATCTGCATTTCTTTTTAGGTCCTTGAAGTACCTTTTGATCATTTCCAAACCATCAACTATTTTGGGGGCGTTGTTTTTTATAAATTCAATCTTATCTGAACCCGTGGTTGGAGTACTTTCTATATAATTTTCCATTGCCTTTTTACCATCATAGTCTACAAAGGCTATTCTAGCACTAAAATCAGTTCTCTCTAGTACAAGGCTATCGCCACCTACCAATGCAGTATGATATGGGTGCTGGATAAGAGATTCAGAAAATTTTTGGGAGTTTGATATTTTATTTGCCAAGAAATAATCAGAGTACGCATTAAAGTTTGCAAGCAAATAAAACGTTGACTCTGGTTTTGTAGTTTTTACTCCTTCAATTTGGTTTAAGGTTTGATAAGTATAATCTCCCATTATTTTATGAATATTCCTAGTTATCTCAAAATATTCTTCCATTTCTCTACTTTCTTTAAAACCTGCAATCGCAGCATATTGAATGGGAGTCGAGGTTGCAGTGTATTCAGTAGCAAGTATTTTTTTGAACTGACGTCTTAGTTCAAAAGTATTTTGTGGGAAAATAACATATCCCAACCGGTAGCCTCCTGCAGCATGGGATTTTGATAACCCATTTGTGACGAATGTGCCTTCAGGATATATTTTCCCCATGCTTACAAATTTATTTATTTCATAAGTGGTTTGAGCGTAAATTTCATCTGAAATTACAAGAACCTCGTGTTTCCTACAAACATCTGTAATTTCTTCCAATTCTAATTGAGAATATACAAGTCCAGTTGGATTATTTGGGTTGTTTAAGATGAGAATTTTTTGCCTATCGTGGAGTCTAAGAATTAAATGTTCAAGATCGTTTGGTGCGATTTTACCATTTGCGCGGACATGCAGCATGTGAAAGTTTTTCTTCAAATATCTAATCTGGGGAAGGTACCCAAGCCATGCCGGGGTAGGTAAAATTACCGTACCATGTAATATTTCCAACAGATTGAAAATTAGCTCCTTTGTCCCAGGCCCCACGTAAATTCGTTTAGGATCAGCATCAAATTTGTAATTTCTTTTGGAATACTCTGATATCGCATCTCTGAGTTCTTGAATTCCTGGAACACTTGCATAAGTTCCTTTTCCAGCATTCTCAATAAGGGCATTTTTTACCGGCTCAGGAACTGGGAATGGAGATTGCCCAAAAGCAAACCCATAAAAACCAAATCTGCATTCCGGATGAAGACAATCTGAGTGAAATTCTTGCAGAAATGTGTTTAACTTGAGATTCTCTGGCATCTCAATGTCTTCTACCTGTTGATCAATGACAAATTTCTTCAAATCTTGGGTCTCTTTTTTGTACTTGTCATTAAAATCAACCGGTTATATTATCTTCACTAACTCTTTATTCACATATATTAAGAATCCCAACAATTAAAAATATTCTAAAACTTCTAAAATTTATGACAATTCTTTCAGCCAAGGATATAGAAAAACTAAATGTTGCCTGTACGGCCCTCATGGAAGAAGAAAAAATTCGCCACGTGGGGGTGATAAACACCTTAGGCCATCTTATTGCAGGAGGTTTCAAAAAGGGTATTCCATCCTTGTTAACAGATGATAAGGTTCGGATGGTGTACATGCAGATGCAATTGGATCTTCATATGAGGCAAGATCTTGACGAAATTTTAGGTCCTATAGATTACATTGCCTCTAGGAGAAAAAACCAATTAATCATAACTGTTCCTATTGACGAGAATCTTGTTCTTATATCAGCAGAACCAAATGCGGATGATAAAAAAATTATAAAAAAAGCAGAAGAGCTATTTGATGCAATAACCATTACCTCAATTTAAAAAAATAGTGCTTTGCGGAAAAACCATCGGAATAATGTTTAAAAAAACCAAAATCTCAACTTTATAGTATTTTTTGAATGAAAATTTTTACTATAGAGTATGTACTCTTGGATTACTCATTCTTGAATAATATGTAAACAGGCTCAAATTAGTTGTGAAATTAAAAATTGCATTGATATTTGGATTTACCCTACTTTTAGGATTAAATGATAACCTTACCACTGCTCAAACGGAAATTGGGAATCAGAATGAATTAATAAAAATTGGAATTGCTAAATGGATAGATAGTAAAAGTTTCCAAGAAAACACTGAAGGATTCAAAGAAACACTGGAAGAATATGGATTCAAAGAGGGATTAAATGTTAAATATTTTGAAAAAACCGCTAATGGTGAAAAAACCAAATATCGCGAAATAATTCAAGAATTTATTGATAATGATGTAAACTTAATCTATTCTCAAACCACTACTGGTACCTTGATAGCTAAAGAAATGACACAAGAAATTCCAATAGTCTTTTCTGTAGTTTCTTATCCTGTCAAAGCAAATATTATTGAAAGCTATGAATCTTCAGGGAACAATTTAGTTGGAACTTCTAATTTTGTTTCCGTAGAAAAACAAATAGGCTTAATTTTTGATATTACCAAAACCAGACAAATTGGATTTCTACATCGTCAAGGAGAAATTAACTCGGAAATTCAATTTGATCAAATGAGAAAATATTCTCAATCAAAAGGAATCAATTTATTAAAAATTTCCGTGACAAATTTAGATGAAATTGAAACTAAAATTAAACAAAGTCTAAATGAAATTGATGTACTGTACAATGCATGTGATAGTTTAATTCAAAACGGAGGAGAAGAAATTTCGATCAAGATTGGACTAGAAACCAAAACTCCTGTATTTAGTTGTAATAAGGAAGGAATTGAATCTGGTGCCCTAGCAGGAAATGTTACTGATTTTAAATTATTAGGAGGTTTGTCTGGGATTAAGGCAGTAATAATACTACACGGAGGAAACCCATCTGATATTCGCTCAGAATTCCAAAGGGATGACCATATTTTATTGAACAACGAATCCATCAAAATACTTGAAATTACAATACCTAAACATGTTGAAAATATAATATTTCAGAGGTTTGGATAATTGAAAATTCAATATTCAATATTCTTAACAATTATTGTAATTATCGTGCCAATTTTAATAATTTCAGGCGGATTTTCTTTCTGGATTGCAGAAAGAGAGATAACTAAAGAAATTTTGGAAGAACTTGCAATTATTACAAATCTAAAAAAAGAAATGATTTCGGAAATCATATCTAGGAATCATGAAAGATTAGATGGAATAACAAGTAGGACACAACTTAGATTGAGTCTTGAAAGCTATGTAGAGTCTCCAAATCTTCAAGATCAGGATAAGATTAAACAAATTTTAGAGGATGCAAAATTTTCAATTCCAGATATTTCCGAATTATATATTATTGATTCAAATGGGTTGGTATTATTTTCTACAAATGAAAAAATTCTTGGAAAAAGTTTTGTGAATTCTCCCATATTTAGAAATTCTCATTATGAGAATAAAGTAAATGTAAATTATGATCTTAACAGGGAATTGAATTTACAGTTATCTGGTCCATTGAGATTAAATGATGATTTTCTTGGGGTAATGGTAATGGAAACTAAGGGTGACTTGTTACATCAATTTTCACAACTTGATTTTACTTCAGCCCCTGAAGGAGAAATAATCTTAGCTAAAAAAAATGAACATGGGGATATCATAGTCATCACTCCTCTTCGTTATGATGATTCCTCTACATTGGTAATTCCTAAAGAAAATTTACATCTTCCAATAGTTCATTCAGTAATGCAACATCAAGGGTTATTTCCAGATTCAATTGATTACCATGGAGAAAAGATTTTCGCTGCAACAAAATTCATCGAAGAAACAGGCTGGGGATTAACTATACATTTACACAAAAATGAGGTCTTGGAACCATTAAACTACATACAACTAGTCATTTTCATTTCTGTTATAATTGCTGTTTCTGTGGCAGTTCTTGGTTCTTGGATAGTTTCAAACTCTATTTCTAAACCAATTAAAAAATTGCAATTTTCTACAAAAGAAATTTCAAAAGGGAAACTAAAAGAAAAAATTGAAATTTCTGGGAGTAATGAGATCAGGACTCTTGCTTTAGACGTGAATGAAATGCAAAAAAATCTGGCCGAGGCACAAAAAAATCTTGTAAAAAATGAAAGATTTTCTGCAATAGGTGAGCTATCATCTCGTCTGGCTCACGACATCAGAAATCCACTATCAGTAATCAAAACTGCAGTAAATGTGATGAGACAAACAAGCAAAATTCTAGATGAAAAAGAATTGAAGAAATTAGATATGATTGATAATGCCGCCTCTAAAATAAAATATTTAGTAGAAAATGTTCTTGACTTTGTCCGTTCACAAGATCCCAAATATGAAATGGTTTCATTACAAGAAATTTTGGAAAACGCTAGGAATTCAATTCATGAACCAAAAAATATTAAAATTTTTATTCCCTCTAATGAAATAAAATTAATCTGTGATCCCAATCAAATTGAAATCGTTTTTGAAAATATTATTACAAATTCAATTCAAGCAATTGGTGATAATTTAGGAAGTATTACTGTCAGTTGCTACGAAGAAATGGAGGATTTGGTGATTTTAATTCAAGATACAGGAAAAGGAATTCCTGAAGATATGATTTCAAAAATATTTGATCCTTTGTTTACCACCAAAATTAAGGGAACGGGGTTAGGTCTTGCTAGCTGTAAATCTATAATTGAATCTCATAAGGGAAAATTAGAAGCGTTTAACAATCCCACCACTTTTAGAATAACCTTACCAAAAAATCCTGGTGATTAGTTTTTTCTATTTTCTAGGATTAATTATTAACTAAATTTATCACTTTATCCATCTCAACAGGTTTGAAAATAACTCCATAAACGTTTAATTCTTTTAATTTTCTTTTAGTGGAAAAATCATCATTGGCTGTAACAGCAATGATTTTTGCGGAGCCGTCTAATTTTTTAATATTTCGTATGGCATGAAATCCTGTCCCCTCAGGCATCGTCAAATCTAAAAAAATAAAATTTGGTTTTAGTTGTTGATAAAGGGCAATGGCTTCTTTTCCGCTATGTCCTTTGCCCACGACGGATACGTTATTTTCTTCTAAAAGGGAGCAAAAAATTTCTACCGAATCAAAATCATCATCAATTACAATTGCTGTTAGTTTCATATTTTAGAAATAAATTCTAATTTTATAAAGGACTTTTGGTTGGGTTCAAACATGTCAGAGTTTGACGATTTTATTTCAAAATCATTAAGTGAAGTAATTAAAAGCAATTTAAATTCTAAAATGGAAAAAAAAATAAAATTAGATCTGTTTTTAAAATACGGCTTATCGATCAAACAAGGGATTAAAAATTTCTCAAAAATAGATGAGATTTTAAAAAAGGAGTTTAAAGAAAATGCGGCTAGTTTTGAAAAAAATTGTCTAATGGAAATTATTACAATAAAAACACTGAAAAAATCTGCTTTGATAACTATTAAAAATAAAAATTTTTTAAATTTTTTGATTGAAATTTTTGGAGATGAAGAATATAGAAATATTATAAAAAAAACTTTGGCAAACCCTCTTTTAATTTCAGAAATTATATCCCAATGTGAGTTACCTAAAACTTCTGGGTATAGAAAAACAAGTTATCTGATACGAAATGGAATTTTAAAATCACACCAAAGAGAATTTACTGCAAAGAGAAGGAAAATTGAACGATATACTCCTATTTTCAAAAAATTTATTTTTGAAATTAATGAAAAACAAACCAAGATAAGTTTAGAATTACCGCTAGAAGTGATAAATCAGAGTACTGTAATTCAAACAATAAACCCATTTTGGAAAATTAAATAAAGTCTAAAGATTCTATTTTTGTAAGTATTTAGAATATTGTTTGTTCAAATAATTACAAATAAAAATTTGTTGAATTTCCCACAATTGGGACTTTTCCATATTGTTTAAATTTATATTTTTTTTTTTTTATTTTATGGAAAAAAGAATTTGTTTAATGATAGACAAAGATATTGATAAAAAAATTCGATTAGTACAATCAAAATTAATTAAAAAAAATCAGACCTCCTGCAGTTATTCTAAAGCAATCAATTATGTATTGAATGGAAAATTGAAGTAAAAAATGGGCAATTATATTAAATGTCCCCATTGTGCCAAAGAAGGACTGACAGTTCCCTTATCTGAAAAGGACAAGGGTTTAATGTGTGCTCTATGTGACTCATCTTACTAGCAAATTTCACTCATATTTTTTATCTAAACCAAAAAAAACCAATATTTTTTTAAAACAATTATTCATTTAGAACCCATTGGGATCATTGATCTTTCAATGTTTTCTAACACTTCCAAAATTTGTTCCATTTTAAACGGTTTGAAAATTAAAGCAGTAGCTCCAAGTTGTAACAATTTTTCTTCATCAACATATTTGTTGGCAGTTACCATAACAATCTTTATTTCCTGATCAATTTTCCTAATTTCTTTTAGCGCTTCAATTCCATCCATTTTTGGCATGGTAATATCAAGGAATATGATGTTAGGATTTTTTGCCTTTACAAGACGAATGGCATCTATTCCTGTATGACCTATTCCAACAATTTTTAGTCTCTGTAATTCTAGTAAATCTGAAAATAATTCCGCTAATCCTGGTTCATCATCAATAATAATTGCTGTTGGAAATGCCACCTCACATTACCAAAAGTGGGAATGATATTTAATTTTTTTACAATTAATTTTTGCCTTAGGGATCAATTTTTTCTAGGACCGATCAAAGATTTTTTACCTTTGATTGGTAATAAGCGGTTTTTGGTCGAGAATTTTAATTCTTCCCATACATATTAGGAGACAACTCTACCATCAAGTTTCCAATTTTGCAAATTTTTTTCTTAAAAGGTATATGCCAGCCAAAATTACGATGACTGAAAAAATGTTCAATTCCGTAATCTGTTCTCCCAAGAATAGCCCTGAAAATACGATCCCAAATACAGTTGTAGTAGAATAAATTAGTACAGTTCTGATAGCACCAATTAGCCTTAAAGCAATTACAAAAAAGAAATATGATAAACCAGAAACAAAGATTCCCATATACATTATAGCTGGCATTTGCTCTAGGGGAAAATCAAAAGGAATCTGAAAAATCAACATCAATAACATTGCAAATGGGACACCGGCAAAAGCAGAGATTTGAGAAATTCTAGTAGCAGGGACAATATTAGACACATACCTTGCGAGGCTAATATCCAGGGCAAAAAACAAAGCAGCAATAATAATTAGGACATCACCAAAAACAAACCCAGATACAAACGTACCATTATTTGAAATATCTATAAGGATAGGAAGTACTAAAGAGCCCGCAGCAATAAGACCTAGAGGAAAGGTTTCTTTTTTTTGGATACGCTCTCGAAAAATAGTGAAGGCAATAATTACAGTAAATAACAATTCGGTGTTAATGAGAATGGTTGCATTAATTGCAGTTGTATGATTTAGTCCAAAAAAGTTTGTAGTTATTGCTGAAACATCTAAGACACCTAACATTAAAACAAAAAACAGAGTTTTTTTTCCAAATTTTTTGGGTGACTTTTTCCCCCTTGCAAAGGGAGTAAAAAATAGGCCAGAAATTAATCCAAGTAATATAGCAAGATTTAGTGGATGTACTGCATCCTCGACGTAACCATAGCTAGGATCAACTAGTGCTTTTCCTACAACATTAATAGTACTTGCAAAAATAGCAGCAAGTAGTGCAATTATTAATCCTAGCCAAAATGTACTCTTTTTTGATTTAGGTTGTAAAGTATTTTTTATTTTACTTGAATAGGCAGCAAACAGAGACAATTACACAATATCCAAGGCAGACCAAGTTTTTTCATTTACATATCTTTTCATTCTATCTTTGGCAAACTCGGCAGTTTGGCGTACATCTGGATCAGCATCTTGAATTATCAACGGAATAATTTCTTGGAGTTCTTCAAATGCTTTCATTACTCCTAAACATTCTGTAAATTCATGACGAGATACTATGCTTTCACTTTTCAAAGCTGCATACACCATATCTGGAATTAGATTTACCATGTTTCTAGCTGCTATTTGGTAGGCTACTTCATGGTGAACTACGCAATTTTTCTCGTGGTAAATCATCCACTTTAAAGTTGATTCAATTTCAGCAAGCATTTCTTTAAATTCTTCAGAAGAAATTTCGGGAAATTGTTTTTCTTTTAACTTTACGTACAATTCAGAAATAATTATTAAACAATCCCATCGTTGGGATTCTGAATTTTTTCCATTTTTAATTTTCTCAACGCAAACAGCAAGCCTAATTTTGGGATATAGGTCATTTAACTTATTTTCAGTTAGGTTAGAATTAATTAAATCATCTAGTGATCTTGCATTTAGGCTTAACTCTTGGGTCATCAGCTATTCCCACTTTTGGAAATTAAACATAAGACCGTAAATTGTGTTTAATTTACTAAAAAGGCAATTTTTTTTATTCCCAAATTCCAGACTAGATTATTTTGTAATGTTTGTAAAGAGAATAAATTATTACAAAATAGCTCGAATACCAAAATAGATTGACTATGTGATTTGTATCATATCCTCCTAAAATCTCGAGATATTGATACCACATATCTCCAATAGTTCCCAGTAAAATACCACCTACCAATAAAATCCAAGATCTTCCAAGAGGAATTTTTCTTACTGTGATTGCGCCATAAATTCCTGTAGATGTAATTATTGAAGCTCCAGTAATGAAAATTAAACCATAAAAAAAATCAAAATTAAATTCTTCAATGGCGTCAAAAGCAAAATAAGCGTAAATCAACAGGAACAAACTTGTAAGAACAATTATCCAAGAAATGTTTTTGATAGTGGTTTTTACCTTAAAGAAATTAATGTTAATTAAAAGATGGAGCAAAGAAAATGGGTACAACAAAAAAAAGAAAATATCAGCTACTGAAGGAAAGGGATCTATCTCAAAGACGAATAAATAGACATTGTAAATAATTTCCCCCAGTGCTACCGAAAAAAATGCAATTGCTAATGAAAGGTATGCTCTTCCAAATACTCTGGTTCCTCGGTACTTTCTAGCAACAATAAGAGCTGCAATACCTGTAATTATTTGACTGGATAACGATAATGTAATTATAGATATTTCTGCCTGATCTTCGTTTTCCAAAGAATTTAAGTAAATTTGAAACAAAATTACCCCAGCTAAAATTCCGATCAGAATTTTAACATTAATTCTGGCTTTCCTATTGGGGGATACAACGTTCTCCATACTCCTCATTGAGGTTTACAATGATTAAAGTATAGTTCATTTTCAAAAATGGGAATATCTATATAGAAATTAGACATTAAAGATGAAAAAAATATTAACATGTGAATTTTAAAGATAAGCAAGTGGACTTAGAATCATCAGAACTTTGGGAAACCGCATTAATTTCGGTAGTGACAAAAGAAATTGGTAAATCCGGAGTAAGGCTTGTTCAGGATAGATTATTAGAAAAGTATGGTACAACAATAAGACAATCCGTTCAAAAATGGGAGCAAATCGAAGACATCCTTAGAGAAAATTTTGGAGAGGGCTCTATTCGAATAAGCAGTAAACTTTTGAAGGAAATGGCAAGATTGAGCCTGAAACCCCATGAAAAACCCAATCCAGAACTTAAAACTACCCAGATTAAATTAATTGGAGATCCCGAAATATCGGCAATGCTAAATCAGGTTTTAAAAAACGCCAAAATAATTAAAGAAATAATCCGAGATTCCAAAGTTTCTCAAACAACAGCCTATAGAAAAATTGACAAGATGAAGGAAGCAGGATTACTTGTAGATTCTGGCTATATTATTTCACCAGCTACAAAAAAGAAAATTACCAAATACACGTCTCCGTTTGAATCTTTATCATTAGAATTCAAAAACGGTAAATCAATTATCAAGTATGGCCCAAAAAAGAATTTAAAAAACCCGAATTCCAACTAAATTTAGATAGACTCCAAAACCAAATTAGGTGTTTATCATAGTTTAGACTTTTATAAATTTGAATTCCACTGGAATTAAAGGGATAGCAGTTTGGCGTAATTTTTTTAATTAGTTTTTGAAAATCATTTGAACTCAACAATGAAAAACATACTATTAGTTTAAGTACGATTTTTAGAAACTTTGCATATGGCAAAACCTAAAAAGACTAGTTCCGGAATTACTCCTAGGTCATCGAGTTGGTTGGATTTGGATAAATCATTTGAAAATTTTCGAAGAGAAATGGATAAGGCATTTTCCTCGTTCCCATCGCTTCAAATCCCTTTAATGTCCAAGATGCCTCAGAGCTCATGTGATGTTATTGATGAAGGCTCGCAATTTCGAGTAAAGATGGATGCACCTGGTGTAAAAAAGAACGAAATTAACCTAAAAGTCACAGATAACTCTCTAGAAGTTTCAGCAGAGCATAAAGAAGAATCTGAGGAAAAGAAAAAAAATTATTTAAAAAAAGAACGTAGCCATGTATCCTTTTACAGGACATTACCACTATCTGAGAAAGTTATTTCAGGTAAGGTCAAGGCAAAACTAACTGATGGTGTTTTGGATATTACCCTTCCAAAATCAAAACCAACTACTCTCTCAAAGAAACGATCTATCCCAGTCAAATAACATTCTTTTCTTTTTTATTAAAATTTGTATTTAAAAATGAACAACAATTATAATAATACAAGTATGAGTGTAATATTTGGATATGAAATACGGATGTTGCAAAGAATGCACTTGTGTTTCCCCCAAAATACGAGACCCAGGATGCCCATGCAAAAAGCATGATCAATACGAATAATCGGAATTTAAAGTCCTACCTTGTAACATGTCCAATTTACACCAAAAAATATTGTGCTTGATTTTTAAATTACAAGTAAAATTTTTGTATTACAAAAGATACTGCTTAAGTATCAATTTAACATATTATGAATAATTATGAATCTCGATAAATTGGGAACACACAATTTTTCTGAATTTCAAGAAATATTACAAATTATGAAAAGTTCAGGTTTAATTAAAAATAGTCCCAAACCATGGTCTGACAATGACAAATTAGGAGATTATTAGAATGAACAGTACAGCACAATCATACACTATGGAATTAATTGAGCAAGCCAAAAAAGTAGGTCTACTGGATTCAAATTTGACTCTAAATTGTATTGTCTGTCATGCCATTTTCCCTAAAGAGTATAGTAAATGTCCTCAATGCAACACTAATCAAAATCAATTAAATTTTGTAGGCTTAATCAACAATAAAGCATAAGTTTTTTTGAATTAGGTCTTTTCTGCCCAATAATTAAAAAATTCCGTATTTGCTAGATTCCATTTCTTCTTTTATTGCAAGCTTGAAACGATGGTCTTTACTTTCCATATTGTTACTGATCCAAGTTAGAAACTTTTTCGCTGTTCCCTTTCCTTTTAGTCTATCAAAATCTGGGCCCATTTGTTCTGCTAATTTTTCTACAAGGGATTTATTGACGCTAACGACAAAAAAATGCCACCCAAAGGCAAATTCAGAATCTGTCATTACAAAGTCATTTTTACTATGAACCATTTCCTCTAAAAGAGATAATTTTTGAGTAATAGCTTTGCTAGTTTTATCATAATTTACAGCAGATACATTGATGTTTATTCTATCATCCATGTAAAATCTTAGAATAAACAAAATAAAAAGATTAATAATAATTATTTCAAGAGATGTTCAAATTCTATATCAAAATGCATTTTCATTATATTTAGATAGGTTTTGATAGATTCTGGAATCTCTTCTCTACAAGCCACTCCCAAATTCTTTGCGTTAATCCAAATAACTAGTGTTTGAATAATTGTGAGAAACCTATCATTTTTCACAGCAGGGTCACCAATCGCTTTTGTATATCGTTCAGCATATTCCCAAGCAGTGACAAAATCAACGCATTTTACTCCAAAAATTGCCAATAGTTGCTCCTGCAAGGAGGATGTTTTTTTGAAGGGGACAGTATTGATAATGTAGGGAAAATTTACTTTGTCTGGGAGGCAATCAGGTAATGGTCCCCAAATTGTTATTATTCTAGTTCCAGATTTTAACAATTCAAATTTTTCCATAATGTGATTTATTATTTCTTCATTTGTAAACCAAAATAAAATTACAGTAGCATCCAGAAATTCTAAATTTTTTATATCGTTACAAAAGAATTCACCTGGATTTTTTTTTGCCAAGTTAATTTTTTGACTATTCTTATCAATTCCCACTCCTTTTTTGACATTGAATTCTTCTATCGCTATTTTTACTCCCTTTCCATCCCCACATCCTAAATGATAAAAAATATCATCAGGTCCTAATTTTACAAAATTAAAAATTTCCCTAAATGATTTGTCAGAAAGCTGAACATCATCTCCGATTATCAAATTTTGAGGAAGAGACTCTAAATAGTCTTCAATTTTCATTAGTAAAATTAAACCAATCGAGAATTTATTCCCTTATGCTCTCAAGTTTGGAGACAGCTTGCCATAATTGCGTCCTAACATAGGATGGAAGATTGGGATCTTGTGTAACGTCATCTAACAAACTAATAGTGTTTGCTGCCCTTACTGAAAGGGCGTATTCATCATTTTTTAAATCAGTAATCAAATCTGAAATAGATTTTTTTATTATCTTTGGGGTTGAGGAACTTGATACAATTTGATTAAGTGTCTCTATTGCTTCCTTCATCGATTCTTTGTTTTCCTTATCATCAGCCATTTTTTACTTCTTTACTGGGAGATTCGCAGTATATAGTTACACCTCAACAAATACGCTATCAGATTCTTTAGTAACTTTGTATGATGCTAAATCATTAATTTTTGCTGGAAATTTAACTAATTTTCCTGTTTTACAATCAAATTCTGCCCCGTGCCATCCACAGGTGACAATACAGCCTTCTAAACTTCCTTCTGAGAGGCTAGATCCAGAATGAGTACAAGAATCATCCATGGCACAATAATCGCCATCGATATTGGCAATCAATATCTCCTTTCCATCGGCAGAAATTTTAATCATTTTACCAGGTGGTATGTCAGAAATTTTTCCAGCGATAATTTTCCCCATTATTGCTCTTAATTTATTATTCTTAATATTTTTTCGTATGATATGATTATCAGAGACGCTAGGGCCTCAGATAAAAAACACATTGTAAAATTTTGCCAAAATACCTTTTCTTGGGGAGACTATATTCCAGATGTTTGGGATTCTTGGTTATCTGATGGAGACTTGCTTGTCATTGAGAAAAAAATCCCAATTGGGGTTTGTCATGGGGTATTTTCAAAAAATCAATTATGGATTGAAGGTATTCGCATAAATTCTGATTTTCGGAGGCAAGGCTTGGCCTCAAATTTAATAAAACGATTTGAATCCTTGGCCAGCAAAAAAAAGATTTCAAAGGTCTTTATGTTAATTGATACTGAAAATTATGCCTCTCTTTTAATGACACAAAATCTCGGTTACAAAATATATCAAACTTGGAAATTTTATTCTCTGTTACCACAAAAAAACAATTTTTCTGACATTTCTTTTGGAAACGTGATTAAAGTTGGTGAGTTTTCACACTATGTTAAATCCTGGAGGTGGCTACCTTTAAACAAACAAAAATTAAATTCACTCAATTCTAAGAATCGTATAGTTTATTCTAAAAAATCTAAAAATAAATCAATTGCTATTTTAGGAGATTCTGAACACTTTGAAAAAACTTTGATAGTGACATTATTTTCTGGTTCAAAAAAAGATACCATAAATATTATTTTGTTCTTACAAAATCTTGGATTTGAAAAAAAATACAAAAGAATACAAATTTTAACCAAAGAAATTTTACCTGAATTTACAAGTTTAGAACACAAGATTTCCTTTCATTTAATGCAAAAACTTCTATCCTGACTTCTGACAGTTTTTATAGAATTTCTTAAAATTCCAAGACCCTCTATTTCCATCTCCACCTGATCACCATTTTTTAGAAAAATTGCATTAGGATTGTTTAGCATTACTCCTGCGGGCGTTCCAGTTGAAATAATATCTCCTTTCTCAAGGATAATTCCTCTACTTATTTTAGAGACAATTTCAGGAATTTTTATGAACATATTTTTTGTCGAAGAATTTTGCCTAATTTCCCCATTGATTTTAGTGGTTAGTCTAAGGTCTTGGGGATTCTTAATCTCGTCTTTTGTAGTTATCCAGGGCCCACATGGAGCAAACGTATCAAACCCTTTTCCCCTAGTGAACTGTTTGTCTTTGAATTGAATGTCTCTTGCAGACACATCATTGAAGACCATATAGCCAAAAATTACCTCATTAGCTTGCTCTTGGCTAATGTTTTTACAGTTTTTACCAATTATTATGGCCAACTCTATTTCATAATCTAATTTGGTCACAAACTCTGGGCACTCAATTTCTGAATCTGTACTATTAAGCGCACTTCTGGGTTTTAGGACAATTACTGGATCTTCCGGAGCTTGGAGCCCTTGCTCCTCTGCGTGGTCAGTGTAATTAAATGCAAGACAAATTATCTTGTTGGGATTTGGTATCGGAGTTAATAATTTAAAATTTGCAAGTTTTTGGCTATAGTTGAGATCCTCTATCTTGTCTTTAATCTCGTCATACCATCCATCAAAAAGAAAATCTTTGATACTTAGGGGAATCGGAACTCCCGTATGATAGGTAATCTCATCTTTAGTGGCAACTTTATCGCCGTTAACAAATCCATATGTTTCACTTTTATCATATGATAGTCTTGCAATCTTCATTATTCTTTCCCTTATTTGTGGGTAAATATGGCTTGGGTTTGTGAATCTTTTCTACAATAACCAAATCTAACAAATTGAATTTCGTCTCCTTCTTTTAATTTTAGATATTGTGGCTCCGTATTCACCACTAACTCTTCTAAACTATCTTCATTAAACTTATCATCTATGAACAATTGATTAGGAATGAGAAGTTTAATTTCACATGAATTTTTTTGTGTCACCCATTGAATTTTGGAAATATTTTCAGAATCTCCATTTTTTACAAAATCTCCTTCAAGCACTTCATTTACGCTAGTAATCCTTACATTTCCCAACCCAAGTAACCTTATCTGAGAACCATTTTGAATATTTTTAGCATCCTCACCATCAATCAAAACATTTTCATCAATCTCAACTCTCCTTTTTCCCATATCTTTTATTGGATGATTAGGAATATCAACGAATGAAAATGGAAGTCCAGTAATCCTAAGCTTTTTGGGATTTTTTACCATAAACAGTCTGATACTATTTGCATCTACAAATTTTCGGTTAAACGACTCTAATGCATCAAATGGAGCTAAGGTGTTTGCCTTTGTTAATCCCAATGATAGGATGAATTTCTTTATTGCCTCTGCTTTTATTCCTCGCCTTCTAAGGGCCTCAAGAGTGGGCAGCCGTGGATCATCATACCATGAAACCTTCCCTTCTTCTATCAAAGGTTTTAAAACCCGTTTTGAAATAGGCATTCCCTTAAATTCGAGCCTAGAAAAAAATCCCTGGCATGGCTTTCTTAATCCTAACGAATCCAAAATTGCATTAATAAGATCTTCTCGTAATTCAAATTCTTTTGAGCGAAATGCATGAGTTATTCCATCATTACTATCCTCAATAGCAACTGAAAAATCATAACTAGGCCAAACCCGATATTTGTTCCCTTTTGTGTAGTGTTTCTCATCGATTATTCTAAACAACACAGGATCTCGCATTACCGCATTGTCGGATTTCATGTCACCGCGAAATCTAACAATTGCTTCCCCTGGTTTGAATTTTTCAAACATTTTTTTCCAGTCTTGATTATTTTGGGTTATATCTCTAAAACTACATTTGCATTCTTTACGCTCTCTTCGGTTCTTGCTTATGTCGTCTCGTTTACAGGTGCAAACGTACGCTTTTCCTGCATTAATTAATTCAGTTCCCTTTTCATAAAATAATTCCATATCATCTGACGTATTTTTTATAAGGTCAAAATCTATTCCTAACCAATCTAATCCGACTTTGATTGCGGCATGATATTCCATCCTTTCTGCCTCAGGGTTGGTATCATCCATTCTTAGGATACACTTTCCTCCGTACATCTTTGCATATTCTGAATTGATAATTGCAGCTTTGGCGTGTCCAATGTGCGGGTAACCATTTGGTTCGGGTGGAAATCTTGTTACTACATTTCCCTGTATTGCATTCTCTAGTGGAGGTAATCCTTCTCTTTCGATTATTTTCTCTTTTGGTTTTAGTATATCTGGGTAATTTTCTTCAATTTCTTTTTTTTGTTCGTCAAAGGAAATTTGATTAATAGAAGAAACTATTTCAGAAATGTCTCCAATAATTTCTTTTACTTTAGTACGAAATTCCGGTTTGGTACCAAGAATTTTTGATAACACAATTTTATCCTGAGTTTTACCACCATGCTCAAATGCATTCTGTAAAGCAAATTTTCTGATTTCCTTTCTCAAATTATCATCCAAATTAAAACCTCTTTGCAAATGTTATTTTTCATCGCTTTTTTATACTAATGGACAAATCTGTGCCTAACCAAACCATTTTGGACAAATTATATTCGAAGATTTTTTTGGAATATCGAAATAAACTTTACTATTTTAAAATTAAAATTTCAAAATCAATTCAAGTTTTTGGTGATCAGCGACTTCGTTTGACTACAAAATCCAGCAACTCTACTAATTCCTTTTTAGCTGAACCTTGATATTTCGTTAGTGACTTTTCTGCCAGTTCAGCATATTTTTCAGCTTGATTTCTTACAGTATCTTCAATTCCTTGTGCCCGTATTACTTCTACTGCTTTCTTTAGATCATCTTTTGAGGCTTTTTTATTTCCAAAAGCTTTTAAAATTATTTTTTTATTTTTATCTTTTGCAGCTTTAATTGCCATTAGAATGGGAAGAGATTTTTTTCCTTCTCTGAGGTCATTCCCAACAGGCTTTTTAGTAATCTTTGAGTCGCCCATAACTCCTATAAGATCGTCGGTTATCTGAAAAGCAATTCCTAAATTTCTTCCAAACGAGGATAAATTTCTAATATCCCTTAAATTGTTGGTAGCGCAAATTGCCCCCATCGCGCAAGATACATCAAATAATGCTGCAGTTTTTTTACCAATCATTTCAATATACTCCGATTGAGAAGGAATCTTTCTAGACTCTGCCATTTTTATATCAAATAATTGACCTTCACAAACATCTACACAGGCTTTAGCAAGTCTTGAGATTAATTGGTTTGTTGCATTAGGTGATAATTTCGAATTTGATATTATTTGAAAAGCCTTAGAAAATAATACATCGCCAGCTAGTATTGCCACCGGCATTCCAAATTTATTATGAACTGTTGGCACGCCGTGACGCATTTCATCGTTGTCCATAATATCGTCATGAACCAAAGTAAAATTATGAACCATTTCAATTGCACTTGCAGCTGGCATAGCGTTTGAAATTTTACCCCCTAAAATCTGACAGCTTTTAATCACCATGTAGGGCCTTAGTCGTTTCCCTCCATTTACTATGAGATGCCCAGCAGCATCATAGAGAATTTTAGGATTTCCTTTTAGTTTTGTTTTTAGGTAATTGTTTACAAATTTTGCATTTTTTTCAATCGTGTGGTTTTTTTTCATTGGACTAACCTCCAATCTTCTTTTGGAAGATGAACCTTAATTGCTTGTTGAAATACTTCATGCATTTCTGTGGTTATCCAACGTGAAAAAATACTTTCATATTTTTTTAGCATTAATTCATCTGATTTTTCAAGTAATTCAAGGGCTATTATCATCCAAGGGCAGTAGATTTTGGGATTTGCCTTCAAATCCACTAGAAACTCTTTAGCGGAAATCCATTTAATCTCATCTATTTCTCCTTCAATTTTTGTAAATTGAGTAGAGTCTTCCACAATTCCAATTAAAGTACCACAAATCTCGTTCTCAGAACCTACATCTTTGTAAGGAACATGATATTCAAATTTGAAGAGATAATCTAGATTGCATCGGATTCCTAACTCTTCTGGCATTCTTCTTTCCCCTGAGGAAACATACGTTTCAGATTCTCTAGGGTGACTAGCAACAGTTCCATCCCAATCCCCTGGCCATAACATCTTCTCTTTTGCTCTCCTGGTTAAAACCAATCTTCCATTTTTATCAAAAAGTAATGCAGTAAATGCTCGGTGAAGTATGCCATTTGGCAAATGGCATTTTACCTTTTCTTCTTTGCCAATTGGATTATCATTTTCATCAACTAACACTAGATATTCTTCAGACATTTCTTTTTCCTCTAACCAACGTCCCCTCATATTTCTTATTTTTAATAGCCTTAACAATTCTCTCTGGTTTGTTTCCGTTTACAAAAAATACATCCATTCCATTCTTTGAAATTTTATAAGCTTCCTCTACTTTTCTGGACATTCCTCCAGTAACATCCATTTTGTTTCCCGAAATTGAGGGCTTTTGCCCTTTTAATTCATAAATCAATTTTTTTGTTTTTAGATCAAAGTATAATCCATCCTCATTTAGAGCAAAAATATTTAATCTTGGTTTTAAAATCTTTGAAAGCAATGTCATTATTTTATCTCCAGATAAAATGTATGTTTTATTTTTACCATACCAAAGGGCATCACCAAAAGTGATAGGGATTAAACCTGATTTTGCAATTTTTTCCATCTCTTTAACTTTTTTTGATATGGGTTTATTTCCATCCATAAAATCAGTTGGAGGTAAACAATAAGGATTTAATCGATTTTTTAAAAAAACATCCAAAATTATTTTATTTAGTTCTATCATTGAATTTTTAACTATTGATACACCTCTGAGGTCATATTTTCCAGGCTGTGTATGCATTCCATATTTTACGGACCAGTAATGGCCATACGACCCACCCCCATGAACAATGATTATTGGTTCATCAATTTTCTTTAAATCCCTCACAATGTTTTCTATGGTCTTTTTCCTAGACGATAGAGGTTTTTCCTTATTGGTAATTATGGAACCTCCTAATTTGATTAGAATCATGTTGTCAAAAAATAACTAGTCCATTAAAAAGTATCCAATCCTGTAAAATCTATTTTTCCAGTAAAACATTCATAATTTTTTTCCTCCAAATTATTAACAGTTTTTTGAAGGTTGTTTTTATCAGCTAGAGAAAAAATACAACCTCCATCACCAGCTCCTGTTAACTTGGCACCAAAAGAGGATTTATTTGAAAGCGCAATCATTTCTCTTAATTTTTCATTTGATACTCCAATTGATTCAAGATATTTCTGATTTTTTGTCATGTTTCTACCGATACCTTCCAAATCATTATTTTTAATACAAATTAGAACGTCTTCTACCAATCTATTTACTTCATTACATATGATGGCGAATCTTTCCTCATTGTTCTCTTTGAAGTTCTTTACATATGACACCACTTCTTTTGTCGAATGTTTGATTTTTGAATTTGCAATAATTAGATCAAAATTAATTTCAGTGTCTATTTTTGAAAACCCTCCTTTTTTATCATATTGAATAAGACCACCATAAGTACATACTGTAGAATCTGCCCCTGAATTATTTGGGAAAATTGTTTTTTCTGCCTCTATTGCCATTTGAAGAATTTCTTCCTTTGAATTTTTTGTAAAAAGGCCAGAAATAGCTGCTGCACTGGCAACACAACATGCCGAAGAGGAACCGAGCCCCACTCCAGATGGAATTTCAGATGTTATTGTTATTTCAATTCCAAATTTCTCCTTATATTTCTGAATCATTTTATCTGCCAAATAATAAAAGGGTCTAAATTGACTTTCAATTTCTTTAATTGGCCTGTCTGGTGATTCCACTATATTTCCAAAAGAGGATTTAATAGAAATTTTATTTTGCGGAATTTTTTCCGCAGAAACAGTCACTCTTTTGTCAATTGCACAAAGAATTGCTTTGACACCATACACTACGAAATGTTCACCAAAAAGAATTATCTTTCCAGGTGCAGAAGCTTTGGATTTCAAGTGAACACTATTGATCCATATCCCACAACAGAACTCGTATCCCCAGTCACATCACCACTAGTGGCATATTTGAGCAATTCTCCCTTCGTTGCACCAAGTTCTTTGCATGCAACGATAGTTGATGCTATTGCTCCATATCCACAAGAAGTAACCTTTCTTTTGTGTAAAACATCATAAAATCTATCAACATCCATTTCTAAAATTGGATCAATTAAAGCCAGATCCTGTTCATGAGCAAACTCGTTGGACTCATAATGTGTGAAATCTGAAGATCCTATTATCATTGCATTTTTTTTCTTTGCAATTTTTGATATTGCCAACCCAACATCCTTTGCAACCTCCTTACTTTGATTAATTAACGATATAGGCAAAATTTTGAAATTAGAAAACGTCTTTTGTAATATTGGAATTTGTACCTCCAAACTATGTTCTCGAGTATGAGAGAAAAAATCTGGTTCTATTTTTTGTGATAATCTTGATATTTCTTCTGCAGATTCAGAATCTACTTCAACCGTTCCAAGGGGTGTTTCCCACTTACAATCTTTCATAGTTGCAACACTTTTTCCTATTCCCCAGTGGTTAGGGCCAATAATGATGAACAATTCTAACAATTCTGAGGAAATTGAATAAAACGAATTACACGCGATTGGTCCAGAGTAAACATAACCTGCATGTGGACAAATAACTCCCAATATTTTTTTTCCATTTTTTTTGGGAGGTTTCTCTCCTGGTCCAAAAGAATGTAAAAAACAATCATCGATAAGTTTTGATAATTTGTTTTTTTCACCGGGATAGAACATTCCGGCTACAGCCGGTGTTCTAATTTGCATTACTCGATTTCCTCTTCCGTGATTTTTGTTTCAAAATCATCTATTTCATATTTCATTGATTCATTTTCTTTTAATTCTCCTCGTTCAATGAGAATTTGACGAACCAATAACCAATAAACAGTAGCAAGGGCTTTTCTCCCTCTATTGTTGGCGGGTATTACAACATCTAATTTTGATGTAATGTTATCTGTATTTGAAATTCCAATGATAGGTATACCTGCATTTGTTGCCTCTACTATGGCTTGATCGTCTACCTGTGGATCAGAGATTAAAACCAATTTTGGCTCAATATAGTAGGGCAAAGAGGGATTTGTAAGGGTCCCTGGAAGAAATCTTCCCAGTAATTTTTTAGTACCTAGCATTTCACAAAATTTCTCAATAGGTGTATTTGCATATTGTCTTCCAGAACAAACTATGAGTTTATCAGTGCCAATACGATTGATGAATTTTGCAGCCGTTTTAATTTTTTCAAGGGTAATATCGAGATCAAGCATGTAAAGGCCTTCAGGACTCGCTTTGGTAATGAATGGTTTCATGAATTTCGTTTTTACTTGGGTTCCAACTCTAATTCCTGTTGAAAGAACCTTCTTCTTGATGTCCGTGGACTCTGCTTGTTGACTCATAACGATTTTAAATCTCAGCCATACCGCATATTAAACCATGCTCTGATAGCCTCAATAACTCATTTAGTTTTGCTACTCTTTCACCTCCTACTATGCCCACCTTGAGCATTTTTGATTGAGTTGCCAGGCCAATATGCGCTATATGCGAATCAACTGATTCCCCTGATCTATGTGATGTGATGAGTTTAATGTTATTCTTATTGGCAACTTCGGCAAATTCCAGAGCATCGTAAAGACTCCCAGCTTGATTAACTTTGAGAATAGAAGCATTACATGATTTGGATTCTATGGCTTTTTTTAGAATATTCTTGTTTGTTACCGTTAGATCATCCCCTGTTACCATAGTTTTTGGAAATTTTTTTGTCAATTCTGCCATATCTTCAAAGGCTTCCTCATGAACCGCATCTTCGGCATAAACTAACTTGTATTTTTCGATAATCTTTGCTGCAAATTCAATTTGCTTATCAGGAGAATTTTCAAATCCAGCTCGTTCGTAAAGGTACTTTTGTTTTTTTTCGTCCCATTGGGTTGATGATGCAAAGTCTACTCCTAGAGAAACTTCCTTTCCCAAAGTGAATCCTAAATTTTCAATAGCTATAGCGGAAACTTCCAAAGCTTTCTCGTTGTTTAATTTTGGAGCCCACCCACCTTCATCTCCTCGCCCATTTGTAAAATTTGGATCTTCCTTTTCAAGTACATTACGCAATTCTTTGTGTACTGAGAGATTAGTTTCTACTGCCTCTCTAATTGTTTTTGACCCTATTGCACAAATCAATATTTCCTGGATGTCGGGTGTACCTGGTCCGGCATGAGCACCACCACCTAAAATATTCCCTAATGGAAAGGGACATGTGAAAGAGGATCTTGAGGATAGTGTCTGGTACAGCGGTTGATTCAATGCCCTGGAAGCCGATTCCATGGATGCGATGGTAACCGAAAAGGCAAGAGCTCCTCCAATATTTGAGTAATTGGATGAATCGTCCAAACTTCTTAAAGTGTCATGAATTGATTTTAGATCCGATGCTTCTAAACCAATAAATTTTTGAGAATATTCTTTTAAAATTCTTAAACTTTCTTCGGGATTTCCATTTGGAAAACTCACTGCCTCGTATTTTCCAACGCTAGCCCCTGACGGGGCGCATACTCTTCCAAGAAATTTGTTATCTGAAATAATATCTAT
The DNA here is from genome assembly GCA_024644385.1 of Nitrosopumilaceae archaeon. Classification (GTDB taxonomy): domain Archaea; phylum Thermoproteota; class Nitrososphaeria; order Nitrososphaerales; family Nitrosopumilaceae; genus Nitrosomaritimum. Next base: position 2,359 of record JAHELB010000008.1, on the reverse strand, counting down.
TTCAATTGTTTTACTCCCTCTACTATTGTAGAGAAGACGTCCTTCAATAGATGTAATCTTTGACAAGCTACTCTAGCTCAGATTGGACTTCTTGATGCCTTCTCTGGATAGCTTCATAGAATGGAACAACTTGTTGAATGGTTTCAACTGTAGTTAATAGCATTCTTCTACAACAATATCTACTGACCCCAAGAGAGTCTAAAACCTTGTCTGGACTCTCTCCAGATTTTACCTTAGTTTGATAATCTTCAAATTTATCGGCGATAAGATTTCCACAAGTAAAACATCTTACAGGAACTAACATACGAACGAAAAAGTAATCAAGGATTATAAAAACCATGCAAGGAATTTTTGCTGCGGGTGTCGCCCAGCCTGGCCAAAGGCGCTAGCTTGAGGGGCTAGTCTCTTAGGAGTTCGTGGGTTCAAATCCCATCACCCGCATTCAGGTTTTTGCAGCAAAAATTGCTTATTTTTTTATTTGACTTAATTCCTTAATTAGTTCAGATCGTCTTTTCTCTTCAGTAATCGATCCTCGTACATCTTCAACCAAAATGCGATTTACGTCGACCTTTCTTCTAGCTTCCTTTACGACCTTGTCATACATAGAAAATGGATACAAATTCAGATACAAGTTTTCCATTATATCAAAAACCTGTATCGCTTTATCAATATCACCGATTCGTATTTTATCCAAGATCATTCTCTTCAATTCCCCAACACAGTCTAATAATCCTAAAACATAGGATTCCTCCATAACTTTTAATTTCTCACGAGAAGGAATCTGTATTCCTTTAACTACAGCCAGTAAACATATAGCTTCAACATATTCCTGCTCTGCCGTAATTAAATAACGTTTTAAATCTGATGTGGCCTTTTTTTTATATTTTTTTAACAACACGTTTGCCTTTGCAAGATTTTTTTGCCCTGTTTTGTAATCTCCTTTATGAACAGAAATAATTGAACGACTACATAGGATTATTATTTCTCTTGTATTTTTTAGCAAAAACTCTCTATTCTCTTGAACCCCTTCTAATGATTTTGAAATTTTATTCAAGGAGTACTTTACATTTTTTAATGTCAATCTTGAATATGAATAGAAACTAGGATAAAGTCTTTTGCAAAATACATGTTTTAAATTTCCTACTAGCGCTTGTTACAACGAAGAATTTAAAATTTGGAAATTTCTTCGAATGTTCATTTTTTATAACTATTACTCAAAATTCATACTTATTATAGATTAGAACAAATCCTTCCTTTCTTTTATTAATAAAAAATTCAAAAACAAATCATGAAAAAGGTCAAGGCTCAAAAACTATTGCCAGTAATTTTAGTAATAGTGGCTGGGTTACTCGTTATACCTGCAGCAAATAGTGAACTAATGGCCTTTGCAGAATCTGGTGCACCTGATATTTTGGTTTCCGATAAATTGAAAAAAGATCCTTTTGCAATGAAAATCATTGCAGAAATGGAAGCACAAAAACTAAAATACAAACAACTTTCTGAAAAAGAAACCCCCAAGTTTCTACCAACCAAACAGCAAATCGAAATAGAAGAGAACAGAAAAATCTCAAAAGAAATGTTACAAGAAGATCTTAAATCAATGGAAAAAAAATACATCGATTTTACTCCTGAGAATGCATTTGAAAATTTTATCACAAAACTAAATGAAACATACCATGGAATCTTTAGAGACCAATTTGATTATTTAAATGCAAAAGTACAACTTGCGATTGCGGCCAAAAATCTAGTCTTAGAAAATGGGGGATCATTTTATGATGCACAACGTGAATATTTCAAATATGCCTCTATGCCAAGAATAGAAATGATTAGCTATATCCAGGAACTTAATATTAAATACGGATTTGCAGACGAGGATATTCAATCAAATTTTGATGTAAATGGAAAACTTCCTAGATTCGAAGATGACAATGATGCCCCTTGTTATGGCTGTGAAAACCAAAAGTCTGAAAAAAATTCTAAATCTAATTCAAACGGTGAAAACCAAAGTACTTCAATAAGTAATGTAAACATCGATCCAAAAGGAGAACTTAGATTACTTCAAGAGAAATTATCTAATTACAGACAGGCATTTTTAAAATCTGATAATCTTGCAGAGAAAAAATTTCTGGTTGATTCTCTGAATGATACAGTCAAAAAAATTCAAGAACTAACATACTGATAAAAGAATTATTTTTAGACTATCAAGTCTCCTTTATACTTAAAACATAATCTCAAAGCTCTTATTTTACATCAACTTTCCTTCTAATTATGGAAATATCCGTGGATCAAATGTATCGAATTGAAAATAATGGGCATGCTATGGGGTTTTTAAAAAAATTCATGATGGAAAATGCGGGTG
>JAHELB010000030.1 GCA_024644385.1 Nitrosopumilaceae archaeon | reverse complement strand
AGGTCCATGAAAAATAATTCCTATATTGAGATATAAACCAGATAGTAAATTATGAATATTGAAATTAACAGTAACCTTTTACTGATTATCAATCAGGGATTAAAACTAAAAATTATATCCACAATATCTATAATTGAAAAGGGATAAGTGTCTATCTGATTTTTAATAGGAGAGAAAGTTAATGAGAATTTTAGGTCAAGAATTAATTTTATCAGAATTTTTCATGGGATTCATTTTTGAAAATTGTCTCGGGTATAGATATATTCGATCCTGTATCACATAAAATTATGTACAATAGGATTCTGGTCCCTCATGCAGGAACTCCTGCTGGAGATGAGGCACTAGAACATGCAATACATATAGCAAAATCATCCTCATCCGAAATAATTATGCTCCATGTAATAGAAAAATTTCCACATGTTCCTATACTTTCTTTTCATGTATCGCTAGCAACCAAAATCGAAAAAGAGGTGGGAGACATAATAAAAGACATGAAAAAGGCAATGGAAGAAGAAATGGCCAAGCGGCTGGAAAAATGTCAAAAAAATGACATTAAAGCGTTCGTTAAAGTAGTAACTGGCTTACCAGCTGAAGAAATTTTAAAAACCTTAAAAAATCAAAAAATAGATTTGATTGTAATGGCTAAAAGAAGGAAACTCAGAGGAATCAAAAGCCTTTTGACTTTGGGAAGTGTATCAAGAAAAATTATTGAAAACACATCATGTCCTATTTTAATGATAGACGTAGAGAAGAAATGATTGAGACATTTAAGAATATTTTAGTTCCATACAATGGAACAGAGGATAGTCATAAAGCATTTGAAAGCGCCATTGCTTTAGCATCCCCACTTCAAGCAAAAATAAATATTTTTACTTGTATAGAAAAACGTCAAATTTTTTCTTTATTCCAATCTAAAACAAAGGATAATGAATTTGAAAAAGAGAAAAAAATAGTAGAAAAACAGCACAGTGGTATGAAAACATTTGCCAAGGAGAATGGTGTTGCTTGTAGCTCCAAAATTGTACATGAGGATCACGCGGCAGATGCGATTCTTTCCTTTTCAGACCGACAAAATATAGATTTGATCATAATGAGTAAAACAAAATTCTCCTCACATAAAGAGAGAATGCACTATCAAAGTACGCTAGAAAGTGTATTTAGAAATGCCACTTGTCCGATTTTGACACTTATTTAGAGTAGATTAGCATTAGAAAAAATTTACCATTTTAAACGATATTTTTTCTTTTGGTAAATTTAGTCAGATGTTTAACATTACGTTAATTATTTCATTAAATTTTAAATCATTTCGCCAATATCTAATTCATAAATTAAAGGTGCCAATAGCCATAATTAAATAAAATAAGAGGAAAAATGAGAGTTTATAAAATCAAAAATTGAGAAGAAAATCATCAAGAGACTAGAAAGAAAAAAATTAAAGATTTAACAAAAAATATTTTTAGCGTGAAATCAATTTTGAGATTTGTATCTACACTATTATCCTACTAGTATTATGAATCACTATGTTACAAAATAGATTTAAGAAAATACTTGTTAGCATTGATGGTTCTGCAAATTCAATACGTGGCTTAAATGAAGCTATATCCCTTGCAAGGCAATCCCAAGGCATAATCACAGGAATACACGTTCTGCCAGAATTTCCTCCTTCCTATGAAATTAACATAAAATCATATAGATCACAGTTAAGCAAACAAGCTAAAAAATTCATGTCCTCTGCCAAAACCAGTGCAGCACGTCATGGAATAGAATTCACTGAAAAAATTGCCTCCTCAAGAAATGCCGTAGATACAATAGTTGGATTTGCCAAGAAAAGCAAATTTGATGTCATTGTGGTGGGTTCAAGGGGATTAGGATCTCCAAAGGCAAGTTATATTGGAAGTATTGCACATGGAATAGTCAATAATTCAAAGGTTCCTGTATTGGTGGTAAAATAGATTTTTTAGGAATGTTCTATCATCCATTTACCGACCTCAGGCCAAAGCTTTTTGTGAGCAGTCTTACTAATACAAAGACCTACATGACCAGTAGGAAATTCCAGAGTCTTTTTATCCGTACTGGAAATAACATTTGTGATGGTTCTGCTTGATTCAGCTGAAACAAGATCATCGTTTGTTCCAACAATATTCAAAACAGGCATTGTAATTTTTTTAAGATCAATGAGATTTTCGCCCAACATCATTTTATTTTGAATCAGTAAATTGTTTTTATAAATATCATTAATGATTTTTTCAAATGCCTTTCCAATAATTGGAACACTGTCATAAAGCCAATATTCTACTGCCAGAAATTGTTGGATTTCCTTTATATTTCTAGGCTGACTAAAATAAAAGGAATATTTTAAAACTGCTTCAAGAGGGTTTCTCAACCAAAACGCAATATTGAGAAATAATGAAGGTGCGTTTCCAAATGTATCTACAAATTTTTTTACATCTAGTTCTTTGATCCATGATTCCAACACAGTTGGTGGGTTTCCAAAATCAGCTGGGGTTGCGTGTAAAATTAGATTCTTTACATTTTCAGGGTGCAATGCAGTGTATATCACAGATAAGATCCCACCCCAACAATAACCGAAGAGAATTACTTTTCTTGATCCAGTAATTTCTTCAACCTTATCTACTGCATTTTCAAGATAGTCATGTGCATAACTTGCAAGAGACATGGTTTCATCTTCTAGGGTAGGGATTCTCCAATCAGTAGCATATACATCAAATCCTAATTGTTGAAAATATCTAATTATACTGGTTTGTGGAAGCAAGTCCAAGATATAATGTCTGTTGATTAAAGAGCCCACCACCAAAATAGGGATTTTAAATTTCTGAGGGGACTCGGTTTTATAATGGTGAACCTCAAATCTTCCCCCCATTGGAATTACTTCAGAAGGCGTTCGATTAACCACATCTCTGAGAGGTTCAAGCATTCTATCATAGGCGTTTGTTATATTCTCGAAATACCTATACAATTTATCATGATGAGTAAAAGATGCAAGCTCAGTATAAGAACTAATAAAATCAGATAACGATTTTGAAAAATCTAGTTTTTTCAAGCTACTTTTTACCTCTGTGTCAAAGTTGGTTCGAATTTCATCTTGAATCTTCTTGCCAGTAGGTTCCTGTAAATTATAAACAGACCCTATAGATTTAGACCACGAATTAAAAAGGGCCATGCCATACTGCGTTTGAAATTTGAATGATTTTATCAAAAAATCACTGTAAAGAGGAAACACATGATTAAAGGTCGTTGAATCTTTCAATTCTCACATTACAGAGAATTATCATATAATGCTATTCCTCATTACTAGATTTGGCTTTCATTTAATAATATAATTATCTAAATCCTATTAGAAAATTAAATTGCAAGGGACATCAAAGACATCATGGCACTCCTTAACGGTTGAACAAGTTACAAAGATATTGGATGTTGACCCTGAACAGGGTTTAAGTCCAGGTGATGCAAGTGTTCGACTGCAAAAATTTGGTGAAAACACCATATCTGTAAAAAAGGAAAAAAGTTCCATCACCTCATTTCTTTTGCAATTCAAACAACCACTAGTTTTAATTTTGGTAATAGCTGGCTCTATAACTGCGCTTTTACATGAGTGGGTTGATACTGGAGTAATATTGGGTGTAGTCATCGCCAATGCAACTATTGGTTTTATTCAGGAACGAAAGGCAAACAATGCTATTCAAGCCCTTGCACGAATTGTAAAAAGTGAAAATGTAGTCATAAGAAATGGCGAGAAGATTAGATTATTTTCAAATAAGATTGTGACAGGAGATGTAGTTCAGTTGCGTTCAGGAGATAGAATTCCAGCTGATATGCGTCTAATACATACAAAAGATCTGAAAATTGACGAGTCAATGCTTACAGGCGAATCTATCTCTGTTCAAAAGAAGACAGGAGTTTTTTTACAAAATGTAATGTTAGCAGAACGAAAAAATATGGCATATGGTGGGACACTGGTCACTAACGGCTACGGAGTAGGAGTAGTTGTTTTGATTGGCAATGATACAGAGACTGGAAAAATCTCACAAACTATGCGTAAAGCAGAGGAGCTTGAAACCCCGCTAACCAAAAAAATATCCTACTTTAGCAAAAACCTTCTTTTTGTAATACTTGGTCTGTCTATTTTGACATTTGTTTTTGGGATTTTTGCCACCCAAAGATCAAATGCTGAATTATTCATGGAGGTAGTAGCCCTATCAGTATCCGTGATTCCTGAAGGATTACCAGCTGCAATTACCATTACTCTTGCAATTGGTGTTGGTTATATGGCCAAAAAAAACTCCATCATACGAAAACTTCCTGCAGTAGAGACTCTTGGCAGTACCACCATAATATGTTCAGACAAGACTGGGACCATCACAGAGAATCAAATGACTGTTTCAGAAATTTATGCCGGTGGCAAATTCTACGAGGTATCAGGTACGGGGTTTCAGCCAACAGGGGAAATCAAACAAAATCAAGATATTATTAATCTTCATGAAGATAAAGCGTTAAAGGAATGCCTTATTGCGGGACTACTGTGCAATGATTCAGAGTTAGTTCAAAAAGAAAATCAGTGGGAGGCCAAAGGAGATCCTACAGAAGTTGCATTAATCACAGCAGCGCACAAAGCGAGCTTAAAACAAACTTTGAAAGATTCATTGTACAGAATAGATTCAATCCCATTTGAATCCCATCTTCAGTTTATGGCTACACTACATAGTGATGCAGATGATAAAATAGTTTACGTAAAAGGCTCTATTGAAAAAATACTATCAATGTCCTCATACTACCTAGGGGATAAAGAAATTGAAAACCTTACAGAAAATTATATTTTAAAATTACACGAAATTGCAGACAATATGGCTTTAAAGGGCCTAAGAGTCCTAGCATTTGCAAAAAAAAAAATATCAAATAAAAATCACGATATTCGGATTCCTGATGTAGAAACAGGATTAGTTTTTCTTGGATTTCAAGCAATGTTGGATCCTCCAAGACCTGAAGTAATTGAGGCCATCAGAGAATGCCAAAATGCTGGAATACGTGTAAAAATGATTACTGGTGATAATCTAAAAACTGCAACCAGTATAGGAAAACAAATTGGTCTAAACCGCTCTTCTGCAGAAAGCCAAAGGGACATAATAGCAGTTACAGGAAAAGAAATTCAAGAGTGTTCTGAGAAGGATTTTGTAGAAATTGCCCATAGCGCCGATGTGTTTGCAAGGGTTTTACCAGAACAGAAATTTTTGATAGTAAAAGCACTACAATCCAAAGGTAACATTGTTGCAATGACTGGGGATGGAGTAAATGATGCTCCTGCGTTAAAACAGGCCGATGTTGGAATAGCAATGGGCATTACAGGTACGGAGGTTGCAAAGGAAGCATCAGATGTGATTTTAACTGATGACAACTTTGCATCAATCAAATCAGCAGTAGAGGAAGGAAGGAGAATTTTAGATACCCTAATCAAGTTTATAGCTTGGACGCTGCCTACAAACTTTGGGGAAGGGATGGTTATTTTGGTAGCTATTTTTTCCGGCATACTGATGCCAATTCTTCCTGTTCAAATTTTATGGATTAACATGACCACTGCTTTGGCCTTGGGAATGATGCTCATTTTTGAACCAAAAGAACCAGATGTAATGAACCGCCCTCCAAGAAAACCAAACTCTCCAATTCTTACCAAAGACTTGATTATTCAGATAAGTATTGTGAGTGCATGTATTCTAATTTCTGTTTATGGGTTGTTTGAATGGGCTCTTATAGAAGGCAAGACAATAAATGAAGCAAGAACGATTTCAGTAAACACTATAATCATGATAGAGATATTTTACTTGCTTAATTGCAGATCTTTGTCAAAGTCAATTTTTAAGATCGGATTTTTTTCAAACAGGTTTATCTTTTTTGGGATTGGGATAATGATTCTTTTACAAATTACTTTTACCTATCTTCCAATTATGAATGAGATTTTTCACAGCCATCCAATAGAGATAGATTCATGGATTAAAATAATCGGAGTGTCACTAGTCACCTTTTTGATTATAGAAATAAAAAAATTTCTCAACAATAGATGGAGTTTAGTTCATTAAATCTAGAAAATATTATAAAATTAGGATTTCAACAATAAAAATCCCAAGACGACACTTAGACCAACGAAGATGCTTATAGTAACGATCATATGCCGTTGAGCACTTTCTTTTTCGTAAATCTTTCTTGGAGAAATTCCTTCGAGGAAAAACACTATCATCATTCCTAAAACTAGTCCAATAATGTTAGCTGCAGTAAGAGTCAAAGCAGAAGAAAAAATATCAAAATCCCACAAGGCAATTCCAATTCCTGCAACTGATGCAGGAGGTACCAACGCAGCTGCAATTGCCACACCTACAATAATCTCAGGGATATCAGTGGTCATTGCAATTCCACCAGCCAGCCCTAACGCGATTGCAACTGCCAAAAAAACAGGGGATATTACAGTTCTAGATAATATTTCGTCAGTTAAGGGTAAATCTGAGAATTGAAGTCCAATTAGCGTCAAAAGAAAACTGGTTCCAATCACTGCAACTAGTAAAATAAGACCTGAAACTAGAGCCTTGAACATTTTGTCTGTTTTTCCTACGGCAGTGTTGAAGGAAAAAGCAGTCATTGGGCCAAGCAGAGGCGATATCAACATGGCTCCAATTACCAGTGAAGCATTGTTTGCAAACAATCCTACAGTTGCAACCCCTGCACCAATAATTATCATAAAAAGGAGATGTTTCTTAAATTCTACACTTGGTTCAATTAAGGATTTGTATTCCTCCACAAGTTTTTTCATTCCAACTTTGACTTCTTTTTTTGCAAGTTCTTTTTCTAGGTCGGTTAAATAATCTGATAAGGTTGCATCAATAATTTGGCTTGTAATATAGAGTTCTTTTTTAGATGTGTTAATTATCTCATTTAGTTCATTGGTTAAGGAACTAGATATTGAATTTGGAACAATTGCAATGAATCGTAAAAATTCTTGTCCGTCAGAAATTATTTGTTCGGTATGGAATGTAACCTTGTATTTTTTAAAAACATATTCTACGCTTGGGCCTTGATTGTCATTGCAGACAGCCTCTATTCTTCTCAATTACAAATTTTATATTTGTCAGGAATAATATGTTTTGGGTGATTTTCTACTTGCATTTTCAGTTTTGAGAATTTGCTGTTTCTATAATAACCTGTTTTAATTTAAAAATAACATTATGACCAGGGAAGGTAAATATGATTAAAATAAGTGAATCAAAAATTCCAGTAAAAGAGTTTATGGTTAAAAATGTGGTGACTGTAAATTCTTCTGATTCAATAAAGGAAACTATCAGGAAGTTGTATCTAAAAAACATAGGAGCCGCAATAGTAATGGAGAACTTCAAACCAGTGGGAATTATCACACTTAGAGATATTGTAAATAGCATAGGTACTTTTGATAATGCATTGGGATCACCAGTAAAAGAAACAATGTCCCAACCTCTCATTCATATCCATCCTGATGAATCCATTATTGATGTCGCGGAAATAATGGTAGCCAAAAATATCCACAAACTCCCCGTAATTATTAATGATGAAGTTTTAGGAATAATTTCTTCCAGTGATCTTGTTGTACTGTTTTCGATGATGAAGAAAGAAGATCTTGTAAAGATCTTCAAAGCTTACCTCCATGAATAAAAAAATATCAATACCACTTTCATAATTTTGACAAAGGAAGAAAAATTTCCTAATTTGTAAATATCGTTTGTCGCAATTAAACTTGAAATCTTTTTGTTTTCTAATTTTGGCTCATGTTTTTTATTATTTGAAACTTAATTTTTGGGGTATTAATATTAAGGAAAATTGTGAAATAATTTACTAAGTTACAATAACGGAGCCATTTGCCCAAGGATGAATCATACAAAAGTAATCGTAGCTACCTACCTCTTTGAATTTAAAAGAGAAAGTAGCATCTACATTGATCAATCCGCTATCAAAAATTCCATTTGGTCCTTCAATGATGTTTCCACTAGTAACGGTATGAGATGAAGTATCATCATTTCGCCAAATAATCTCAGCACCTTTGAAAATAATTAGTGATGGCGGGTCATAACACAGATCCACTTTTTCACATCCAGGGATGCTTGTTCCACTAGGAATTGAAACCAACCTTGAAGATGATTTTGAAGTAGCCAATTCCTTTGCAACCTCTCCAAATTCTTTTGTTTCTTTAGCTGCCTGTTTTGTGGTCTCGGAAACTTTTTCAATTGCCTCCGAGCTTGATTCTTGAATGCTTTGACTGGCCTCCTTAATTGAAATTGTAGATTCTTCCACAGCTGGAACAAACCCGGAATTTAATGAGCCTGAAAAGGAGGTAATGCTCAACGCTACTGCAACTACTGCAATAGCAATTATAATTCCGGCCTTGTCCATCGAGGTCATAATGATTCCAGGTATGGTCTTTGACTAAAAGGGATGGTCGTATTATCAAAATAGAAAATCAGGCAAATAGAATAAGTAAGAATAAAAAATATCTGTCATATGAAAGATGATCCGTTTTGCCACTGTGGTTCCTGTGGTCATGAGAAGGTAGATGAGTGTTATACGAAGGAATGTTCATGTTGCCTAACAGATCATCAAGGAGCATTTGGAAAAAATATATGATTCGGAATAAAATTAAAAAGATTCTTGTTCCAATAGATGGATCAAAAAATTCTTTGAGAGGTCTGGATGAGGCAATTTACATTGCAAGACAGTGTCAAGCAATAATCATTGGCCTTCATGTTATTAAGCTCCCACCTGGAATGGTGTTAAACAAGAAAAGGTTGGAATCTGGAAGTGTAAAATCAGCAGAAATCATGATGGATGCAGCCAAAACTAAAGCTGGTAGACATGGAGTCCAATTGAATTACAAAATAATCAAAGGTGCAGATCCAGGTTATGATATTGTACAATATTCAAAAAAGCATAGAAATGATCTGATTGTTATCGGAGCAAGGGGACTTGGTGCCTTTAAGGAGGCTTTTCTTGGAAGTGTATCAAACTATGTTCTTCACAAATCTAAAGTTCCAGTATTGATTGTAAAATAATTCACTTGGAATTAATACCAACTTGAGAGATTTGTAGCAATGTATGATCGCGATATCTATAAAAAAATCTCAATAACATTGTAGACAAGGAATTAAAATCATAAATGAGAATCATGCTATTAATTTAATTATTATTTTTACCATACCTAGTTGCATTAGATTTCGGTTTAATGCAATCCACGGAAATGTAGGGTCTTAACCCAAACAGCATACATAGGTATGAAGTTTATGCAATTCCGTGTTTTAATTTTTTAAAAACTGACAAACAAGGATAGTAATAAAATGGAAAAAAAATATCAAACAAAAATAGATAATTTATTCAAAATCATGAGAAATTCGGGAGCTCTCAATGATGAAAGGGTTGAAATTGCAATGAGAAAAAGTCCCAGACATGAATTTGTACCAAAATCTAGTCTAGACATAGCATACAAGGACATGCCAATCCCTTTAATGAAAAATCAAACAATATCGCAACCCTCCGTAGTTGCAAGAATGACCGAATGGCTAAACATCATCGAAGGACAAAGGGTTTTAGAAATAGGAAGTGGTTCAGGGTGGCAATCAGCAATTCTTTCTTTTTTGGTGGCAGATGGAAAAATCTTTTCCATGGATAGGCATCCAAAAATTGTAAAATTTGCCAAAGGAAATATCAATAAACTTGCAATTAAAAATGTTGAAGTAATTCTTGGAGATGGTACGCTAGGTCTTCCAGAAAAATCACCATTTGATAGGATAATTATCACGGCAGCCTGTAAAAAAGTTCCAACACCATTATTTGAACAATTATCTTTAGATGGATTGTTAATTGCACCAGTAGGCGAGTACCCACAGTCGTTAATTTTGTATAAAAAAACCTCAAAAGGAGTTAAAGAAATTAAAAATCAGTCAGGGTATGTTTTTGTTCCCCTTTTGGAAAAAATTAGTAATTAAAAGATTTAACGAATTTTTCTATTTTTGAGTTGAAGCTATTGGGTATTCAATGTACAAATATCTTTTTGTTTTGCTTATTTTCTAAATTCTTACTGGTGAAAAACAAACAAAATGCTAATTTTTTTATTGGTTTATTTCCTTAAAATGAAAATCACATACATGTATTTTTTTTCCTTGAAATTCACTTTGTGTTGTAGCTTTTTGTCCACATTCCATAAAAAAATGACAAAAATTTGTCTTGTGAGATATTAGTATCGCTTCAGTTAAAAGGTCAGTGGATTTTTTCGGTTCATCAGGATCATATAATGCCATTTTAATTTAACAATTAGAAAACAATGTAACGTATTTGAGTTTTGGGGGAGACCGGCTGCTTTTATTAATAATTTATTTTTTGAAAAACAAAAACTAAAGTCTATGGAGAAAATTTAAGATAGTCTGGGAGTTGGTTGAATTGTATTACCACTCCTCCTCGCAACCCAAAGACAATCCTCTAAAATCTTCCCATGACAATCCCAAAAAGGGTACCTGTGTACTGTCTTGAGAATGTTCATGTTCAACCAAAGTTGTCAAAGTTTCAGTTTGCCTTGTGTGCACGATCATTTGACTCATACCATACAGTAGATAACTGATTATTTGATAATGCCCAATTATTTGTGGCGTGCCTTAGCGAGAAGAAGGCATACCATAGAGATATCACCAACCCCAAATAAAACACCAAAATCATAGTACCATGAGTCAAGTGAAACTTGTAAACCAAGAAAAATTCCTAAACAGCATCATGAAGGTGTCGTCTAATCTGAGATACGTGATGGTTTATGATTTGAAGGGAAACACATTGTACAAGCAAAAAATGGATGGAGTAACCAATCATTTAACGGAAAAAGAAAACAAAATTGCTTTAAAACATACCATTGAATCTTGGAATTTTAGAAATACAATTTCAGAAAAAATTGGAAAAGCAAATTATACTCTTCAGGTTTATGAAAATTTATTAAGAATAATTTTTCCTTTTGGAGACGAAATGCTTCTCATTGTTACACTAGATAGGAAAGATAATCCAAATGAGATTATCCAACGTCTTCAAACAATATTATCTGGAAATCCCTCCATACCAAGGGTACATGGATTTTAATTTTAGAATTTTTGAGAAAATCCAAGGATCAAAAATAGTGTAGGTATTATTTTTTTAGGACCAAACCCATACAAAAATTTCATGTAGTTTAAATTCTTTTCTAGTAATTTATCAGTGAAAACATTTATTGAGAGTATTCAAATTTTTAATTATTCTTTTAACAGAATGAATACAATACAAAAAATATTAAATTGCTACAACATTTGTAATAGCTGTTCGAAACAGTCGTTACACACATGCCTTTAACAATAAATTTTTGATTGTTCAAAAGTATGTTTGAAACAATTGAAAAGGAAATTTTATCAGCTCAAAAGGAAACAAAGAAAGTTTTGATAATAGGTTTAGGTCAGATTGGGTTTAGTAATGCCGAATACATGACAAAACTAGGGCTGCATGTTGAAGGTGTTGACCTGAATAAGGAGGCAATCAACAGGGCTCTGCACCACAAAGTAATTCAAAAGGAAGCTACTAATTTTGCAGGGTACGATTACTATATCATTTGTATTTCTACACATAATCCCGAAAATATGTTTATTCCTTTTCTGGAGGGAGTATACAGCATAGTAAAGCGTATCTCCCAAGAAGGCAAAACAGGTGCCCTTGTTGGAATAGATAGCACCATAACAAGAGGAACATCAAGAAAGCTTGAATCAATTTTAGATCATCGTTTACATGTAGTCCATGTTCCTCATAGATTCTACATTCATGAGAAAGAGACTCATGGAGTAAACCAAGCACGAGTGGTTGGAGGATGTAGACCGTGTTGTACAGAGGCTGCTTTTGGATTTTACAACAATATGCTAAAAATTCCCTTGCAACAGGTAAATTCTATCGAAATAGCAGAAATGACAAAGATTGTAGAAAATTCTTATCGATTTATGGAAATTGCCTTTGCTGAAGAATTAAAAATTATCTGCGATAGAATCAATGTTGACTTTGGAGAATTACGACATGCAGTAAACTCCAAGTGGAATATCAATATCTTGGAAGCAAAGGAAGGGATTGGAGGACACTGTCTTCCAAAAGACAGTCAGATGCTGTTAGATATTTCAAACAAAATTTTACCACATAGTATTATAGAAACAGCAAAAAAAATAGATTCTAGTTATCGTTTGCACAAAAATCCCCAATTGGAAATTCAGTAGAACAGAAATGAAAATCATTTACCTTGGTGCAATTTCCACTAGCATTGTAGTAATTTTAGGAATGGCCATGGTTGTTCCTGCATTTATTTTCCCTGCAACTGGTGAATCTGAAAAATTAAAAGTACTAGTTCAATTAGAAATTAAAGAAAATTACAATTTACCTTATTGGTGTACTGATTTCAGGGAAGAATTAGAAAAAGATCCTATAAAATCCGTGGTATTTTTGACCGGTAAAATTGCTGAATCCTATCCTGAATGTATTTTTCTTGTAGAAGGTGTAGATATAGGAAGTCAAGGATATCAATACCAATCTATTCCCGAAATTACAGATTATCTACAACAGTTATCACAAATTAAGGAAGGAAAAGAAACAATAGAGGTTGTTGGCGGAGTTGAAAGTAAACTTTTCAAAGCACCGTATGGGATAACTGATCAAAACATCTATTCTTTACTTACACGATCAGGAATCGTAGCAGATTTTTCAAGTGAACAACAATACAATCTTTACATCGGAGGACAATTTGTAAAATTTGACATATTAACAATTGAAAGTATGGAAGAATTAGAAAACACAAATGGATATCAAATTGCTACCGTTTCATTTGATAATTCCAATTCAGTAATTTCAATTTTCAATACAATAGAAGAAATTAAAAAACATGATGTGAAATTTGTAAATCCTTCTGATCTTTACGGAAAAGCATTAACAACTAGGGTGAATTGATTGGCTTTAGAAACTCCCCAACAAATAGCCAAATCAGCCCAAAGGATTTCTAACAGTAGCCGAATTTATGTTCCAAAAAAAGGCTGGATTATGAGGGTATTAGTGGTGTTAGGGTTAATGATGATTATTGTTTATAATCTATATGTCGGACTGTATCTTACAGATCCTTTAGTTGTTTATTCAACAATTATGCCTCTTCATGCCTTGTTAGTTGTCATTGTAGGTTGGTTTTTTTATCGTAATCCTGCAATGGGAAAAGACAGAAATGAATTGGTTTCGGTTTTAATTCCTGTTTTTAACCAGGAATCAATGATCGAGACTGTAATTGATGCAATTTTTAATTCCACCCACAGTAATTTAGAAGTCATTGCCGTAAATGATGGTAGTACAGATAACTCAAAACAAATTCTTGACAGACTTGCGAAAAAATATCCTTCACTTAACGTCATTCATCGGAAAAATGAAGGTAAACGTCATGCTGTAGCCACGGGATTTGCCAAATCTACAGGAGAGTATATTGTGTTAATTGACTCTGATAGCGTAGTAGATAAAAACGCCATATCAGAATTTATGAAAACCTTTGATGCTGATTCTAATGTTGGATCAGTTGTAGGGTATGCAAAAGTTTGGAATTCTAATAAAAACATACTAACAAAATGTCAAGACGCATGGTATGATTATGCCTTCAACATTCATAAAACAACGGAAAGTAGGCTTGGAAATGTTTTGTGTTGTTCTGGATGTTTGGCAGGGTATAGAAGAGAGGCCATAGCTGATTTTATCCCGTACTGGATCAAAGCCAAAATCCAAAACAGTGATGACAGAGATTTAACAACATACGTAATTGCTAAAGAATGGGTAAAAAAAGAACTAGCACCATTTTCTAAAAAATTGCTTGATGCTGCTGCTAATTATGATGATGCAGAAGATAGAATGCTAACGGCGCAAACTCTCACAGAGTGGAAGTCAATTTATGTATCATCTGCATTCGTGTATACAGATGTTCCAGAAAAATTACGAGGTTATATTAGACAGCAAACAAGATGGAAGAAAGGATTTATTCGATCCAATTTTTTTGTAAGTACATTTTTTTGGAAAAAGAATCCAATCATATCTTCGATTTTTTATACTGAATTCATGGTCACATTCACGGCTCCATTAATCGTATTGATAATTTTGTTTTATGAACCATTTATTTTGAAAAATTATTGGGTACCGTTTGCTTTCATTAGTGGCTCCTTTCTTGCGGGTTTTGCCCATGGACTCGATTATAAAATGAGGGACCCAACTTCTACAAATTGGAAATACAAACCACTGATGAATTTTTTTACCTCCTTTTGTTTATCTTGGTTGGTAATTCCTGCCCTTCTAACTCTACGAAAAAATCAATGGTTGACGAGATAAAATGATGAATCAGATTTTTTTATTTTTACTCCTTGGAGTGTTGATTTTTCCTATTGTTGGGGACAGTGCATTTGCTGAACAAACCAAGATACGATTTGAATTAGTGTATCCTAATGGAGATAGAGGATCACTTGGAAATTCTCAACTCCAAATTATTTCGACAGATGAAGAAATTAATTTAGAATTAAAAGGTAATCGCTTGGATCCTTATTTTAATTCCGAGTTACCTATTGGGAAAAAATACAAGATTTCTG
>JAHELB010000077.1 GCA_024644385.1 Nitrosopumilaceae archaeon | reverse complement strand
AGTTTATCTAGTTTCAGGTTAGAAAGTTTTTTAATAATTCACAAACCTCATCAGGCTTTTCTGCAAATGGGGCATGTCCTGCGTCTTTAATTATTTCAAGTCTTGAATCATTAATACTCTCTTTAAAAAATTTAGAGTGCTCAAGTGGAATTACATTATCTTGGGCTCCCCAAAGAATTAAGGTGGGCGTGGTGTTTATTTTTCTTAATCTGGTTAATCCAATCTGAGTTGTAGCACTGTTTACCAGAGTTGATTCAAATGCGTGTTTGGCGTTTGGCATATTTATTCGACGAATAAACCCATCAACTAATTGGGTAGGGATTCTTTTGGGGTCTGCTACCATTTTTTCAAAAACTCTTCTCACCTTTATTTTTGAGGGATTCATTGCAGCCTCAAAGTATTCTTTAAGAATGGGAGTAGGTTTTTCAAGCATTCCAGATGAGTCGATTAAAACAAGTTGTTGAATATGATTTTGAATTGCAATTTCTGATGCAATATAGCCTCCCAAAGAGTGTCCAATCAGACTTGTTGGCTCGTTATGAATAGAAATTTCCTTTAGAAATGACATGATAATCTCCCTAAACTGGTCAATGGTGTATTCCATTTGACCAGGCTTGTCACTCTCTCCAAATCCTGGAAGATCAATGGCAATTGAATGAAAATCAGAAGACAGTTCATCTGGAATCTTCATCCACCTATCTGCAGCAGATCCTAGACCGTGAATAAATAAAACATGTCTTTTTTTTCCTTTCCCAGATTCAAGATACCTTACTTTGAGACCATCAAGCTTAATCCAGCATTCCTTCAATGATGATTTAAAATGAATCTAGTTTTTATTGTTACAGTTTCTCTGAGATAAATTGTTTAGAAATACATTTTATTTGTAAACCAGAACTAACAAACCAATTTTATTTACTTTGTAGATTTTTCAATTTTAATGAACTATACAAAAACTTCATTATTTGCTATTATTGCAATTCTTTTTGCAACAATAATGACTCAAGAAGTTTACGCCGGAGAGATTCAAGAAAGAATGGCAGCTGATGATGCTTTATCCCAAGCCATTCCAGACTGGGTAGACCAAAACTTTAGATGGTATGGTCAAGGACAGATTCAACAATCTGAACTTCTCAATGCGATGAAATTTCTTCTAGAGAACAACATAATGTTCATCTCTGATGAGGCAGCAATAGAAGTAAATCAACTTCGAGAAGAGAACCAGCAATTAAAGGCGCTAGTTGGAAATCCTCCACCACCTCCACCTGAACCCGAAATACATCTTGATCCAGTTCCAGGTGCACTTCCAGAACTTCCGGGATTATGCCCTGACAATTTTGAACCGGTTTGTGGTACAGATGGAAAAACATATGACAACAAATGCAGAGCCGAGCAAGCAGATGTCGAAATAGATTATCGCGGGGAGTGTGAAGCATGTCCACGAGTTTATGAACCTGTTTGCGGAGACGATGGAAACACCTATGGCAATTCCTGTGAAGCTCATAAAAATGGAGCAGGAATTGAATATGAAGGCAAATGCAGAGATGGGCCACAACCGGAATGTCCTAGAGGATATGCCTGGCTAGAGTGTGCACAAATGTGCATTCCTCATGATGGTCCTACTGTTTGTCCTGAAGATTATTCATGGAGTGAACATTCCAAGAGTTGCATTCCAGATTCAAAGGGAGTCTGTCCACATAATTGGTCTCCAGTTTGTGGAGCTGATGGGAAAACATATGGAAACATGTGCGAGGCAAAAAACGCTGAGGTAAAAGTGGAATATGAAGGCGAGTGTACGACTAGGTGTTTATCAAATGACCAATGCAGTGATGACTTGGTCTGCAGAGATGGTACTTGTCAACCAGCATGCTCCATTCAATGTCTAGTGTATGATCCAGTATGTGGAGTAGACGGTGTGACTTATGGCTGTGGAATCCAAGATGCAGCATGCCATGGAGTTGAAGTGGATTATAAAGGCGAATGCCAATCTCCAACAAGGACGGGTTAACCTTTCTTTTTTCTTTTTTATTTTTGAAAATAATTTCAAAATACTTTACAATTCAAATGGTTTTTGGTAAAAACCAATTTTCATCAAATAATATTAGCAAATCCTCGTTTAGTTATATGATAAAGAATTGAAAAAATTTCTACCATTATTTCTTGTTGCAATTATTTTTCAAATTCCATTTTCCCTTGTTGACAGTTTTGGTTTATCTTGTGCACCTCAAACACTAGGCGAAATTTATGAGCAAAGTGATCTTGTTTTTCTTGGAACCGTGACCTCAAAGGAATACTGGCCTCCTAGCACAGAAGAGGCAAAGATTACTTTTGAAATTCATGAGCTGTTAAAGGGAACATATGATAAAACCATAATTTTATCTTCAAATGAGTCCTTTTGGGGTTATAATTTTGGAGAAGGGTTGCAATATGTGGTTTTTGCTCAAGGTGCTGGAGAAGAAAATCAATATTATTCTGTTCCACTATGTACACCTGTTTTTTATGGCTTTCAAAGCATAGTTGAAACTATACAATCATTTCAAACCAAGGAAAATGCAGAGATTGGAGATATTGAGGCTTGGGGAATCTATGAACAATTAACTGATAAAGAGAAAGGTGAATTAGAAAAAATCCAAGAGTATGACCACCAGAGAATAGGTAAAGAGGCTGAATCCCGGGTTTTTGCAAATAATATTTTTTCATATCTTGTAATTTCTGGAATTATTGGAGGAATATCATTGAGTATTTTCATTTATTTTAAAAGAATTCTAAAGTCAAGAAAAATTTCTTCTGATGCTAAATGATATCCCAAGTTTTCTTTACAAAAAAAATAACTTCAAAATTTTAATAATGTTTAGGATTTTTTATGCCAAAAGCGTTTATCCAAAAACCCACTCCAAAAAATTAAAACCAATCCAATACCAATAAAAAAATAAATCGAATTAAAAAATTTTGTATATTCACAGACCTCTGGTATTTCACTCTCATCAGGGGAAAATGAATCAGAGGCCTCTTTACACAATTTATCGGCCTCTAAAACAGTCAAACCTGTATTTGAAATGGGAATTAAAAACCCTATAAAACCAAACACGACTAGAATTAAACCCACCTTCACCAAAAAAGAGAATTTCACATGATAGGGTAATTATCCTTTCTTAAAAAAAGAATCCATTGTTCTTTGCCGAAAAAATAATCTCAAATTAACAAAAATCTTTCTTCATCTTTCCCTTGCAAACCAAAAGATGTGTTGATAGCTCTTCAGGTGATTCAAAGTATGCTGGACAGAATATACAGTGCGATGTCATGGAACTTCTTTGACTTTTAGGTTATAATCAGGCAGGTTATTGTATAAATCTGGAATTTCTCCTCCAAAAATAATTTCAAATCTTTAGAGTTTCCCCACTTTGAGAATTTTATTTCAAAGTAAGGTTCTAATTGCATATTAGAGTAACAAATTTTGTTCCTTGAAAATTTCCTTTGATTTTTGGGCCTCTAATTTATGATTCACTATTGGTTTAGGGTATTTCAAATTGTTGGGAAAATTTTTCCAAAGATTATGAATTTGTTCTGGTGTAAACTTTGTTAATTCTGGAATCCATTCTTTAATGTATAAACAATCTTTGTCAAATTTTTCTTGTTGTAACCACGGATTAAAAATTC
>JAHELB010000076.1 GCA_024644385.1 Nitrosopumilaceae archaeon | reverse complement strand
GTATTTTCTGGAACATCCCGTGTAACTACTGCACCCATTGCAACAACACTATTTTTTCCAACAGTTACTCCTGCTTTAATAACTGCTCTAGCTCCAATTATTGCATTATCCTCAATTGTTACTCCAACCATTTTAGTACACATTGGATAAGGATCATTTGTAAGAGCTGCCGAAGGTCCGATGAAAACATTTTTCCCAATTCTACAAAGTGGTGGAATGTATGCTTGTCCTTCTATCTTTGAGTTATCCCCAATCTTGACGTTATAATCAATATGAACAAGAGAACCAATCTTTACATTATTTCCAATCTCTACATCATCACCAACGTATGAAAAATGCCAAATCTTTACGTTTTGACCTATTTTTGCTTTCTCTGAAATAAAATTAGTAACCAACTAAATCACAAATGCCATGGGTTTGCCTTTGTAATAATTTTTTCAGGCAATTTCTCTTTGTATTTATTGAGAAATTCCATCTCTAGTTTTTTATCACGAAGTTCATCTGGAAGCATAATTGGTATTTCCTCAATGATAGGATAAAATCTAGAGCATTTTGAGCAAAATATTGCCCCTTCGTAAACCACACTGTCTTTTTCTTTAATTTCATGTAACTCTAATGGATGATTTTTGTCAATAGGACATGCCAAAATATCCATCATTGTCTTGTTCATTTTAGATCCAGATAGATTGGGACTCCTTTTTGACTAGATAAAAGTGCTGCCTCTGCAATTTTTGTAACATTGACGGCTTGTTGTGGCAACACTACTAGATTATTTTTTCCTGCAATTGCTCCAATAAAATTTTGAATTTCTAATAAAAGAGGTTCTTTTTGTTCATTTCTTGGAATTTCAGTTTCATCTTTTCTTTCAACCTTAATTTCTTGAGAAATAAAATCAGATACAATTATTGCCTCAGTACATACAGCACTAAATGTTCTTATTTTTTTTGGAGTAATCCAGTTTGACGAAATAATTGCAGTCTTGTTATCTTTGTATCCTAACATTATGCTTGCAAAATCTTCATATTCATGATTAATTTTTCCTGACCTTGCAAAAACAACATATGGCATTTCATCAAATAACCAATTTGCAGTATCTATATCATGAACTGATGTGTCATAGATAATTCCAACATCTTTGACATGAAGTGGCATTCTATTTTCACGATGAAATTCCAACATCACCAATTCACCATATTTTTTTTCTTTAACATATTTTTTTACAATTTCAACGGCAGGATTAAACCGCTCAATATATCCACAACAAAGTAAAACTTTATTTTTCTGCGCCAAGTCTTTTAATTTTCCACCTTCTGAGGAATCGTAGGTCATTGGTTTTTCAACAAAGACATGTTTTTTTTCTTCAATTAGTTTAGTTGCAATATCAAAATGGGTTGACGTTGGTGTTACCACAAAAGCTGCATCAAACTCTTCAGATTTTATCAATTTTTCTAATGAATCATAATGATTTACTGAATATTCTTCACCATATTGTTTACTTCTTGCTGCATTGGTATCACAAACTGCAACCAATACTCCAAGCTGGGATAAAACTCTCGTATGGTTTTTCCCCCATCCTCCGACACCAATTTGAACAATTTTCATCTAATACACCGAAGTTAACCAGTAGGAATAGTCATCATTTTGGTTCATCACAATATCTGAATATTCATCCATCATCTTTTTTGTGATATCTCCTGGCTTGCCATTACCAATTTTTTTTCTATCTATAGAAATTATTGGGGTGATCTCCGCAGCAGTTCCTGTCAAAAAAACCTCTTCTGATACCATGAGTTCACTTCTTGTTACTTCGCGCTCTGATACCTCGATGTCAAGGTCTTTTCCAATCTTGATTATTGCATCTCGAGTTATACCCTCGAGGGCTGACGAGGATAAGGGTGGAGTTATGAGTTGACCATTTTTTACCATGAAAATATTCTCACCAGGAGCTTCACTTACATTTCCATTATGATCAAGTAAAATTGCCTCATCAAATCCATTTCGTTTTGCTTCCTGAGTTGCAATAATAGAATTTAGATAATTCCCCCCCATCTTTGCTTGTGGCGGTGTGGACATGTCAGAAAATTTTCTCCAGGTTGAAATTCCTGCAGTGATTCCATTTTTATTAAATAGGTCTCCAAAAGGGAATGAAAAAATTGCAACACTAGTTGGAGCTTTTTCTGTTACATGCAAATTAATTCCATAGTCTCCAATGAAATAAAATGGTCGTATGTAACATGATTTTTTCATCGTATTTTTTTTGCAAAGATTTATGATTGCATCACTTATTTGTTTATCAGAAAAATTTAGTGAAATGTTATAAAACTGACCTGATCTTCTAAATCGTCTAACATGTTCTTCTAACCTAAACACAAAAAGATTTTTTTTATTCCAATATGCTCGTATTCCCTCAAAAATTGATGTTCCATAGTGAATTGCGTGTGTGGTAATGGGAACTTTGGCTTTATCTAAGGGAACAAACTTTCCATCAAACCAAACATATTTTGAAAGTGGTAAGCTCACAAAAAAATCTCAATGCCTTTAGTACTTAATCTATTCGGAGTACCCTTCCAATGGAAACTTCATTCCTAACACTCGTTTTGTATTGTCCTCTAATTTTGAATATCTTTCAACAACATTCCAGTTTTTTTCAATAATTTTCCCTACGACTTCTGGAACATCTACCTTCCAATCTGATTTTTTTCCTAAGACAGTATCATACATTTTTTCTTTAACAGATGCTGCAGAAAGTGATCTTCTCTCTCCTACCTTGGGTTTTAACCTGTAAAGTTTCAACATATACCCCTCGGCTTTATCTCCAGTGTAGGAGGAATACTCCCCTTTTACTCCCTTTAGGATCTTTTTACGTAATTTCCAAGATTTTAGAGACAAAAGTGGTGGAAGGTATTTTTTGAATGGTGCCTCAAAGGTATAATCATCTGTGATTAAGATCGAGTCGCCAAAAACTGATTCTATCATATTTTTTCTAACCTCGAAATTAAATGGAAAACTTTTACTGGTTACCTCCTTATCGCCCAACTTGAATATCACAGGCATGACTTTAACGATATCTGCATCCTGCTTTAGTTGATTAATAATTTCAATATGCGCATTGGTTAGAGGATTCAGGTGCGCCAAGTATAGAATTGTCTTCAACCATTAAAGGCTTAATCTGGCTCATATTTCAATCATTTACTTTTCATTTGGTATAATGACAACCATTTGATTAAGAAAAAAATTTGGTTAACAGGAGTTACAATAATGAATTATTTACAAAAATAAAATTTGACTATCCGTAAGACTCGTCTTTAACTTCGAAACTTCCGTCTTCACGTTTGTTGTGATAGGTAACAAACCCTCTTGGGGTTAAAAAGTCCATAACACCATCGATAGTTCCTTGCCATCCACAACAGTAAAAGATTGTATTTTCCTTTGTAATTTTCTCACCCACTAGTTCTTCAAGTGGTGAGAGACCATTTTCTCTTGGTCTAAGAAATGTTTCAACTCTTCCAACTTGACCAGACCAGGATCGGTTAAACCATTCTTGAGGTCTACTAATTGCCGCTCGGTATCTAAAGTTCCAATCCTCTTTGCCTCTCTTGATACTCTCATTTTCTAAATCAGTTAACAAATCTTTGTAACTCAACTCATCGACATAACTTGCTCCATGTAGTACAATAATTT
>JAHELB010000075.1 GCA_024644385.1 Nitrosopumilaceae archaeon | reverse complement strand
GAAATATTAAACAATTATTCGTCAAAGGATAGTGGTCTTCATCCAATACACTTTTTTTAGATTTTCATTTTATGACCACTACCTAGATGTTCTCACTAATAATTAGCATAGGAAAATAAAAAAGGCGTGTAGATAATTTTTAAAATTAGTCCAAAAATTAATAAAAAAATTTACAAATGTAAATTTATTTGATCGACACAACATACAAAAAGCCGTTATTCATTCCATAAATGTGCAGACAAAGTTCATTTTTGTGACTGGTGGGGTAATGTCAGGTCTTGGCAAAGGGGTCACAACCTCCTCAATTGCAAAGCTACTACAACTATCCAATCAAAAAGTATCTTGTGTAAAAATAGATCCCTACTTGAATTATGATGCAGGAACTATGAATCCTATAGCCCATGGTGAGGTCTTTGTTACAGAAGATGGGGGTGAATGTGATATGGATATTGGAAATTATGAGCGCTTTTTAAATCAAAATATTCCTAAAAACCACAACATTACGACTGCCCAAGTTTATTCAGATGTGATTGAATCCGAAAGGAAGGGGGAATTTTTAGGAGCTTGTGTACAAATTATCCCCCACATTACAGATGAAATAAAAAATCGAATAAGAAAGATTGCAAGCGATGAAGAGCTTGATTTTTTGATTGTGGAGTGTGGAGGAACTGTTGGCGATATTGAATCCCTTCCATTTTTAGAAGCTCTAAGACAGATGAGAGTGGAAGATGGGCCAAAAAATATTATATTTGTTCATGTGACATTAGCACCGGCTCTAGACGTTGTTGGAGAACAAAAAACTAAACCCACACAACATAGTGTGCAAGAATTAAGAAGAATAGGTATCCAGCCAGACTTTTTAGCAGTTAGATGTACTCAGCCCTTGGAAGAAAAAACCAAGAAAAAAATTGCCCTGTTTACAAATGTTACGGCTGACGATGTTCTTTCCTGTCATGATGCAAAATCCATTTTTGAAGTACCTCAAATTCTATATGATCAAGGAATTTTAGATTTTATTTTTACAAAATTTGGAAAGGTAGGGATGGTAAATACATCAGCCAATTGGGACGAGTGGAATAAGATAGCAGAGTCTATGGTTAGCCAAAAAGATCAAAAAATAAAGATTGCAATGGTAGGAAAATATGTGACTCTGGCAGATAGCTACGTAAGTGTAAATCATGCTTTGAAGCATGCAGGTGCAAAACTTGGAAAATCCGTCCAAATTGATTGGATTGATTCCGAATCAATAGAAGATTTTAACAAACTTTCAAAATACGATGGGATACTTGTTCCAGGAGGATTTGGTACCAGGGGTTCTGAGGGAATAATTAAAACTGCCAATTATGCAAGGGAAAATAATATACCATACCTTGGAATATGCTTTGGTTTTCAGCTTGCCGCAATTGCTTTTGGAAGAAGCGTTCTTAATTTAGAAGATGTAGATTCAACAGAAATAAAACCTGAAACAAAAAATCCTGTTGTAGATTTACTTCCAGAACAAAAGGAAGTAGCTGATTTGGGAGGGTCTCTCCGATTAGGAGCCCATAAAATAAAGGTTAAACCAGACACTCTTGCTGATAAAATTTATGATTCTGATTCCATAGTTAAAAGACATAGACATCGCTATGAAATCAATAAAAAATATGTACCAGAATTTGAAAAAAAAGGGATGATATTTTCAGCAGAAAGTGACGAGGGAAAAAGAATGGAGATTCTTGAAATCCCAGATCATAAATTCTATCTAGGGGTACAATTCCATCCAGAATTTAACAGTAGACCAGGATTTCCAGAAAAAGCTTTTGTTTCATTTATAGAGGCTGCATCCAAATAATCTATTCTATCTTGGAAATCTCATAAATCTTTTGTCTAGCATCTCGAACTGATACCTTTTTTTTGACATATCCTTTAGAAAGTAAATGACTCAAAGCTAATCTTACAGTCCTATCAGGTAGCAGAGTCTTGTTAGCAAGATCCTTTTGTGTTAACGAACCTTCATACTCTAAGGTTTTGAGAAGGAGTTTTGAGCTTGGTGGCATGCTTAGTAATTCTTCTGCAAGATGAGCTTTTTTCGCAAGAGCCGAAATTGCAGTTGAATCTTTTTTTAGACGAATTATTTGAGCTGGAGGCAAAAATTGGGTGCACTCTACAATCTTGTAAACCTTGTATCTCTCCAACCCGTCAAGGATAACCTCACAATGCAATCTAGCAGAGATATCCTCAATTTGAATAGAACTTTTATTTGATACAATTATTGGCCTCCTATTAACATTCAAAGAATTAACAGATATAATCTCAAACACGGGCGAATCTTGAAAAATTACTGGTCCTCCAGCAGACATTGAATATGCCGAAGATCCTATTGGTGTGGAAATTATAATTCCATCGCTGCTATCATGCCACACCTCTTCTCCATTAACGTTAAGTGTGTGTTCCATCAGCATGGCACTCTTTGAGGGAAAAACTGCAACATCATTTAAAACAGGAAAAACGTCAGTCCCATCTATTTTAACTGCCAACCTTGGAACCTCCTCTATGGAATAATTTTGTTTTTTTAATCTGTTGATGTAAGTTGAAAACTCTTTAAGATCAATTTGGGCTAAAAATCCCCCATATTCTCCCTCGTTAATTCCTAAAACAGGGATGGTGGAATCAAGAGTCCTATGAAAATAATTTCGAATGCCCTTATCTCCACCTAAAACAATCACACAATCAATTTGTTTTGTTTTTGATTTTGGAGAAATGGCTACAGGTTTTATGCCATTTTCTAGGAGTATTTTTTTTATTATTTTCTGGGATGATGTGCTTGTACCAAACCCATAAATTCCTATTTGCACAAAAAGTTTCTAAAATCCTACAATAAAAGGATAAGCTAAATTGAGCGATATTTCATTAAATTGTAAAAATAAGATGCATTTGTTTCAATAACTCCTTTTCTTGGAATCTTTAGCAGACCAACCTCTTTGGAATCAAGTGCTGCTTGTGCTGCCCCTCCTGCAAAACAAAAAGACCAAAGAAAATCTTTCTCTTTGAGCATTGTACAGCAAAATGTGGAGCAAAAGATATCTCCAATCCCTGTCGTATCATAGATTTTTTTGTTTGGAAGGGTTATAGAATAAATCCTATCCTTCACTAGCAAAGATACATCGGTTTTATTTGTAAGGATTATTTGTTCAACTCCTTTTTTTTGTAATAAACTCAACGCCTCTATACCTGGAGCGCCAACCAAATGCTGAGCCTCTTCGGGATTTACTTTGATCGTATTTACCTTGGATAAATTAATGTCAGTATTTTCTAGAAAAACTTTTTTTTCAGAATCAATTCTTCTCAAAAAACCTTGAGGGTCTAACATTAAAAAATTAGAATCACCTTTTATTTTTTCAAAGGTTTCTTTTGAGATTTCACTAAAAATTGGACTAACTAAAAACCCATCAGCACTAATTGGAGTATATTCAATAGGATCGCACTGGTTTTCAAGAGTTAAGGTTCTATCCGATCCCGAAATGTTAATGGAAAACCTTGTGGTCTTTTTTTCGCTTAAGGCATTTTCAAAATTTATTTCATTATCTGTAAGGTATTTGTGAGGAAAATCTCGACCAAATTTTGTTACTAGCTGTACATCAAATTTGAATTGTTTTGCAGTGATTCCACCATAACATGCCGCACCGCCTATTTGTTCAAAACTTGAATCCCCTATTGTTATAGTATCAATTGCACAATGAGAAAACA
>JAHELB010000029.1:4682-15660 GCA_024644385.1 Nitrosopumilaceae archaeon | reverse complement strand
GGTTCTGGCTCTGGTGATTCAAGTTGTGGTTCTGGCTCTGGTGATTCAAGTTGTGGTTCTGGCTCTGGTGATTCAAGTTGTGGTTCTGGCTCTGGTGATTCAAGTTGTGGTTCTGGCTCTGTTTTTTTGGGTTCTTGAGATTCTTGAAATTCTGATAAAATATCTTCTGCGTCTTTTGATTTTTTGGAATTACTCAATTTTATTTCCTTTGTTAACAAAATCTTCGTTTAGTTTTATTTAATTTTTGATATCTTCTCTTTTCAGATAGTCTTCAAATATTTTTTCTACTTCTTCATCATTTTTGGTGTTTTTGATTTGATTTACCAAATCTTCCTCTTCAATTTCGTAACAGTTTAGAAAATCTTTTGAATCTTTGAACAATAATAGGATTTTATTTTTAAAAACACAATGGTATAAACGCTCTTGAACCATTTGTTCAGGTTTGATGTTTATCCCGTCCTTGGTGGTAATTATTGGATAATCCATAGGATTGTTGAGATTTTACTTTATTTAGATGAATACGTAATATTGTAATAATCAAATCCACTTGAGAGGGTATTGGAAAATAGAATAGTTTTCCACATTGACTTTGATTATTTCTATGCTCAATGTGAGGAGATTAGGAATCCAAGTTTAAAGATCAAACCTGTATGTGTATGTGTTTTTTCTGATAGAGGAGGAGACAGTGGAGCTATTGCAACAGCTAATTATAATGCACGAAAATTTGGGGTAAAATCAGGACTCCCAATCAGCTTTGCAAAAAACAAATTAAAAGAGCAAAAAGAAGCTGTGTTTTTGCCGGTAGATTTTGATTTCTATAAAAAAATTTCCCAAAAAGGAATGGAAATTATGGAAAAAAATGCTGACATCTTTGAGGTCGTAGGTAAAGATGAGGCGTATTTAGATGTTACAAAAAGAACTAATGGGGATTGGGTTGAAGCAAAAAATTTAGCTCAGAAAATAAAAAAAGAGATAAAGGATAATCTAAATCTAACTTGTTCAATCGGAATCTCTCCAAATAAACTGATTTCGAAAATAGCCTCAGATTTTAAAAAACCTGATGGGTTGACTTTAGTGTTACCAGAAAAAGCAACCGAGTTTGTAGAACAACTAAAAATTGAAGATATTCCAGGCATTGGTAAAAAAACGACCGAAAAATTTTCTCAGATGAATTATTACACAATAAAAGATTTAAAGGAAGTAGATGTGTTTGCGCTTAACAAAAAATTTGGGAGAAAGATTGGAACTTACTTGTTTAATGCAGTTAGGGGAATTCATGATGAACCAGTTAAGGAGCGGGAATCAAATTTACAATATAGTAAAATAATGACATTAAAAAAAGATTCAATTGAATTAGATTTCCTGTTAGAAAATTTTAAACTATTATGTATTGAGGTGTATCAGATTGTTTTACAGAAGAATAAAATGTTCAAATCCATAGGAATACAACTAATACAATCAGACCTTTCAAATAAAACAAAATCAAAAATGCTAAAAAACCCAATTTTGAACCTGGAGGAATTACAAAAAAATGTTGAAGAGTTACTAAAGGGGGCTTTACAAGAGCAAAAAATCACAGTACGAAGAATAGGTGTAAAGGTATATGACCTATCAGATGTCCAAGATCAAAATAATATTACCAGCTACTTTTGAGAACTGTTTTGTGATTCCAACTTTTTGAGACGTCTTGATTCAATTAATATCACTATCAAAAGAAATACAAATAGCCAGGGCAAGAACATTATTTCACCTGCCACAGAATGAAATTCTTCCCACTTTTCTGAATTAGTCGTTACTTTAAGTGCGTACCATGATAATGAAAATATTCTAATCATATTTACTATAATGGTGCCCATTATCCCAAGAGTAAAGTAAATGGATTTGCGTTTCCTAGGAATATTCATTTTTAATAGAAAAGCTCCCATAACCAACGAATAGATAATAACACTATGAACGCCTGCTGAGGGCCAAAATACTTGGAGAACCATTGAACCATGATCGCCTTTTAGGAACATGATATTATCACGAGCAGTTGCCATCCCAAGATCAAAAACACCTATCAACCACACATTTGCTTGAACTAAATATGGGACCACATATTGAAGAGGTCCGAGTGTATCATAGGGGAAGAAGGCATCAAGTGAAAGGATTATCGCACTTCCTCCCAAAAATATGGGTCCGGCGGGAGCAATTCGAATCCACCGCTTACCAAAATAAATTGTTAGGGCAGCCATAACAAAAATTGCTAATATTATAAAGTCCCACATCCAAGTCCATGAATAAATTAATTGAACATTATAGAGTTCAGAAGAATTTAGGATATAATCTCTGAGTCCATATTCTAAACTTACCAGATAAGAGATTATAAGAGCAGCTAAAGGAATTACTGCAACTAATCTTTTTTGAGAGATGATTATTTTAAGGCCTACAAGCTCTGCTATGATAAATGCCAATGCAAAAAGAAACCCACCTCTTCCTTGATTCCAACTCAAGCTAAAACTATCAGGGAATACCAAAAGAGCAAACAATATGGGACTGGATATTATTGCCATCCCAAAATAGAGATTTTTGTTTTCCACTACATCTAGACAAAAATTTGGCCAATAAATATCTCAAGCTTTTTTATTCTACAATAGAAAATTTCTCAGGACACCGCAAATGTTCATAATAAGGGTCAGTTGGGAGGTCTTTTACAAAAAATAACGTAATTGCATACCTTTCCGATTTTGAAATAATTTTGCAACATTTGCGGCATCTTACATTTTCCACAAAAATATTACAAAAAAATTGTACTTTACGACTAGGAAGTAATTTTATGAAATAACTTTAAAAGAAATCAGAAAGTGTCTTTTGTTTCATTAATCTTCCAATATTGCCATGCGAGAGCCACTCAGATTTACTAATGTTAGTTTTTCGAGATGCTAAAGATAGAGCCTCATCAAAACTTTCAGCTAAAATTGGTTTTTTCTTCATTGCCTCCCGTATTCCCTCTCGTATTTGCCAAACTCCTACCGGAATTGCATATTCAGGTTGGATCTCTCTAAAAATAATTACACCTGATTGAATTTTGTTTTTTGAAAGATATTCCACTACTGCTAATTTGGCAGCAAAATATGCACCAGCTATAGCAGGGGGGTGATTAATACCTCGAGCATCCTCATGATCCGAACCAAATCCCATAATCCCATTTGAATACCAAGCTTCAATCATTTCGTAAATCCATCTATGAGGAAATAATATGATAGAAAAGAAATTTCCCAAGTGCTGATAAGAAAATACTCTACAGGAATCAATCAAATCATTATCTAGGATTTTCTTAGTTAGTGATTTTGAAATAATATCATCGGTAGCTGTTATACTCCACTTTGTAGGTACAAGTTTTCGCTCTTGTCCTAACATCCCAATACTAAAACATTTTTGAATCCTAGAAACTTCAATCCCAGAATTATATAAACTCATTATTGCCTCATTAGCTTTCATATCTGTATCGTAGAAAATTTTTTCAATATACTTAGTTGAAGATGAACCTGAAAATTTAGCAGATTTAATTTCTCCTATAGGTCCAAATGGAGCGCTTTCACCATCAATTGAAATTTGGGATGTCGACTTTTGAAACTCCAAATCAGAATCAGTTGGTTTTGATGACATGGCAACCTCTTGCAAATCTTCAATAAACCTTCCTTCGGTAGTACTTACAGGGGTTTTTTGGACTCCACGAACTAAGTTTAATCTAAAATTTATTACCTCTTCTAATGATTTCCCAATCCATTTTTCAGGACTATCAAGTAAACTTGTATTCCCATGAATCGGAGGAACTAATGGGCCAACCTGAACATTTGGATAATTGTAAGAGCCAACAAAAACTGAGGGAGGACTAGAACCACTTAAGAATTCAGAAGAAAATAAATTTGCGTATTTGGATAAATGTTTATTCCAATTTTCTAAAATAGATTTTCGAATGTCCTGTGAATTGGAAGGCAATGAATTTTGTTCGTAATTTGAGCCTATTAACTTGCCGAATTTGAAAAATTAACATAAACCGAATAGTGTTTAAAGATCAAAATTTTCCTTATTATTATGGCAAAAAAAAGAATTGTCTCGTTTCTACCAAGTGCCACGGAGTTAATCTATGAATTGGGGGTTCAAGACATGTTGTGCGGAGTTACTCATGAATGCAACTATCCAAGAGAAGCCCAGACAAAACCCCAGGTAATTAGGTCCAGGATAAATTCAGAAAAGTTATCGAGTGGGGAGATAAACGCTCAAATTTGTCATTTTCTAAATGAAGGAAAAGATATTTTTGTTTTAGATGAAAAAATTATAAGAAAAGCAAATCCTGATCTGATAATCTCTCAAGAAACATGTGAGGTCTGCGCACCTTATACGAATCAAGTAAAAAAAGTAATTGAAATTTTAAATAAAAAACCTTCAATTTATTCAATGAATCCACATAGTTTAAAAGAAATTTTAATGTCGGTCACCAAGTTGGGGCAAATTCTTGAAAAAAATGGGAAAGCTGAAGAAATTAAATCAAATCTTGAAACGAAGATTTCTTACTTTAAAAAAAATTCACCCAAAGTCAAACCCAAGGTTTTGGCTATAGAATGGATCGATCCCTTTTTTACAGCAGGTCATTGGATTCCAGAAATGATTGATCTTGTAGGAGGGAAGAACATGGTAAGTAAAAAAGGCGAACACTCAAGAAAAATGTTTTTTGAAGAAATTATAAATGCAAACCCAGAAATCATTGTAATCATGCCATGTGGTTTTGACACAAAAAGAACGATTAAAGAATACAATAACATACTAAAAAATAACTCAGAGTGGAGTAATTTACAGGCTGTAAAAAATAAAAAAGTTTTTGCCGTTGATGCAAATTCGTTTTTTAGTAAACCTAGTATCAGAACAATTACTGGATTAGAAATACTAGCAAAAATTATTCATCCTGAGGAATTTTCAGTCCTGAATGTTCCAAAGAATTCGCATTATAATATTTTAGAATCTATTGGGGTTTAAGGTTGCATTCTACTCGTAACGATTTTACGGTTGTATAATATGTAATTGCTAACAATACTATTGCAGCAATTCTAATTGGAATTTCATAATTTGTAAGAAAAGTCATAGATGTTGCACCCACACTTCCAAAAGTAGAAATAATTGCAAATCCTATAGGGCCACAGCTACATGCCCCTGCTGCTGCTCCTATAAAAGAACCCAAGACACCTCCACCTATTTTTCTTTTAGAATTTTTCAAAATATTTATTCTATAAATATTCATTGGAAGGACCAATGCGGATAAACCTGAAATAATAACAATTAGAGAGAAACCTAATTCAGTTCCCAGAGGGATGTGTCCTGTAACAAATGGAGTTATGAAAATATATTCGGATAAAAAAAGTAATCCGATTAACATAAATAAAAAAATCCCTACTGCCAAAAGAGAATAGCGTAAATTGGAGAAAACAGTTTTTAAAATTCCATTCAAATCAGATCATACTATCCATGATTTTTTTGAATGTGCCATAGGGTTGTCCGCCCTGAAATTGTTCCTGCTGGTTATCAGGTCCAACAATGATGAATGTTGGAGTAGCCTTTGCTCCATGTTTTTTAGCTTCAGACACGTTGTACTGTACCCTTTTCAAATATTTATCGGAATCAAGGCAACTTTCAAACAAAGTCATATCAAGTCCCAAGGAAAAGGCAAAGGCCTTTAATCGTTCAGAATTTGCCCACCCATTATCAATTTTTGATTCTTGAGAATTGTACAATAAATCATGAAATTCCCAATACATTCCTTGATCTTCTGCACAATAAGTGGCTTGAGCAGCTGTGGGGGAATCACGCCCTAAGAAAGCCAGGTCTACAAATACAAGATTAGCCTTTCCAGTAGCAATATAATTTTCATAAATTGCAGGTTTGTGGGTATGAAACCAATTATAACATGCATGGCATTGGTAATCGCCAAATTCTACAATTGTTATTGGAGCAGACGGATCTCCTAAAATTGGAGACCCCATAACAGTGGAAACATCCCCATGACTTCTTCCCATATCCAAGTTTACGGTTTCACTAGGAGAAAATGAAAGGGAACCGATAAGGCCGATGACAACAATGCCAACAATAATTCCTACAATGATTCCTTTCTTTTTCATAATTTTCTTCGATAAAAATTGTTTAAAAAACTTATTCCAAATTGTTGTTAGATTTTCGCCTAAATAGGTTTACAAACTTACCAATAACGGCGTCTATTGGGCATTCCTCATATGAAGTCCTAGAAGAATGCACATCAAAATGTTTTTCAAATTTTTCCCTCGAATTAAAGATCACATCACATTTCGAACAATAAACTTTTGTTGTATTGTACTTTCGAGGTTTTTCCACATTTTTTAAAAACCAATTGTACTTATAAAGATCCTGTTGAATTTCTTCAAAAAAAATTGATTAAATAATTAGAATATTTTAAGAAATAAATTGCACTTATTTGAATCTATAAAAAATTTGGATCAAAGATAGTGTATTTTCATGTGTGCATTGTGTTCTATTTCAAATCGCGTAACAAAACCACAATGGGGGCAGGAGAACATCTGAGGTTGAGGAATATGATCACGTTCAATTTTCCGCCCAGATATAGATCTTATACTTATCACATTATTTGTAGAAATGACTGCAAAGTGATTCGCTTCACCTATAGAGTCAAGAAATTCTTTAATC
Source organism: Nitrosopumilaceae archaeon (assembly GCA_024644385.1). GTDB lineage: Archaea > Thermoproteota > Nitrososphaeria > Nitrososphaerales > Nitrosopumilaceae > Nitrosomaritimum. The sequence continues at coordinate 8,949 of JAHELB010000029.1, read as the reverse complement.
GAAGATATTACAATGTTTTTATCAATAATTTCATCATCTTCAATTGTCGACAAAGTGAATTCATGTGTTTTTAATGTTGGAATTGCTGCAACTTGATCAGAAACATAAACGATTAACTCGCTTTTTATTGACTCGACATCTCTGCAATCAATAGTAAGCATAAAATTCTAACGAGTAATCCATATTTTAGTTTAACAAAAAATTAAAAATAATTATTATGTAACAATTTAATTATTTTATTATTCATGAGAGATTCAGAAACATTTGGTATAGAAAAAGGGCATGGTGAAGAAGCCATAAAATGGTTAAATGAGCAAGCCAAGGAAACCAAGTTTGAAGCCAGATTATATGGTTATTCTATAACTACACAGAATTTTGGGGAATTTGAAATGTTTTCTTGGCGAGGGGATGTACAGAATGCCAGAAAATTAATAATTAAAGCAAGTAAACGATTTAGAATTAAAGTTATCGAAGGCGGATACAAACCTAAAGAGCAAATTTTTAGAATGAAAAAATTTGATTTTGCAAAGGTCAGAAAAGGAGATAAAACAATTGGTCAAATTGAATTTGAAGTGAGTAGATTTGGAAACAATCAATGGGAAATAAAGAATGAAGAAAGACATTAAAGACGAAATTTAAAAAAACAATAAGAAAAAATGAAAATTGGGTTAATTGGGACTGGAATGCTTGGAAATTCTGTTGGTATTCGTTTGTTGAAATCAGGTTATCATTTAACCGCTTTTAATAGGACCGTCGAAAAAACAAGAGAGCTAAAAGATAATGGAGCACAAATTGTATGTTCTCCAAAAGAAGTAGCTGCCAATTCGGATGTTGTAATAACTGTGATCAAAGATTCCAAGGCAGTAAACCAAGTTTCTTTTGAAAAAAATGGAATAATTGATGGGATTCATAATGACTTAATCGTGTGTGATATGAGTACTATTAATCCTCTTGACTCAAAAAATATTGCAAAAAAATTTCTTGATAATAATATTTCAATGTTAGATACTCCCGTTATGGGAGGTCCAAATTTGGCAATAACGGGAAATTTAGTGATGATGGTAGCAGGCAACGAAAAAACTTTTACAAAGTGTAAAGATCTTTTCAACACGATAGCAAGTAAGGTTTTCTTTTTAGGAGAAAATGGTTCTGCTCATGGAGTGAAGCTTGCAATGAACCTTCAAATTACAATGTTAGCACTGGCTTTATCTGAAGGAATTACTTTATCGAGAGCAGTAAATGTAAATCCAAAAATCTTTCTTGAAATACTAAATTCTACATATTTTAAGACAGGAATGAGTGAAAATAAAGCCCTAAAAATGATACAAGACAAATTTGATGCCACTTTTACCCTTGAAAATCTAAAAAAAGATATCAATATAATTTCAGAAACCTCAAAATCTTTGAGTTTAGATTTGCCAATGATAAAAAAAGCTGAAGAAGTTTATGAAAAGGCTGTAAATGAAGGCTATGGTAAATTGGATTATACTGGAATACTTGCCTATTTAAAAAAACTAAATGAAAAGATTTGAATTATTAATTGCAAATTTATGAGTAAAATTCACCACAAATTCTATAAGTTACAACAATAAAATTTCAGTATGAGGTTAAAGGATAAAGTTTCCATTGTAACAGGAGCTTCTAGCGATATTGGAAGAGAAATAGCAAAGCGTTTTGCTGAAGAGGGTTCCAAAGTGGTTTTAATAGCAAGGGATCTTGAAAAATTAGAAAAGGCAAGAAAAGAGATCGGGAATGAAGAATCAACAGTTTCAATGTCATGTGATTTAATTGATGAATCCCAAGTAATTCAAACAGTAAAACAAATTATTGACACCTATGGAAAGATTGACATTCTTGTAAATAATGCCGGTGCAATTAATGATCCTGTTCATTTCCATGAAATGAATGATTCAGAAATCAAAAATCTTATCGACGTTAATCTTTTTGGAGTTTTCCACATGACTAAAGCTGTTCTGTCGAAAATGTACGAAGTTAAAAGTGGGGCCATAATCAATATTGGTTCTATTTCTGGTGAAAGAGCCATTCCTCGAGTACATTTAGCAGCATACTCTGCCACCAAGGCTGCAATCTCAATGTTTACCAAAGCCATAGCAGTAGAATATGCTAGAAGACATATCAGATGCAATAGTGTTAATCCTGGGATCATAAATTCAGGAATGATTAAACCTTATCTTGATGATCCACAAGCAAGAAAAGTAATCGAAGAGAGAATACCACTGGTAAGAATTGGAGAGCCTATCGATGTAGCAAATGCAACATTGTTTTTAGCTTCGGATGAAGCAAATTGGATTACTGGTACGATTTTAAATGTTGACGGTGGGAAAACTGCTTCAGAAGGATAGTCCCTTTTGGAGTAAAGATTTTGCCAATAATTGTGCAACACGTATTGGTTCCGGAATAGAACCATGTAGTGTCAGATTATTTAAAAGATAATGTACTTGCTTAATTGTACATCCTTCATATCTTACAAAAACATTTGATGATGTGTGTAATGTAATTTTTTTTCTTTTACCTAGTTTGGAATAATTTTTTATTTTATTATCATAAGAGTTGGGAAAATGAAATTTAATAGAATTTTCAATTCCTTCAGAATCATTGTAAGTTACACCGATTATAGGAATTTTTAATGAATCATAAATTTTTTTAATATCAATAATATTATACAAGGAAATAATCAAACCTGAAATTAGTAAATAACTAATATCAGGTCGTTTTAATTCATGATACATTTCGAGAATTGTATCTGTAGCATCATCTCCGTCTAAAGTTGCGCTTCCAAAAACAAAGCCATCAATTACAAAATCTCGCCTCATTACAATTCCAGATAAAATAGATTTTTTAGAATTTGATCGAAAACTCTCGGCTATTGCAAGCCCTCGTAAACCTTTTTTTTCAAGATGAAGAATTCTCATTTTTGTTTCTCCGGAGATAAGATTTATAGCTAAACCCGGTAATTCCAACAATTATCCCCGAAATTACAGCCCACAATACAAATGAAATAATGTCTGACTCCTCCAATAAAAACTCATAAATGAATTAACCTTCTAAAGTTTCGGTTTTAGAAACATCCAAATAAAAAAAATTTAAATTTATTAAAAATGGCACTGCATATGAAACATCTAAATAGATTTGAAACAGTAAAATTTTGTGCCTGAAATAATTTGTAAAGACTGCGGAAAACGGCTCTTCCACGAAAATGAAGATACCTTAAAGATCGAGGAGACGATTCATGGTAAATTCTGTAGGAAAAAAGAAGGTCAAACTCAAAGTTACATGCATAGGGATGTATCACATATAACCACATTTGATTCTGAACGAGAATATGACGTAAATGGGACACCTGTCTTGAAAAAATAATCTTTTAGGACTACATATACCTCAAAATTATAATCTGGGAAAAAGATCACAGTATGAATATGGAGTTTCATTATGACGTAGTGGTTGTTGGTGCAGGTCCTGCAGGGTCTTCGGCAGCATACAAAGCATCCCAAAATGGAGCCAAGGTCGCATTATTAGAAAGAGAAAAATCCATTGCAGAAACTGTTAGAACAAGTGGAGTAACATGGATTAAAAATATTAAAGAATTTCAAATACCAGATGGTTGCTACAATCCAATCAAAAATTATTCCTTTTGCTCTCCTAAAAACCAAGTAACAATTAAGGATGACATTCCGCAAGCAGCAGTTTTAGATGTAAGAAAAACGTACCGATGGTTAGCTGAACAAGCTAAAAATGAAGGAGCAGACATTTTTGTAAACACCAATGTTATCGAGGTAATAAAAAATAAAAATAATGACATTGTTGGAGTTAAAGCAAAGAGTCCAAAAGGAATAGTATCATTTTTTGGAAAAATAATAATCGATGCAAGTGGATTCGGGTCTGTGGTTTGCAAAACAATGGGTTTTGTTTCTCAATGGAAAAAATTTGGTGCTGGGGCAGAATATGAAGTAAGAGCAAAGAACATAGATCCTGACACATGGTGGTTGATGGTTGGGCAAGAATACTCTCCTGCAGGTTATGCATGGATTTTTCCTTTAAGTAAAGACATAGCTAGAATTGGAGTAGGAATAGGAAAACCTGAATCATCCGTTGATCCAACAGAAAGATTAAAGGAGTTGATAAAATTAAAAACGGGACCTATTGGGAATTTGGAGGAAATTACTCCAATTGAATTTCATTATGGATTAATTCCAAATGATGGTTTATCGCGAAAAACTGTTTACAACAATTTAATTCTTGTAGGAGA
>JAHELB010000029.1:0-4582 GCA_024644385.1 Nitrosopumilaceae archaeon | reverse complement strand
ATATTAGAAAAATTCCTTGCCCGGTTTAAGCCAAGTATGCAATCATTGTGATATTGTTCAGCAGTTTTAGTTTTGCAAGATTTGCATATCATACAAATTATTTTTTTACATTTAGCACATTGTGCATAATCAGTTAAATTCCCTCCACAATGTCTACAAGATTCATCAGGCAATTCCTTTTCATATTAGCCATAAAAAATTTGAATATAAGCAAAACGAAGAACTCGTTCATTTAAGATACCCCTAAGATTATAATGGAAAAGAAGATTACAAAAAAAATGGATCAGATTAGGAAAACCTTTGATGAATGGGCTCAAAATGGAAGAGCAGAACTGATGGAAAAAGAACATGGTAAAAATGTTTTAAAGTTCCTAAAGAGAATTTCTTTCGGAAAATCATTTACTTTTTTAGATATTGGTTGTGGGAATGGATGGGTAATCCGAAAAATTTCTCAAAATAAAAAATGTAAAAAGGCAGTAGGGATTGACAAAAGTAAAAAAATGATACTTCAGGCTAAAAAAGATAAAAAAAATTCCAAAGAAGTATACATTCACACAGATATAGAATCTTGGAACTATTCTGGTAAATTTGATTTTATTTTTTCTATGGAGTCACTATACTATACAAAATCCATTAAGGGGTCGTTAAAAAAAATATTTAAATTATTAAAACCTGGTGGATGGTTTTTCTGTGGAACTGACTTTTACACTGATAATAAGGCCACAATAAAATGGTCCGAAATGATGAATATGCAAATGCATCTGCATTCAAAAAAAGAATGGAAAGAATTTTTTGTAAAAACTGGATTTGAAACTAAAACTACACAAGTAAAAGATTTACAAAGTAAAAAGAAATGGAAACGAGAAGTCGGAACCTTGTTTATTATCGGAAGAAGACCATAAAGACAAAACTCTAATTAAATTAAAAAATATAGATAATGTGTGAGCTGGAGCGCGAAATACTGCTACGGCAGAGGAAACTCCTCCCTCCATACAGGAAATGTGATCCTGAGATCGATAATCAGAGATGATTGGCAACGGAGCAGAAAATATCCGACCTGGCGTACAATGATGGCAAAACCTGAGATTTCCAGAGAAGGAATGAAAAAAGCCGACCCACATGGAGCAAAGCCAAACAGAACTATAGGGTCCTGTACCAAGTTCAGGTAGGCTGCAAAGCGAAATATCGCGAAAACAAAAGGAGGGTTACTCCCAGCACACACATTTTTATTTAAAAAATTTTTCTTTGGTAGGTTAACTCATTGAACTTGCCTGCTCTTTGCAGATATTTGCATCACAATGACAACTTGCATCACATAAACATGAACCTTGCATTTCACAGTCACATTCTGAGCCCATTTCAGCAGATGCTGCACAACCACAGGCTGCCTCTTGTGTTGGAGGTGCGGATTGTGAAGTTGTTTGAGTTTTTTGCTCATCATAAACACTCCTAGTTTGTTGGTACCCGCTTTCATCTTTTAGTTGTGCCTCACCTCTATTGGTTTGATAACCTCCAGCAGATGCACTAGTTTGGTATCCCGTTAATCTACTAGGATCAACTCCTGTTTGAGCGGTTTCTTGATTTTTTAGAGCTCTATTACTAAATATAAAAAATCCAATTCCTCCGATTGCTGCCATACCTGCCATACCATAAACAATGAGAATTGGAAATTCTCCAGTTGATGTAGTGGCATATCCTTCTGGAGCTTTTGGAGTAATTCCAACAATTTCAACTCCGTCTAATTTGTCTAAAGCACCAAATCCAATTGAAGATATATTTGCAGCGTCTGCTGACTGGACACTTCTTACTACATATTTTTTGTCAGCAGCTATTTCTGCTTCAAAGATTCTTTCAACTTGCCTTCCTTCCCTAAGGCTGCTCTCCCCCATGGTCCAGTGAGACACTACAAATCCAGATATAGATTCATCTAAACCGAAAGTACCTGCATCTACATTAATTCCAGTAGGATCAAACAAAAAGTGATAATTTGTCATGGGCTGCTGTAAGATAAATTCTGCATCAATTAGATTTTTAGATAAAATTTGTTCAGCTTCATTTCCTTTTAAAATGTCATAAACCAACGGTTCTTTGTCTATCAAAACAGAAATAGGATGATTTATTCCTACATCATTAATTTCTATTTCTTTAGTTACGGTCAATCCTCTCCAGCCCATATCAACTAGAGTTTTAGTTTGATCTTTGGAAATTACATAATCAGTTATGGTTCCCTCCAATGTCACCTTATAGTCAATAGAGGCGTTTAGGTTTCTTCCTTTAAGGTGAAAATCATAATTTACGTTTAGATCTGATATTCTTGCATGGCTTCCGTCTTTTACAATTTTGGAGTTAAGTGCATCAATCAGTTCCTGAACACCAGGGTTGGAATTATCAGCAGTTCCACTAATAGTCCATTCTTTGGTGTGTAATTCATCAAACAGTACTCCGCCATTTGGATATTCTATGAATACTGTTTTTTGGTAATTAATCTTAAAAAAAGATTCGTCGCTATTAGGATTAATTCTAGCATCCATTTGTGCAGCCCAAGCACTAGAACTAGTACCAATTACAACAAACCCTGCGAGTAAAACTATCAAAAGTGTAGCCTTATACACACGTGAAATACTCAGATCAATAGTAATAAACTTATCCAAAAATAGATCGAGGTTTTTTGAAAAAGTAATATGGAGTATAACCAAAGAACCAATGTTTTATGGGAAATAGGATGATAACAATATTAGCAGGAGGAACAGGATCAGTTAAACTAGTTAGAGGCATAGTTTCCCAAGAAGACAATGTTAATGTAATTTCAAACGTGGGTGACAATTATTGGCTATATGGACTATACGTATGTCCAGATCTTGACACGATAATCTACGGCCTTGCAGACTTGCTTGATCATGAAAGAGGTTGGGGAATAAAAAAAGATACATTCAACTTTTTAAGACAAATGGAGGTTTTTGGTGAAGAAACTTGGTTTAGGGTTGGAGATAGAGATGCTGCAACTCATTTGATTAGAACTAATATGCTAAAAAATGGAAAAAATTTGAGTGACATTACAAAATGGATGTGTGAAAAATTTGCAGTTAGTGCAAATATAATCCCTGTAACGGATAATAGTATCGAAACCCGAATTACTACAGACAAAGGGGAACTACACCTTCAAGAATATTGGGTAAAACATCGTGGTAAGGATGTAGTTAAGGGAATTCAATATATTGGAGCCGAAAAAGCTAGGCCAAACCCAGATGCGGTAAATGCTATTCATGATGCCGATATGGTAATTCTTGCACCCGGAAATCCGTTAACATCGATTGGGCCAATGCTTCAAATCAAAGGAATAAGAAAAGAACTTTCAAAAAAGAAAAGAAAAGTAATCGCAATTAGTCCACTAATCGGAGAAAAAGCCATTACGGGTCCTGCTGCAAAGTATATGGAAGCTGCTGGAATTGAAACAAATGCGTATGGTTTAGCTAAAATGTATTCAGATGTTTGCTCAAATATTGTTGTAGATTCCAAAGACAAAGAGATGGTTAAAAAAATCCAAAATCTAGACATGAAAGCATATGACACAAAAATTACTATGAAAAATAAACTAGCTGAAGAAGCACTTGCTAATTTTATTCTAAAACAAATTCACGTATAGTTTGAAAACTGCAGCTATAGTTCCAGTGAAAACATTTTTGAAAGCAAAAACAAGGTTAGGAATTTCATCAGAGAAGAAGGAAAAAATTTGTGAAATAATGTTAGAAGAAATTCTTCATATTTTATCAATCTCCACTCAAATTGACAAAATCATAATTGTTACCAAAGATAAAAACGCCTTAGAAATAAGTGGTAAATTTGATGTTGTTTCAATTATTGACGATGAAGAAATAGGAGTAAATCAAGCAGTTGGCCTTGCGGATAAATATCTTTTAAAAAATGGTTTTGAGACTTCAATTGTTTTTCCTCAGGATATACCCTGCATTAAAACTCAGGATATAGATTTTATGATGAAATTTAAAACTCCTTCAAATTTTGCCATTGTGGTTCCCTCAAGAAGGTTTGATGGCACAAATGCGCTAGTACGAAATCCAGTGGATTTAATGGAAACACATTATGATGAAGATAGTTACAAAATTCACATGGGTACTGCCAAAAAGACAACCAGGGATACATCCCTAGTCTTTGTTAAAAGAATAATGTGGGATGTAGATAATATGGAAGACTTGAAATTTTTACTTGATCAAAACGAGAAACCAGATTTAGGGCAAAAAATTTCCACAATTTTAAATTCCTAATTTAGCCAATGAATCTATAGTCTGAAAAAATTTTTATTGATTACCAGAACCCTTATATAAGATACTACAGCAATGGTTAAATATTAGAATTTAAGGAGGCAGGAGTCATAATAATGGTAGAAAAAATAAATCAAAAAGAAAAATGTCCTAGGTGTGGAAAAGGAACACTAGTCACTGATGCTAACACAGGCGAGAATTTCTGTGGAAAGTGTGGCTTTGTAATTACTGAGAAAGTAGATGAATCAGGACCAGAATGGAGATCATTTTCCAATGAGGGGGAAAACAAGAGCCGAGCTGGAGTG
>JAHELB010000074.1 GCA_024644385.1 Nitrosopumilaceae archaeon | reverse complement strand
AATTTCATTTGCTAGTCATCTACCTCATGTGTATTTTAATCTGGTTTAGGTTTACCATCTGCAATCCACTTCTTAATTTTAATTGATAATTCTTTTGCCTGTTGATCATTTTCTGGTGGAGATTGGTCATACCATTCTGCATAAAGGTTGATGTCTTTGCTGTCCAAGCCTGCAAAAGGATCATCTGTGGATTCTGGTTTTTCGATTTCTTTAGAGATTTCTGATGCTTGTACTGGTTCTGGAACTTCTTGCGGTTCAGGTTCTGCTTGTACTTCCTTTTCTTCAGATTCTGTTTTGTTTTCTTGAACAGATGGAATCTCGGTCTGATCAGTTTTTCCAAATATAGTTTCAAGAAATAGTTCTTTATCAAATGCTTTTAGATCATCATATTCCTGTCCAACTCCAACATAGATTACTGGAGTCGATGTAACCTTTACAATTGATAGGGCAGCACCTCCCCGTGCATCAGCATCGCTTTTTGTCAGAATTGCTGCATCAAATTTTGTATGCTCATGAAATTCCTTTGCTTGGTTAACTGTATCGTTTCCTGCTAGAGAGTCGCCAACAAATATTTTAAAATCTGGCTTTACTACATTTGTAATTTTTTCTATTTGCTCCATCAGGTTTTTGCTTGTCTGCATTCGACCTGCAGTATCAACTAAAACGCAATCTATCTTGTGTGACCTTGCATAGAGAACTGCATCTCGTGCAACTGCAGCAGGATCAGAGCCATAATTTTGTGCAACTATTTTTAGATTTAATCTGTTAGTGTGTTCTCTTAGTTGTTCAATTGCTCCTGCTCGAAAGGTATCAGCTGCTGCAACAACAACTGAGATTTTTGAATTTTTTAAAAGACTAGCAATCTTGGCTAGCGTGGTAGTTTTTCCTGTTCCGTTTATTCCTACAAATAAAATAATGTACGGCTCTGTAGAATCCTTTTTTGATGCAATATTTGCTAATAGATCAATTTTTCCAGCCGCGTCAAACAACGCAGAGATGGACTCTATTAGACTGTCTTTGACGAATTTTTCAATCTCGTTTTTGTTTACCTTTGTTCCAATTAGTTTCTCTTTAAGATCTGACTTTATTGAATCAATTACCTCAGTTGCCACATCTGATTCTAGCAAAGCAATTTCTAATTGGAATAATACCTCATCGATGTCTTTTTCTTTGAGTTCTTTTTCACCAAAACTTTTAGCTGCGCTTGAAAAGGCATTACGTAAATTCTCAAACATTTTTTTTACCTTTACTGTTTGCTGCTTTGAGATTGCTGCATTAGACGATTAACTTCTTGTTTTCCCATCTCTAAATTTTGCATTACCTGCTGTTTTTGGGCCGATGTATCCTTTAGTGCTACTTCCATCTCTTTTAGTCTTGATTCAAGAAAATTAATTGCGCCATCCTTATCTTTTTCAATTGCAATTCCAGCTCCGAGATTTAAAATTAGTTTTTCACTAGATGAAATCTTTGCTTTTACAAAAGAACCCATTCCCATGGGAACGAGTGTTGATGATTCTGGATGTTCGTTGATTGCCTTTATTGATTGAATAGCAGAGGCTGCTTCTCTGATAATGTTGATTAGAGACTCTTCCTTTCGATTTAATTCAACAAAATAATTTTCAAGCGCTTGCATTTGATACATTAATTGTTGAGCTTGCTCATCACTCATTTAGTTCAAAATTCTTCCAGATGCCTATAAATGCATTCATATCAAAAATAAAAAAGAAAATAAAAAAAGTTGATTATTTTGCTTTTGAGAGTCTGTTATCTACTTCGTCCCAGTTTACAACATTCCACCAAGCACTAACATAATCTGGTCGCTTGTTTTGATACTTTAGATAGTATGCATGTTCCCAGACATCCAAACCCAGTAACGGAACTAGTCCTTTAGTTCTTGGGCTGTCTTGGTTAGACATTGCAACATATTCTACCTTGCTTGATGAAGGATTGTATACTAGCCATCCCCATCCACTACCTTGAATTACTGTAGTAGTTGATGAAAATTTTTCTTTAAAGTCAGCAAAACTTCCAAATGAAGAATTAATTGCATCAGCAACTGCTCCTCCTGGTTCGCCGCCTCCGTTTGGCTTCATGTTGTTCCAAAATAATCTGTGGTTGTCAAAACCACCACCATTGAAGTTGATTGCTTTTCTAAGATCATCAGGTACTTGGTTAAGATCTCCGAGGATGTCAATGATGTCTTTGTTTTGAACATCAGAGCTGCATTTTCCCAGCGCCTCGTTTAACTTTGTTGTATAGGTTTGGTGATGTTTTGTATGATGAATTTCCATTGTCTTAGCATCGATATGTGGTTCTAAGGCATCGTATGCATATGGCAATTTTGGTAGTTCATATTGTGCCATATACGCTACCTGCATTCAGATAATTTATTGGTTTAGTAGGCAATGTATTTTTAGACATCAATGTGGAGAAAATTATGATTCACGCAAAGAAAATTTTTTGTATTTCGGTGATTTTTGTTGCATCCTTAATTATTTCACAGTATCATGAAGATGAAAAGATTCAAGTTTTCCTAGATAAAAGTGCCCCATACATTGGGTCAGCACATCCAATAGAGTCTGGCTTTGATGGGGCGGGAATAAAGATTGCAGTAATTGATACCGGAGTCGATTACAATCATCCTGATCTTTTTGGTTATGGCAATGATGGAAAAGTAATTGGTGGATATGACTTTGTAGATAATGACAACTCGCCAATTGATACTAATGGTCATGGAACTGAAGTTGCCGGAATTATTGCTGCAGATGGACAACTACAAGGAGTTGCACCAAAATCAAAAATTTTGGCCTATAGGGTATCTGATAATGGAGAATCCGTTTCATCTAACATGATTATCAAGGCAGTAAAGCAGGCAATAATTGATGAGGCAGATGTAATTAACATAAGCCTTGGAGTTAATTTAACAAATAAAAAAATCGACGATTCCCTAAATGAGGCAATCAAAAACGGTATAGTTGTAGTTAGTGCAGCAGGAAATCACGGGCCAGATCCATCAAGCATTGGAAGTCCTGGAGTTAATCCAAATGTCATAACGGTTGGTGCAACATACAATAACATTACAGAGAGTTTGGTTTCAACTTTTGAGGTCAATAAAAAAAGGTTTCAAGTAATTCCAATGGTTGGAACTAGTCCACTTGACCAACCCATGACAGCTGATATTCACTTTGCAGAATATGGGAGAGATAGGGATTTCAAAGACATTGATGTCAAGGACTCTATTGTTCTAGTAGAGCGAGGAAGTGATGTTGAAGACGAAATTGTCTATTTTTCTGATAAGGAAAGCAATGCTGCAAGATATGGTGCCAAGGCCATTATAGTTTACAACAACGTTCCTGGATTATTTTTTGGAGAACTTATTCACGAGTTTTCAGGCGAAGGTTACCTACCTACAATTCCTGCATTATCAATGTCTAGAGAAGAAGGGTTACAACTACGAGAGCAGCTAGATGGAAATACAACTGGAAAAATGGATGTGTTTTATCATCCAGACTTTGTGGCACACTTTAGCTCAAGGGGACCAGTCTCACCATTCTACATTAAGCCGGATCTGGTAGCTCCTGGCGCATTTGTTAATACCACAATAACTGATGGAAAATACAACTTCACTAGTGGAACTAGTTTTGCAACACCACATGTATCTGCTGCAGCAGCACTGTTACTAAATAAAAAAAGTGATTTGCAGCCAACAGAAATAAAGTCTCTACTGGTTACAACTGCTGACTCTGTTACAGATGCTTATGGAAAGCAGTTTGATGTCAATGTTGCCGGCTCTGGTAGACTAAATTTAACAAAGGCATTTGATGCAAATCTGATAATCGAGCCTACTTTTTTGATATTTAATCTATCACCAGAAAAGAACACTCAAAGCGAATTCCTGAAGCTAAAAAGCATCAATCAAAATGATGATGAGATAAAAATTAGTTTTACTG
>JAHELB010000073.1 GCA_024644385.1 Nitrosopumilaceae archaeon | reverse complement strand
CTAAATCAAAATGACCCTGCTCATGTTTTAAAAGATCTAAGGAAGATTGTTTTTCTCTAATCCAAGAAAGATGACGTAGAAATTGTGTAGTTAATTGAATATCTTCAATTAGGAAATAGATTTTATCATTATTTGCTTTAGAAAGTACCTTCCAGGTGGGATGATATTTAATATAACTTGAGGCATCTTCAAATGAAGAAGAATTTGGTGCAGCTTTAAAATCGGACCATTTAAGAAAGTAATGTTTTGACCAAGAGAGTAGATCATCATCTTCCATTATTTAATTAAAAATATCAAGTAATAAAATCATTAAGGAATTTTTTAAAATTTTTAGGAATGAATTATTATAATGTAGTTTTTTTAGCAAAATCCAAACTAAATTCGCATAATAATTTAAGTTATGATTGTTTACCATCTCGCCCACTAAATTTTCCAAAAGAAAGCGAGGTGTCAAATCCTAACCAAAAAATTTCTTTATTTTTTTGTGATTCATGATATAACTGATGTTGTACCAATTTAACATCTCCCCAAATACCATCATGAAGAAATGGGCATTCCTTTAACGTTCCATTTACCTTTGTGCCTTTACAAGTTATTATCAAGATTCTATATTTCCCGTCTTATATGAAAAATATTTGTTTTTCAAATTAATAAAAAAATTGTTTGACGGCGATGAATTCTAGGGTATGGTCGGCTAAGGCAAACGTAGGAATGCCGTCAAACATGATGACTCACATTATCTTCTCGCTGCTGATTAAAAGAAATTGGTTGTTTAAATTGGACAAAAATCCATGAAAGTCAAAATTCAGGCAAAGTAAGGTAAAATCGAGTCATTAAACATCAATTTTTTGATCCAATTTGATTAAATAAAAAAACATTGATTTTTTTAAGATATTTTGGGAATATGCAATATTACCCAAAATTGGAAGCAAGGCTGTTTGCTTGTTTGGTGTCTTCATCGTATCCCCCAAAGGGACTGAAGCAAAAGGAGCATCAAACCTGCTTGCTTTCCTTACCCAGGATTTTAGGCTCCAGAGAGTGTTATTTCAAAATATAAAGAATCATGATAAACATCCTAGTTATTATAACGAGAAAAACTAGACACTACCGGAAGTTCATGGTTTTAACAAATTCAAAATCAGGTGAAAACTGTGCCCGCTGTGGTAAAAGTGAAATGGTAACAGATAGCACAACTGGTGAAAGATTTTGTGCCAAATGTGGATTTGTAGTCTCCGAAAAATCCCAAGAATCAGGACCAGAATGGAGGGCATTTACCCAAGACGAAAGCGGTAACAGAGCAAGAACTGGAGCCCCAACCTCTCTTACAATGCATGATATGGGATTGGCAACTATCATAAATCCGATAAACAAGGATGCCTCAGGAAAACCATTAACAGCATCAATGAAGAGTACAATTGAGAGATTAAGAACATGGGATAGTAGGAGTCAAGTTCATGAACCAGTAGATCGAAATTTCAGACAGGCTTTTAGTGAATTAAACAGACTTAAAGATAAACTTGCCATTTCCGATTCTGTTATGGAGAAAGCAGCTTACATTTATCGTAAGGCCCTAGAAAAAGGATTAGTTAGAGGAAGATCAATCTCTGCTCTAATTGCTGCCGCTCTTTATGCAGCATGTAGAGATACTGAAACCCCAAGGACTCTAAAGGATGTAGGAGAAGCAGGAAACATTAAACGGAAAGATATTGCAAGGTGTTATCGTCTACTAGTAAAAGAATTAGAACTAGTAATGCCAGTGGTAGACTCTGTTCAATGTGTTGCAAGAATTGCAAGTAGACTAGGAATTTCTGAAAAAACAAAACGTTATGCAACCAAAGTTCTAAAAGTTGCTCAAGAGCATGAGGAATCTGCAGGAAAAGACCCAATGGGATTAGCAGCTGCTGCATTATACTTATCATGTGTAAAGAATGGAGAGGATATTACTCAGAGAGATATTGCCGAGGCTGCAAACGTCACTGAGGTCACTATAAGAAATAGATACAAAGGCCTAAAAATAGACCAAAATATGGATTTGTAAATCCTTTACAAAGGTACAGGTATTTAATTAAATATAATTCAATTTCTAATTTAATAATAGGGTTTTTTTATAAACATAAAAATAACAAAATATTTTTTTTGATTCGATTTAATCGTAAATCATTAAATCCTTTTCTTCCAAAAGGCTGTGAAGAAGATTTACTGAACGATAAACATCCTTTTCAGTTTTACCACCAGTACAAACAAGTTTCCCTGACGAGAAAACAAGAATTACTGTTTTAGGATCAAGCATTCTGTGAATTAATCCCGGGAATTGTTCTGGTTCATACATGCTTCTAGGTAATGTCCTTGCAGCTTTTTCTAAATGCACTTTTCCTCCCAAATTTATTGAAGAGACAATATTTTGAACAGTAACATCTGCATTTTTTTTGATTTTTATTCCACCTTTTCGTAATTTTTGAACCACTGTATTTACTGCTTTTACTGCCATTTCTTCAGATTTTGATCCTGTGCATACCATCTTTCCAGAAGTAAAAAGGAGAGTGGCAGTTTTTGGAGTTTTTAGTCTAAAGACAGCTCCTGGAAATTGTTCAGGATGATATTCCACATCGGGAAATTTTTTAGTGATGTCATTTAGATCTAATTTTTGGTCAATGGTAGCAGAAGCCACCACATTAACAATATCTACTAAAGGTTTGGTTTGAGTCATGATTTTTCTTTGGGGAACTCATGTAATTTATAACAATCACTCTAAATTAGGCACAAATAGAGTATAATAGGTAGAGATCGGGCGGAATTTTTTATTTAAAGCTATATTTTACAAAAATTCAAATTTTTAAGCATAAAAACTAGACTCTTGTTGAACGACCTCGTTTGAGGATAATTTTCCATGTTTTCGAATAAGAGCTAACACCAAACCCACTGTTTCAAGAATTTTATTAGCAGATTCAAGAAGTTGCTGCGGAGTAATAGTTCCATATAATTTTCTAATAATTGATACTGATTTCATGGATTTTAGATTAGGGGAAATCATTACAGACACATGAGGTAAGGATTTTGTCACAATATCAAATTCATTTATAAATTCATTTTGAAAATTATTTTTCATAAAGGCTTGTTTGACATCCTCTCCAAGTGTCATGTGTAAAAACAATTCTGTCGTATCGGTTCCCTTGAGGTGAGCAATTCCAACACCTAATTTAGAGCCATTAAATTTCTCACAGATTAAAATCCAATCCAATTGAGGATTTGGAGGAAGTATTTTTGAAGAAATAGCATTATCATCCAAAATTTTTCTTATCTCTTCTAAAGTAGGCATGTCTACCTGCATTTTTGTAGGGATTTAAGATTTATGCTATTTAAAAAAATTATAATGTAAAAAATTCTAGGATTGCTAAAATACTAGGAAATAAAAACAAAACAATTGTCGTTTAACAGAAAATCTTTTAAAAAAATTAAAAAGTCAAAGCCACAAACTAACGTAGAAAAAGTTAGAAATTTTGTATTACGCAATTCAAAAAATGGATATTATACCAAGGTTTCTACCTTATCCTACAAATTTGATATTCCGCAAGAAAAAGTATGGGATATTGTAGGAGAAATTCTCGATGAAGGAACTGTTGAATCCATCCATGATGAAAAAAGTGGAGAAATGAAACTATGTGAAACAGGAAAAACCTACTTTATTATGAATTTAGAGCAGAAAAGAAAAAGGGAGAAACCCAAAGAATTTAAAAAATATTATAAAAAAAGCGTCAAATAATTATTTCATTATCGGTGAATGATTAAGAATTTTTGATTAAATATAAAAAACATGGATTTTTGTCTAAAAAATGAATTTAAATTAAAATGAATTTAAGAAGACTTTTGCAAGGTGTTCCTTTTTAAAATTAAGCAAGAATTAGATAACCTTTAATGAAAAAACTTACCACAAAATTCCTTCAACCTTTAACCTCAATTTTGAATTCTCACTAGAAAAAGTATCT
>JAHELB010000072.1 GCA_024644385.1 Nitrosopumilaceae archaeon | reverse complement strand
TTGGTGAAGACGCTAAAACGATGTGCATTGAATCAATAAATCCACAAAAAATAGATTCAGATTCATACTCTATAATTTTTGAGCCTTACTCTGTTGGTGAATTGTTAGCATTTGTGGTAGCCGCTAATTTTAATTTTAAAACATTTAGAGAAAAGAAAAGTTGTTTTTCAGATAGTTATCAAAAAGAAATTGCAGTAGAACAATTTGATTTAACTGATGACCCACACGCTCCTGAAGGAATAGGAACAAAGTCAGTAGATGATGAAGGGGTGAAAACTAGAAAAAATAATTTAATAGAAAAAGGTATTTTTAAAGGCACATATTCAAATCTGTTTGATAGTTACAAGGAAGGAGAAAAATCCACAGGTAATGCATCACGTCAGGGTTCTCCATTAGGAAGAAGTGCAGAACCAATTCCAATGTCTTCCCCACACAATCTAAAAGTTGATTCAGGAGATCAATCACAAGAAGAGATGATCAAAGAAACTAAACGTGGAATCTTAGTTGGTAGATTGTGGTATACTTATGCTGTAAATCCAATCAGAGGAGATTTTTCATGTACTGCAAGAAGTGGAATTAGAATTATTAAAAATGGGCAAATAATAGGTCCAGGAAAATCAGTAAGAATTATTCACAACCTTCCAACAATGATGAAAAACATTTCAGCTATTGGAAATAATCAAAGAAATGTAATCCAGTGGGCATCATTGCCATCAATCACCCCATCAATAAAGGCTGAAAATATCTCAGTAAATGCAATCTAAATCTCAAATTTAGGCACGAATTACTTGAAAAAAGTGACTGCAAGGTATGCCACATATCCAATTGTAAGACAGATTCCCATAGCCCTACCAATTATTCCAGTTTTTAGGGCAATTAATAATGAAAGGCTGAAGATGATCATAATTGCATAATCAACATATACATCAGCACCTACCATCACACCACCAAGAGCTGCGCCAACTCCCATAATCATCAAAATATTATAGATATTACTTCCAATGATATTTCCAACACCAATATCAGCATGACCTTTTCTTATTGCAATAATTGATGTAATTAATTCTGGAAGAGAAGTTCCAATTGCAATTACAGTTAAACCAATTACCTTTTCAGACAATCCAAACTCTTTAGCCAAGATTACTGCATTATCAACTGTAAGTATTGCACCAACATATAACAAGACAATACCAATTCCAATTAATCCTGCAGATTTTAGATAAACATTATTTGCACCCTGCTCTACTTTTTCTTTATTTTCTGCTCTTTGTTTCATTGCATCTTTAAAAGTATAATATCCAAATATTCCTAAACCAGCAAGCAGTAAAACTCCATCATACTGAGAAATTTCACCATCAATTGAAATCAAGATAAGAAGAAAAGAAACTCCCAACATTATTGGAATTTCTTTTCTTAAAACAGATTTACTTACTGCAAGTGGAATAAGAATAGCTGCAATTCCAATTACCATACCAACGTTTGCAATATTACTTCCAACAATATTTCCAAGAATAATTGCACTATGTTCTCCAGCTGCTGCAATGCTTGCTGCAAGTTCAGGAGTAGAAGTACCATATGCAACTATAGTCATTCCAATTACAAGATTACTAATACGAAATTTTCTAGCAATTGCCACACCGCCACTTACAAGCCAGTTACCACCAAAACATAGCATAATCAATCCAACTACAGTTAAGATAGCACTTATTGCAATTTCCACAAACTGATTTTGAATTTTGATTGTTTAAATCAGATGATATGCTATATTTTCACAATTCAAACAATTCTAGCTAATTCCAAAATAGCCGATCTAGGCATAAACAGGTGTAAAAAAACCAGCTGAGAAGATCAATAAAGCTCAAGTTAAAGACTAATAAGGTAATGTACCGTACTATACGGTATGATGCGAGCAAGACTAACATATGTGCCACTAGAAGTGGCAGACCAATTCGAGGATTTTATCATACATAGAGATGAACAAGTTCTCGATGCAGTAAAAGCAAGAACAAAAGATTACAGTACGTTATCTTTACTAAAACTACTATACCAATTAAGAGGAAGTCCCATGACATTTTCGGATTTGTACTCAAAGTCAAAGATCAGAATGAAAAAATCATTTCTGAATTATTTGCACTTGTGTGTAGATTATAACTTTATCAAAAAAGAAGCAGTAGGGGCAAACATGATCTATACAATCACAGACAAAGGAAGAGTCATGTTGAATCTATTCATGCAAAAAAATGATTATGTGTGTTAATTCAACATCACAAACAAGTATTAGCAACCAAGGGTGATTTCAAAGATGGTTTTGAACCAGTTATTTTAATTTAAAAGCAAGTATGAAAACAATAGGGCAATGAAAAGAGCAGTAAAAAAGATAGATTATAAAATTCCAAAAAAAAGACTGCAAAAAATCCTAGTGGCATTAGATGGTTCAAAATTTTCAATTCGTTCTCTAAACTATGCGATAAATTTAGCAAAATTTACAAATTCAAAAATCATAGGAGTTTTTGTAGTACCATCTGATGAGACACCTGCTCCAATAGATGATCTTCTAAACCCACTCTCGTCAATATCTACTCAAGGATATGAAACAAAAATGATAAAACGTGGACAGAAGACTTTGGAAAATGCTGAAAAAAGATGCAAACAAAATAAGATAGTTTTTTCAAAAAAGATAGTATTCGGAAATCCAGGAAATCAAATTATCAAGTATGCAGAAAACAAAAAGGCAGGCATAGATTTAATCATAATGGGATCACATGGACATGGTCATGTTGGAGAAATATTGTTAGGAAGTGTATCATACAAGGTAGTCCATAAATCCAAAAAACCAGTAATGATAATAAAATAAAAAACGATTGATAAAATACAAGACTGCAAAACAGGTATTTTCAAGAGTGGTTTTCTGAAAATCATTTAACTTTTCAGAGAATTAGTAGGATTAGATGGAATTTGTAGAAATAGAGATAGTCATAATAGGAATTCTCATAGGATTTTATGCTCTTTTCAGCGGTCTTGAGATTGCAATAGTAGGGGTTAGGCGTTCCAGAGTAATCAGACTTTATAGAAAACAGATTCCAGGATCATCCCCTCTCTACAAACTGAAAATGAATCCAGCCATGATGACTTCTAGTGTAAATCTAGGAAATACTTTGGTAAATGTCGCATCATCTGTACTTGCAGCAGATGTTGCAATAAAATTACTAGGAAGTCAAGGAGTCGGGATAATAATTGGAATAATGACATTTGTGATTTTGGTTTTTGGGGAAATATTGCCAAAAACATATTGTAATGTAAATCCTGAAAAAGCATCACTTAGATTTAGTAAAGTACTGCTTGCATTCACTTATGCAATGTATCCATTTGTAAAAGCTTTAGAATATCTCACTACATCAATACTGAAGATGTCTGGAGGGCATACTCCAAGACCCAAACCAATTACTGAAGAAGAAATTAAAGAAATTATTGATATGGGGTATGCTGAAAATGCAATAGAAAAAGAAGAAAGAGATCTCATATGGAATGCATTGGAATTTGACGATAAACCAATTCAGGATGTCATGACCCCAAAAGACAATATTTTTTCATTAGAGGGAGAACTTACATTGTCAAAAGTAATATCAAAAATTGAAGATCGTGGATTTTCACGAATACCTGTTTTTGATAAAACATCAAAGAAAATCATAGGAGTATTACACATATTGGATATTTTTAAAATTCCAGAAAAAGAACATAAAAAAACAATAATTAGAAAAATTGCAAGAACACCATTTTTTGTATACTCTAATGAAAGAATCAGTAATCTCCTCATAGAACTTAAGAAAAAAGACATGCATATGGCAATTGTAGTAGATGAACAAGAAACATTAGTAGGGATAATCACTGTGGAGGATTTGTTAGAAGAGATTGTGGGAGACATAACAAGAGAGGCAAAAAAGAATTGAGAAGATCAAATGATCATCATCACTCTTTTTTCACAATTAACTCATCAAATATCCCTTCAGTAAAGTAATTAGTCAGAACAAATCGACGTAAGCAGTGCAAAAAGAATTTCCAGAAGCTGAAGTCTTTGAAATTAAAAAGACAGAGTTGAAGAATCCAATAATTTTTGCAGGATTTGTAGGGG